>PMHK01000079.1:32068-39332 GCA_003156635.1 Acidobacteriota bacterium | reverse complement strand
TCCTCTGGATGACGGCCAAAGGCGGAGCTGCGCTCGGGCGAGGCTTCTAGCCCAATCTGCAACGGTGATCGGCGTGAAGCTCCCTCGGAGCGCCCGCTGCGGGGGTGGCCTTACGCGATGACTTCGGCGGTGCCGTTATCGGAATCGAGAACGCTGCCGGGAGTGTCGTGCTCGCGGCGGGAATACCCCATGCCGATAGCGGTGTTTTCTTTTGGCGAAAAGGCGGAACTGGTGACCAGGCCGAGTTCTTTGCCGTCGACGCTGAGGCGAGTGCCGGGCGGCGGCGGTTCTGAGGTCGAAAATTTTAGCCGGACGCGGCGGCGGTTGACCTGGCCGCGGGAACGAACGCGCTCGACGATTTCCTGCCCGGTGTAACAGCCTTTGGTGAAACTGATGTGCGTGGTTTCCACGGCGGCTTCGTGCGGGATCACGGTGTCGTTGAAATCGGCGGGATAGAAGGGAATTCCGGCTTCGAGGCGCAACGATTCGAGAGTTTGCATGCCGATAGGCAGGCCGCCGCGCTGGCGGACCAGCTCCAGTAAATTTTCCCAGATTTGTTTTAGGGATCTTTGCGGCGCGACCACTTCCATGCCCACGTAACCGTAATGCGAGCGCCGGATGATTTCGCAGGGCATGCTGTCGATGTGCACGCTGCGAATGGCGAGATCCGGCATTTCGTCGAGGTTGAAGCCGTAGGCTTTCTCGATGGTGCGCGCGGCCTGGGGGCCTTCGATGGCGAGAGTGCCGAGCTTGTCAGTCGCGTCGTCGAGCGTGACGTCGTCCATGATGATGTATTTGTCGACAGTTTCGACGGTACGCTGGCGCAGCGAGGCGTGAGACAGCGTGAGCAGGCGATCTTTCAGCGCGTAGATTTCAAGTTCGGCGAGGATGCGTCCCTGCGGATTCAGCAGCAGCGCCAGCGAGCCACTGCCTTCTTTCAGATTTTTGATGTCGTTGGAGACGATCGCGTTCAGGTAGCGCAGGCGATCCGGCCCCGCGAGATTGATAATGGCGTGCCAGTTGGTATCGAAGATCGCGAGCGATTCGCGGGCGGCGCGATATTCGTCTTCGAAGGTCGAGAAAGTCCCGGGCAGCACGCAGCCGTGATAGGTGGCGAGCTTGGCGCCGGCGGCTTGATGCAGCTCGATCAGTGGCGTTTCCATGAATTCACACATCCATCTTAACAGATGGGCAGATTGGGTCGCTGGCATCACCATTCCGATATTGAATATACTGGTTCGGCGCTCAGCCGTGCGAGGGTTCGGCGTTGGCGGATTCTGAGGAGACCGGTTGATGATCGTGCAGCATCTTCTGGCGTTTTACCTGATCGCGCTCGCGCCGATCTGGGATCACTTCGAAATACGGAAATTAAAGACGGGTGCGGATCCGCGGCGCAAAACTAAGTTTTATTGGCTGGTGATCGTGGCCACCTGGACGGCCTGTGCGGTGGCGTGTGCGGCCGTGGGATGGCGCAGCATATTCTGGATTCATCTCGAGCCTCGCGAGATATCGTGGCTGCCGTCGGGAACCGGAGCGAATTCGTTTATGGTCGGGTTGCTGGTGGCGTTCGCGGCAGGCGCGCTGGCGCCCGCCATTCTGATGGCGCGAAGTCCGCGTTACGCGAAGGGAATTGAGAAAGCGCTGAAGCCGATGCAGTTCATTCTGCCGGTGACCGGCCCGGAAAGGTCGTGGTGGGTGGCGATTTGCGCCACGGCCGGAATCGGAGAGGAAATTCTCTACCGCGGTTTCCTAATTCAATATTTACGGCACGAACCGCTACACTTGAAACTGATTGCTGCCATATTGCTGGCCTGCGCGATATTTGGAGTCGCGCACATGTACCAGGGACCGAAGGGGATCGCGGGCACGGCGTTTCTGGGGCTAGTGTTCAGCGCGATCTTTGTGGTTTCCGGAAGCTTGCTGATACCCATGATCCTGCACTTTCGGATTGACCTGCGAATCCTGCTACTGTTGCCGGCCGAAAACAAAATGAATCTGGAATCCGCCTGAGTGAGGGCCACTCTTCTTCGCACGCGGGCGGGGATCACCTGAATATGAATGAAAAACTAATTCACGAAATCATTCCGGTGGGGATGTTGCAGTGCAACTGCTCGATTCTGGGTGATCCGGTCACGCGCGAAGCCATCGTGGTCGATCCTGGGGACGACGTGGAGCGCGTGTTGCAAATTCTAACGGCCAATAAATTGAAAGTGCGGGCGATTGTCAGCACGCACACGCATATCGATCACGTGGGCGGTTTGGCCGGGCTGCGCCGAGCCACTGGTGCTCCGGTGCTGATTCATGAAGCGGACCTGGAACTGTACCGGCACCTGGATGTGCAGGCGCAGTTTTTGGGCACGCCGACGCCGGAAAGCACCAAGATCGAAGATTTCGTGAAGGAAGGTGACACGCTGCGCTGGGGCGATTATTCGGCGAGGGTAATTCATACGCCGGGGCACACGCCTGGAAGCATCAGCCTGTACATTGAGAGGGGTGGGGAGACGGGCGGGGAGAGTGGCGGCGGAAAGGGCGCCGGCGCGGCGCGGTCATTTCTGGAGCGCCAAACGCCGGGACCGGCGACAGCCTCGGCGCAGGCTAGTTTGCAGGCGGACCTGGAAGCGCATGCACATTCACACGCGCACCAGGTTACACGCGGCGTCGATGGCGGGCCTGCGCGGCTGATTGCCGGCGATACGTTGTTTCAGGGCAGCATCGGACGCACCGATTTGTGGGGTGGCTCGATGAAGGATATTTTGCGATCGATTCGCGAGAAGTTGATGGCGCTGCCGGATAAGACGCTGGTAATCCCGGGTCACGGCGAGACGACTACCATTGGTGAAGAGCGCGAATACAATCCGTACTTGAGGTAGACCGCAGGGCGAAGTGGGGATGAACGTCGGAGGTGGGGTGGCGGCATATCGCACCTCCGGTGCTCGGAGGTTCTTTGGTTTTGTTGTTCCGGCGTTTACGGGCCGCACTAACTTATGCCGCGCCTCCGGCGCTGGTTTTTTGTGCGTGTGACGGGATTGTTCGTTGCGGAGGGTCTGAAAGGCCGTCGGAGACGAAGGGCGTTTCGGCAAGCTCGCGTGCGAACGTGGTACGCCGGCTGGCTAGCCCGCCGCCGAAATCACCGCTTAGAATTTCATTTCCTTAATCTGCGTCGCAATCGACCACAGATTGCCTGCCGGATCCTCGACCGTGGCGGTGCGGTCGCCGTACGGTGCATTTTCCAGCGGACGTACCGTTGTGGCTCCGGCACGCAGCGCGCGGTCGTAAGTCGCGTCGGTATCAGGCACGTACATGTGTAGCAGGTAAGGAGCCGACTGGTAGGCGCCGTGCGCTTCGCTGCCCGCGATGATCGAAGTTCCGATGCGGAGTCGCGCGTGCGCGATCTCGCCATCGGGCTTCCGGTGTATTCCTACTTCCTGGGCGCCGAAGGCCTGCTTCATGAAGTCGATATATTTATCGGCGCCGCGCACCGTGAACATCGGAACGATCGACGGAGTGTCCGGCGTGATGTGCTCCCCGGGCCCACGGGAACTGATGCACCACACGGTGCCACCGGGATCTTTTACCACGGCGTCGCGGTCGCCCCACGGTTTATCTGAAGGAGCAAGCATCGAGGTGGCGCCAGCTTTGACTGCGCGCGCGTAGGTCGCGTCGACATCCTCCACGTAAAAAAGATTCACCGAGGTTCGCGGCGGAAATTCAGCCGAAGCGTCGGCGAGTTCCAGCATCGAGTCACCGACTTGCAAATGCGCATGCATAATTTGATCGTTGCCGCCGGGACGCGGGACGCGGAAAATTTCCTGGGCGTCGAAGGCGTTCTTCAGGAACTCGATCAGGTTCGCCGCACCGGTCGCAAGTAAGTACGGCGTCAGCGTGCGGAATCCTTTGCGGATGTAAGGGACCGGCAGTTTCCACTTTTCATCCTCGGCAGTGGGTGCAGCGGGGGAGGGGGCGACCAGCTTGTCGAAACGTTCCTGCATTTCTTCGGCGGTGATTTCTTCTTTGCGAGTGGCGATCAACCAGGTGTAGCCGAAGGGATCGGCCACTTGCCCGGAGCGCTCGCCGTAGAACTGATCCTGGACCGGACGAACGATGCGGCCGCCGGCGGCGACAAAGCGTTCAGCTACCGCGTCCACGTCCGGCACGGAGAGATGAATCCTGACCGGCGAGCCTCCCAGCGTTTCGGCGCTGATGGCGCCGTAATCGGGCGATTCATCGGAGAGCATGATGCTGGCGCTGCCAATACGAATCTCAGCGTAGCCGATGCGATCGCCGGGCATGTTCAAGCGCGACACTTCGATGGCGCCGAAAGCATTTTTGTAAAATTCGATCGCGCGCGCGGCGCCTTTGAAGACCAAGAATGCGGTTGCGGTCTGTCTTGCTTCGGGTGCTGCCACAGCTTGGCTAGCCATTGGTTTCCTCCCTTCCAGTTGGGCCTTGAGTTGAGCTTTAAAATCTTCACGGGGCAGGGCGCGCAGTTGGCCGGCAATGGCCGCGACGCCCGCGAGCTGCTTGCCGCTATTCGGCGGCACGGCGGCCGGAGACGCCAGCAGCGCCGCAACGATGCGATCGAATTGTTCGCTCTGGCTCGTTTTAGGCATGTGTCCCACTCGTTTTGCCGCGCGCGGTGGTGGCTACTTCTTCGCGCAGGCGTTGAACTCCACGGAACTGCAATTGCTTGATGGCTCCTTCGGTCTTGCCCAGCGCGGCGGCGATTTCGCGGACGCTTTTATCTTCGGCAAAGCGCATTTCGATCACCCGGCGTTGATCCTCGGGCAAAGTTCGGACCAGCGCGAAAAGGCGCGCGGTGTGCTGCACGTCTTCCGGGCTGGGGTCCTTGCTGATCGGCTCGGCCACCGCTTCGATATCGCCGGATTCGCGGTGGAGTTTGCGCCAGCGGTCGGTAATCGCATTGGAAGCGATGCGCATCAGCCACGAACCGAAAGGTGCGCCGCGCCATTCGAAGTGTTTCAGGTTGGCCAGGGCGTGATGAAACACCTCGGAGGTGACGTCCTGGGCCGCGTCGCGGTCGTTCAGCCGGCGCGCGATGTAGGCGTAGACCCGGTCGAAGTGCAACTCGTAAAGGTCGCCGAAGCGCGCGGGGTCCTGCTGCGCCGCTTCGATCAGCCGCCTTTCGGTGGGTGCACTGACTGCGTTCAACTCGATCTCCGGCCCATTTGGTGAATCGCGCGACCTTGTTTCGTCGTCTACATACTATAAAACTGGCGGGGAGGGGAAAGGTTACGGGCAGGTTGAAAGATTTTTTGGGGTACGGTTTTAGGGTTTTCTTTCGGTTATTTCGGGCGTACGTTTTGAACGTACCTCATAGGGGAGAACGACGACATGAACTCGAATTTGGTAACGAGACCAAGGACGCGCCGGGAGCTGCTGCAGCTGGGTTCGGGAATCGTAGGAACTACTTTGCTTTCAGGATTGCTGCCTTTTGGGCTCGGTGGTTCGGTGACCAGCCAGCAAAGCCAGTCAGGCCAGCAGGCGCAAAGTGGCGGCGCGCAAATCCAGGGAGCCCCAATCAGCCAGGATCGCGTGGCGCAGATGCGCGCGCAAGCCGCGGCCATCCCAGTGCAAACCCAGAAGCTGCGCGACAACATTTATATGCTGTCCGGTCCCGGCGGAAACATGGTGGTGCTGACCGGCGCGGATGGAAAGGTGCTGGTGGATTCGAGCTTCGCCGGCGCGGTGCCCAAAATTAATGCGGCGTTGGCGGCCATCGATAACAAACCGCTGAATCTGCTGATCAATACCCACTGGCATTTCGACCACACCGACGGGAACGACGCGTTTCACAGCGGCGGCGCGGCGATCATGGCCCACGAAAATTGCCGGAAGCGGCTTTCGACTCCGCAGGAAATTGCGGCATTTCAAATGCATTTCGATGCGGCGCCGGTGGGGGCCTGGCCGCGCACCACGTTCAACGACAAATTCACGCTGTATTACAACCGAGAGCAGATCGACCTGGCGTATATCCAGCCGGCGCATACCGATGGCGACATTTACGTCCGCTATCAGAAAGGTAACGTGCTGCATTGCGGCGACGTGCTGTTCAACGGCATCTATCCGTTTATCGATCCCAGTTCCGGTGGAAACATCAACGGAATGATCGAGGGCTCCGCGCAATGCCTGACGCAGGCCGACGCGGAAACGAAGATCGTACCGGGGCACGGCCCCCTGGGTGACAAAGCCGCGCTGAGCAGCTATCACGACATGCTGGTCACGGTGCGCGACCGAGTGCAAAAACAAAAGAACGCGGGAAAGAGTTTGCCGGAGGTGGTGGCCGCCAAACCCACCGCCGATCTGGACGCGCAATGGGGCAAAGGAAACGTGACCGGCGATTTCTTCACGACGCTGGTTTATTCGACGCTGTAACGGCTAAGTGTGGCCGGGCGACGCGGCGCCTTTGGCATCGCGTTCGGCGCGCATAGTTTCCATCACGCTTTGGATCAGTTCTTTGGCTTTGCCGATTTCTGCCTGGACGATGCGAATGTCCATGACCGGAATGTTCGGGTCGCGATTGGTGTGGCAATAAACGCCATGCTGGCCGACCAGCACCAGCGCGTTGGTCAGCAGATCGAGCGTCACCGCCAACGCGCCGCGCTGCGGACCCATCATGGTCTGAAAATGTTCGAGTTCTTCTTTATGCTCGCTGAAGGCAGACATCGTCAGAAATCTCCGTGGTTCGCTACTTAACGAAGATAATTGGTTGTTGCAGATCTCGCAACTGGCGGCCTAATTCGCGGGTCTTCGCCTGCGACGACGCATCCGATTTACTGGCGTGGCAACGCGCCAGTGCGGGGTAGTGGCAGGGTAGTCCTAGAACCATGTATTGCGTTCCTAGGAACAGTAATCCTCGACTCTCCTTTACTCTGCGCGGGGCCGGTTGGATAATCTGGCGCGTTGCGGATTGTACGCAAAGCTGCAGATTGGGCTGCGCGCCACGCTACGGGGACTGCACGAATTTCGCACGAGGCAATTTTAGGGAGCCGGCGACTGCTGCTTCGTCGCGGCCAAAAAGGGTTTTAATCGGCACAATTTCGAAATCGAAAATCGATCCGGAGCCGTCCTGGGGAGAACTGCGGCGCTGAGATACGCGGGGTGAAGGCAAAATGAGAAGGTCAGATTTGGTACGAAATGCGGCGAAAGGGAAGGCGGTGCGAACTTCGCAGATTGTATTCGGCGAACGCCAGCACTTGCTGCGAGTTTTGGATTCGGTGGAGCGCAGCGCGCTGCCGGCGCCGCG
>PMHK01000079.1:0-32037 GCA_003156635.1 Acidobacteriota bacterium | reverse complement strand
ATTTTTACTTACTGCGGTTGATCAGCGAGCATCCGAAAGTCACCGCGAAGACTTTGGCACGCTTGTCGCACCATCCGTATTCAGCGATTCGCGAAAACATCGCGCGGCATCCGAACAGCGACGCTTCGACGCTTTCGCGGCTGAGCAAGGACCGCACGCAACCGTTGTGGTATTTGGTGGCGTTCAATCCGAATGCTCCGGCACCGCTGCGCAAAAAATTGCAGGAACGCATGCGGCGGCTGGGCGAGAAGTCGGCCACGCAGTAGGCGGTTGTCGCGGGACAATTCGAGGATTTTGAGAGGGCGCTTTCGAGCGCCCTCTTTTTTTTGCCCGTACACTTTGGCCCACAGCGCTCCAGCCGCGGAGGCGCTACGCCTCGGCTTGGTTGTGGAGTAGAATCGCCACATGGCGGTTGAGGCACGGTCGGCACAGGCTTCGGCACAGTTCAATATTGCGGATGAGTTTCTCTCGCGGCCGGCCGCGGCGCATCCCGATCGCCTCGCGATTCTGGGCACGGGCCGCAAATACACCTACGCGCAGCTCGACCAATTCACCACGCGCATGGCGCAGTCGCTACGCTTTGCCGGCTGCCAGCCGGGCGACCGCGTACTGATCGTGTTGCCCGACTCGGCCGAGTTCGTCGCGGCATTTTTGGGCGCGGCAAAGATCGGCGCGATTGCGGTTCCGGTGAATCCGCACGCACGGGCCAGCGACTATCGCCATTACTTGGCGAATTGCGGCGCGCGAGTGGCCATGGTCCACTCGTCCGCCGTGGGCGAGTTCGCGGCCGAAGCGCCCACCAAGGCGCTCGATTTGCTGGTCATCGTCGATCCCAAATCCGATACGCCCCGGCCGGAACGCATCGCCCGCAAAATCGTCGCGCTGGACGATTGGCTGCACGCGAAGACATGCAGCGTGCAGACCCATCTGACCAAAGCCGACGACGTCGCGTTTTTTCTGTACACCTCGGGAAGCGGAGGCGCGGCCAAAGCGGCCGTGCATCGCCACGGCGACATGCTGACTACCTCGCGAAATTTTGCCGAGAGCGTCCTGCAGTTGCGCGCCGACGATCGGCTCTACTCCGTTTCGAAACTTTATTTCGCGTACGGACTCGGTAATGGCATGTACTTCCCGCTGTTTTTCGGAGCCAGCACGATTCTGAATCCCGAGCGCCCGAACGCGATGGAAATCGCCGATACCATCAACCGCTTCAAGCCCACCGTGTTTTTTGCGGTGCCGACTTTTTACGCCCGGCTGCTGCAGGAAGCCGAACGCGGCATGCGCATTGATTTTTCGTCGGTGCGGCTGGCGGTTTCCGCCGGCGAAGCGTTACCGCCCGAGGTGTTCGAGCGCTTTCGCGCGCGTTTCGGAATCGAAATTCTGGACGGTATCGGCTCGACCGAAATGCTGCACGTGTTTCTCTCGTCGCGGCCGGGAAAAGTCCGCGCCGGAAGTTGCGGCGATCAGGTTCCAGGGTACGAAGTGAAAATTCTGGACGACGCCGACGTGCCGGTGCCCGACGGCGAAGTGGGGAATTTGTGGGTGAAAGGCGCGAGCGCCTTCACCGAGTACTGGCAGAACGCGGAGCTGACCGCGAAAACCAAACACGACGGCTGGGTGGTCACCGGAGATAAATTCACGCGCGACGCCGATGGCTATTTTCATTATTGCGGGCGCTCGGACGACATGATGAAGGTCGCCGGGATGTGGGTCTCGCCCGGCGAAGTGGAAAACGCTTTGATGGGGCATCCGGCGGTGTCGGAGTGCGCGGTCGTCGGCCAGACCGATTCGGTAGGGCTGGTGAAGCCGGTCGCGTATATCGTCCTGCGGCCTAGCGTGATTCGTCCCGGCGGCGGGCTCGACAGCGAAATTCACGGCTGGCTCCGCACGCGCATGCCGCAATTCAAATGTCCGCACGATTTTCGATTTGTGACGGAGCTGCCAAAAACCTCGACGGGGAAGATTCAAAGATATTTGCTCCGATCGCAGTAAACGGTCATCGCGAATGGAAGCGACTTCTTCGATCAAATCTGAAGTGCCCCGTTGGTTTGCAATTTTGGGAGTAACGGCGGGGCTGTTGCCGTGGTTGGGCATTGTGGCGCGGGTGCTGACGGCAGACCAAAGATATCTTGTCGTTACCGGATTTGGCCTTTGGTTGGCGGGGGCCATCATTTTATTTTTCCTCTATCGATTCGCGAAGGGCCAGACGCGGTGGAGTTTTACGGGGTCCTTTTTCGCTTTCACCTTCACGTTTGTGTCGCTGTATTCGGTGTGCGTTTTGGTTGTGGGTCACTTCTTGGGGAAGTCGTAGAGCTTTCACACCGCGATCGATCAAATCAAAATGATTGCGCCACCGTCTTGGGACGTGGTGCGGGTGTAATGGCAATCGACGAGAGGTCCTTCGTCGCGAAAGGCGCTCCTCTGGATGATGGCCAAGGGCGGTTTGGGAGCTGGACTTGGCGGGCGAAGAAGAGGGGCGAGCTGGGTGTGCGGGAAGGAAGGATTGGAAGCCCGGGGGCCGTAAAGACAAAATGGCTCTTTACTGCTAGAATCCATCGTGTAGATTGGACTGCAGGAGAGAGCCATTGCTTCCTCTGCATTTACAGGCTGAAAGTCATATCCCGCTCTATGTTCAGTTGCGCGATCAGCTGCGCGCGCTGGTCCATTGCGGGGAACTGCGCACCGGCGACCGCATCCCGGCCAGCCGCGAACTCGCTACCCACCTGGGCGTCCACCGCACCACCGTGGCCAACGCTTACGCCGAACTCGAATCCGAAGGTTTGATCCAGGGGCACGTGGGGCGCGGAACGTTTATTGCCGGCGCGCCCGCCAGACAATTCACTCCGCCGCCGCGCACCAATGGTAATGGTCACGGAGCCACGCGCTGGGAATCGCTTTTCGCCGACGATCGCGCCGAGGAATCGCTGAGCCGGCTGATGCCAGAAATTCCCGCCGATTCGATTGGCTTCGTCACCGCGCGTCCGTCGGAGGAATTTTTTCCGGTCGAAGAATTCCGGCGCTGCGCCAATGCCGTGCTGCGCAACGAGGGCCGCAAAGTTTTGCAGCTGGGCTCGTCGGACGGCTATGAGCCGCTGAAGCGCGTGCTGATGGATTTTTTTCGCGAGGAAGGGCTCGCGGTGCGCAACGAGCAATTGCTGATTACCGACGGCTGCCAGCAGGCCATCGATCTAGTGTGCAAGGCGTTTCTGCGTCCGGGCGACGGGGTGGTGCTGGAAAACCCGACGTATCCGGGGGCTGTAGCGATTTTTGCGGGCACGCGCGTGCGCATGCTGGCGGTTGGCGTCGAGACCAACGCGCAGCGGACCGGGCATGTGGGCCTGGACCTCGACGCCTTGGAATCGGTGCTGATGCAGAACCGAGTAAAATTTATTTTCGCCACGCCGGATTTTCATAATCCTACCGGGACCGCTATGCCCCTGGCCGAACGCCGACGCCTGCTGGAAATTGCGGCGCGCTATCAGGTGCCGGTGATCGAGGATTATATTTACGGGCGGTTGCGCCTGCGCGGCGCGGCGTTGCCGTCGCTGAAGTCGCTGGACCGCAATGGTAACGTGGTTCAGATCGACAGCTTCTCGAAGATTGCGTTCCCCGGTTTGCGCGTGGGCTGGTGCATTGGCCCGGAAAGCGCTATTGAACGTCTGCGGCTGGTAAAACAATCGACCGATCTGCACACGGACCAGCTGTCGCAGGCCACCCTGGCTGAATTTGTGCGCCGCGGGTATCTGGCCCGGCACATGGCCAAGATGAAAAAAGTATATTTGCGCCGGCTCGATGCGATGGAAAATGCGCTGCAGAAGTTCATGCCCGAAGGGGTCACCTGGACGCGTCCGGAAGGCGGCTTATCGGTGTGGGTCACCTTGCCCGCGGGCTTCGACGCCGGAGAATTATTGATTCACGTGCGCGAACGCGGAGTGCTGTACATTCCGGGACGACATTTTTATTTCCAGAACCCGCACCCGAACACGCTGCGGCTGGGCTTTGGTTCGGTGGACGAGAAGCGCATCGCCAAAGGCGTGGAAACGCTGAGCGAATTGCTGAAGGTCGAATTTCGGAAGCGCCAGCGTGGCGCGCGGGGCGAACTGCATACCCATACCCGCGTGGCGTTGGTCTAGCGATCTTTGACGCGGCATGAGCGGCGCGCATACGGGAACGAGATGGATGGCGCATCTGAAGTTGCGCGGGCACGAGACTTGGGTCTATGTTTTTCCGGCCGCGCATTTAGTGGCGTGTGGCTTCAGCTATGCCGGAGCCGTGGTGCCCGCGTTGCGGGGCTGGGCGATCTCGTTCACGTTCATTTTTTGGTCGGACTGGCCGGTATCGGCGGTGCCGTACGTGTTGGGATGGACGCGCCCGGGAATTGCGGAGGCTTGGATCATCCTGGCCGGTACGGTGTGGTGGTTCCTGATCGCCGGCGGAATCGAATGGTTCATCCAGCGTTCCAGGGCACCGCTGACGTTGGGACGCTTTTGAGGGAAGGGACGAAATGCTGATCGAGCCGAACCCGACGAATGTATGTTATGGCTGTGGCGGCGGAAACGCGCGCGGCATGCAGCTGACCTTCGAGCAGGATGACGCCGCGCGGAAAATCATCGGCCGCTTTCGGCTGGGCGCGGAGTATCAGGGCGCGTTTGGAATTATTCACGGCGGCGTGATTGCGGTGGTGCTGGACGAAGTGATGGGCAAGGTCTGCAGGTTTCGCGGGGTGCGCGCGGTGACCGCCGAGATGAACATCGAGTATCTGAAGCCGGTGTGGGTCGACGCCGATTTAGTGGTGAAAGGCTACGAAAAAGAAATGACCGGGCGGAATTTGCATCTGGTGGGCGAAATCCAGGACGCGTCGGGGAAAGTTTTGGCGCGCAGCCGCGGGCGGTTTGTGATTCTGGGCGCGGCGCAGAAAAAGCAGGATGGAGCAGCGGAACAAGTTTCCAGTACGTAAAATTTAGAAAGCGAAGCAAACGGGAGAGCGCGATGGACGTGATGAGCAATAATTTGTGGCGGGTGAAAGTCGGCCTGGCCGAAATGTTGAAAGGCGGCGTGATCATGGACGTGACCAACGCCGAGCAGGCCAAAATCGCCGAGGACGCCGGCGCCTGCGCGGTGATGGCGCTGGAGCGCGTGCCGTCGGACATCCGCAAGGAAGGCGGCGTGGCGCGGATGGCCGCTCCGCGGATCATTCGCGAAATCATGGACACCGTGTCGATCCCGGTGATGGCCAAGGTGCGCATCGGACATTTTGCCGAAGCGCAGGTCTTGCAGGCGCTCGAAGTCGATTACATCGACGAGAGCGAAGTGCTGACGCCTGCCGACGACGAACATCATGTGTGGAAGCATGGTTACAAAGTGCCGTTCGTTTGCGGCGCGCGGAATCTGGGCGAAGCGTTGCGGCGCATCGCCGAAGGCGCGGCCATGATACGCACCAAGGGCGAAGCCGGCTCCGGCAATATCGTCGAGGCGGTGCGGCACATTCGCACCATCGTTGGCCAAATGAAGCGGCTGACTTTGTTGGGCGAGGAAGAATTGGTGCACGAAGCGAAAGAGCTGGGCGCGCCGTTTGAATTGGTGGCCTGGATCGCGAAGAATGGAAAATTACCGGTGCCGAATTTCTCGGCCGGCGGCATTGCCACTCCGGCAGATGCGGCGCTGGTGATGCAACTCGGCGCGGAGGCGGTTTTCGTCGGCTCCGGAATTTTCAAATCGAGCGATCCGTCGGTGCGGGCGCGCGCGATCGTGAAGGCGACGACGCATTACAAGGACCCGAAAGCAGTGCTCGAAGCGTCGGAAGAATTGGGCGAGGCGATGAAGGGCCTCGATATTCGCCAAATGGAAGAGAAGGATTTGCTGCAGACCCGCGGCTGGTAGTTGCCGCATCTCGGCACGAGCAAGGCTCACGCCAAGCGGTTGATACGGCCGCTTGGCGTGAATTTTTTTAATCGCCATGACAATCGGAATTCTAGCAATACAGGGTGATTACGAAGCGCACGCCAAGATGCTCGATCGCATTGGCGTTGCGCACCGTTATGTCCGGACCTCCGACGATTTGAATAGCCTCGATGGAATCATCTTGCCTGGCGGCGAAAGCACAACACACCTGAAGGTGATGACGGAAGAAGGACTGTTCGAGCCGCTGAGGAAATTTGGCGCCGCTGGCGGGCCGGTGTACGGCACCTGTGCCGGCGCGATTTTGCTGGCTCGCGAAGTGCACGGGCCGCCGCAAGCGTCGTTGGGACTGCTGGACGCGTCGGTGCTGCGGAACGGCTACGGACGACAGCTCGCGAGCGACGTGCATGTGGTGCAAACCAAGCTGCGTGAACAGCGCATCGAAATGGTTTTTATTCGCGCGCCGATTTTTGAAACCGTTGGGCCCAAGGTTGAAGTTCTAGCGGAATTCGGCGGCCACCCCATTTTGGTGCGGCAGGGAAATATTCTCGCTTCGACGTTTCATCCGGAATTGACTGAGGACCCCACGATTCACGAATACTTTGCGCGAATGGCGAAGGACAACGGCATACGTTGAGCGCTGCGGCCACGCGTCATGCACTTCGCCGCCATCAGTGGTTTCTGTCCTGCTGAGCTCTAAACCCGCACCCTTCAGAAGGCGAAGAGTGCGGCACCCGGAAAAACGAATTGGCGCTGCGGATGCTCTTGCGCTTCGACAAAAACTGATTCACTTCATCATCCTGCCTGACAAGACCCCGCGAATTGTGACATTCTCTAAGCGTCATGGGCGAACCGATACGCGTGCTTTTCGTCTGCGTGGGGAATTGCGTGCGCAGCCAGATGGCTGAGGCGATTGCGCGGCATTCGCACGGCGACATTATTGCTCCGGAGAGCGCCGGAGTGACGCCGCTGGGTTTCATCGACAAAACCGCGAAGGCGGTGTTGCACGAAAAGGGAATTTCGGTGCACGGGCAATTCTCGAAGGGATTGCAAAGCGAAGAATTGAGGACGCCGCACCTGATCGTGAATATGTCGGGCATTCCGGGCGGGTCGCTTTTCGCTGGGAAGAAATTCGAGGATTGGGATGTACAGGATCCATTTGGCGAGGACATCGAGCTGCATCGGCGCATTCGCGACAGCATCGAAGCGCGGGTGACCCTGCTGGCCGCGCAACTACGCACCAGCCTGCGCGACGACAGCATGGAACCGGGACGGGGCAGCCAGCGTTAGGTCCACGGCAACAGATAATCGCAGCCGCATTCGGTCATCAGCCAAGGAATCATGCGTCGAGAACAAACCAGCGTCTCCCAGGAAGATTATCTGAAAGCGATCTGGGAGCTTGTGCAGGAAGAGCAGACGCCGATCAGCGCGCGACTGGCGGAAGATTTGGACGTCACGCCTCCGGCGGTGACGGCGGCATTGAAGCGCATGACTCGCGGCGGATATTTGCACGTGAGGCGCGATGGACGCATCGAGTTGTCGGCCAAGGGCGAAGAGATCGCGCAGCATCTGGTGCTGCGTCACCGGCTGGCCGAGAAACTGCTTACGGACGTCATTGGCCTGCCCTGGTCGCGAGTGCACGAAGAAGCGGAAAAACTGGAGCACGGCATTTCACAGGAAGTGGCGGACCTGCTGTTGAAGCGGTTTGGCCGGGAGAGCCGCTGCCCGCACGGCGTGCCGCTGGTCGGGGGCATGGCCAAACTGCGCAAGAAATTCGGCGCGCTGAAATTGTCCGAAGCGGAAACGGGCGGTGAGTACGAAGTCTTGCGCGTGTACGAGAAGGACCCAAAATTCCTCGAATTTCTGGTGGGTCTGCAGCTTCAGCCCGGTGTGCGGGTGAAGGTGCACCGCCGCGAATACGACGAAACCATGGAACTATCCGTCTCCGGTCAGCGCGCCAAACACATTCATTTAGGCAAGCCCGCGACCCAGCGGGTCTGGGTGGGTAAATCCGCGGGTTGATTCAGGAAGACCTGAGCCACGGAGGAGTCTGAGCGTTCCGATGACGGGAAGCCCGGTACCGGGAAAGGAACAGGAATGGCCATGGTGGTTTTCGCTATTCGTCATTTTCTTCCCTATTCCGATTGGATTGGGCCCTGGGTGGGTAGCAGTCATCTTCGCAGTGGTATTCGCCATATTCGTGTGGGTGATAATCCAGGACTTCAAGAATAATTCCTCGGCATAATCCAAACGACAAGACTGCCGGCCTCGGCGGGCTATTGCCTTTCGCCATCTGGCAGGAATATGATGGGCGGGTCTGGCCAGTTATCGCGAAATTCAGGCTCGGATCACATGATGGCAGGCGCTGTGCATTTTCCCCGGGTTGGCGCGTCACGCAAGGCTGAATCCCCCGCAGCCGGCGACTCGGCGAATATTATTTCCCGTTTCATCCGGGTTTCAGGCGCGACTCGCGCTTTTTCGCCTACAAAAAGTTTCCGCATCGATTTCTCGTAAATCGTTTACAGACTGAAGGAGGATTACGAAATGGCAACGGCAACCTCGGTCGTCCAAATGGATCCGAAGGTCAGCGGGTACGTGGGCAAGACCCACAAAATGCTGATCAACGGCAAGTGGGTGGATGCGGCCAGCGGCAAAACCTTTCCGACGTATAACCCGGCCACTGGCGAAGTGCTTTCAAACATCGCGGAAGGCGATAAGGAAGACATTAATCGCGCGGTGAAAGCGGCGCGCGCGGCGTTTGAAACCGGCGCGTGGTCCAAGATTTCGCACTCGGATCGTTCGCGGATGATCTGGAAGCTGGCGGATTTGCTCGAACAGCACCTCGAGGAATTCGCGCAGCTCGAATCGCTCGATAACGGCAAGGCGTTGAAGGTCGCACGCGCTGCGGACGTTCCGCTGGCCATCGACCATTTCCGCTACTACGCGGGTTGGGCGACCAAGATCGAAGGGAACACCATTCCGTTTTCGGGCGCGCCGCAGGGCAAGTTTTTTGCCTATACCAGCCGCGAGCCGATCGGCGTCGTGGGCCAAATTATTCCGTGGAATTTTCCGTTGCTGATGGCGGCGTGGAAGCTGGCGCCGGCGCTGGCGGCGGGTTGCACCATCGTGCTGAAGCCAGCCGAGCAGACGCCGCTGACGGCGCTGCGGCTGGGGGAATTGGTCCAGGAAGCGGGCTTCCCGGATGGCGTGGTGAATATTATCCCGGGATACGGCGAAACGGCCGGCGCGGCTTTGGCGGCGCATGACGACGTGGACAAAGTGGCGTTCACCGGCTCGACCGAAGTGGGCAAGCTGATCGTTCATGCGGCAGCCGGTAATCTGAAGAAAGTGTCGCTGGAACTCGGCGGCAAATCGCCCAACATCGTGTTCGATGACGCGGACGTGGAAGCGACCATTCCCGGCGCGGCCAGCGCGATTTTCTTCAATCAAGGGCAGACCTGTTGCGCCGGCTCGCGGTTGTTCATCCAAAAAGATATTTTCGACAAAGTGGTCGAAGGGATCTCGGAGAAAGCCTCGAAGATTCGCGTGCGCCAGGGATTCGATCCGGATTGCGATATGGGCCCGCTGGTTTCCGAAGAACAGCTGAATCGCGTGGTCGGCTACATGGATTCGGGCAAGAAAGAAGGCGCCCGCGCGACGGTCGGCGGTTCCCGCGAAGGCACCAAGGGCTACTTCGTCAAGCCCACGGTGTTGGTCGATACCACTGACAAAATGAAGGTCGTGCGGGAAGAAATTTTCGGACCGGTAGTTACGGCCAGCCCGTTCAACAGCATCGACGAAATCGCCGCGAAGGCCAATGACACGGTGTACGGTCTGGCGGCGGGCATTTGGACCAAGGACATCAAGAAGGCGCACGCGCTGGCCGCGAAAATCAAGGCCGGCACAGTGTGGATCAATTGCTACAACGTGTTCGATGCGACCATGCCGTTCGGCGGATACAAGCAGTCGGGCTGGGGCCGCGAAATGGGACACGAAGTGTTGAAGAACTACACCGAAGTGAAATCGGTTTGCGCCGCGCTGTAGATATTTTCAAGCGGCGTTGCGCTTAAAATGCGGGGCGGATTCCTGGTCCGTCCCGCATTTTTTTGTAGGAACACTTGGGAGGGTTCATCGTGATTCAAGTAGCCCTGAACGGAGCGCGAGCCCGCGACGAAAATCCGGCAATTCCTTTTACGATTGCGGAAATGGCGGAATCGACGCGCGCGGCGGTGGCGGCCGGTGCAGCGTGCGTTCATTTTCATGTGCGGGGCAGTGACGGACGGGAAAGCGTGGATGCCGGCGACGTGGCGGCGGCGCTGCGGGCGATGCGCCAGGCAGTGCCGGGCACGCCGATTGGCGTGAGCACCGCGGAATGGATTGAACCGGATTCGGCCACGCGACATGCCAAGGTTTCGGCGTGGGAAGTGTTACCGGATTTTGCATCGGTGAATTTCAATGAGCCGGGCGCGGTTGAGCTGGCGCAATTGCTGATTTCGCGCGGTGTGGGAATCGAGGCGGGGCTGGGCAGCGTGCTCGCGGTGGAAAACTTCGTTGGTAGCAAGATCGGTCCGCAATGTTTGCGCGCGCTGCTGGAACCGGAAGAGCAGGATATGGCCGCCGCGGTGGCGGTCGTGGGATTTCTCGAGGCGTTCCTGAATCGCGGCAGCGTGAACATTCCGCGTCTGCTGCATGGCTACAACGATACGGCATGGAACTTCATCGGCATTGCCGCGATGAAAGGGCACGACACGCGAATCGGATTTGAAGATACAGTCGTCATGCCGGATGGGAAATCGGCGGCCGGGAACGGAGAGATAATCGCCGAAGCGGTGCAACTGACCAAGTCCGTTTCAAAAACGCGTGCGGCGAACTAATGGCGAAGCAGGATTTTTAGGGGGGCGCAGCTTTAGCTCCGACAAGAAGTGACACATTGCAAAAGGCTTTAGCCCCTGAGGAATTTTTACTCCGTTTGCGATTTTGCCTTTTGCTCGCGCAGTTGCTGCTTCCAGCCTAGAATGCGCGCTTTGCTTCCGGCTTCCTCGGCTTCGGGGATCATATTTTTGCGCTGGTACGCGCGGGAAATGGTGGTCCAGGCCAAAATGTCCTCAGGGTCGAGGGCCAAGATCCGGCGCGCGGCTTCGATGGTGCGGTCGAAATCCTGCTGGGCGTGATAGGCTTGCGCGAGGCCATGGAGCGCGTCGCCAAACTTTGGATCGATCGCCAGGGCCCGGTTATATTCCGCGATGGCTTCCGTGAATTTTCCCGCGCCAAAAAAATCAATCCCGTCGTAGTAATGGTCTTCTGCGGATTTTGGTGTCGCGTCGGTCACGCTTTCATTTTAGCATCGGTCGTGGCGGCATCGGGCGGGGAAGCGCGATGCTGAACGCCCTGCGCTATTACTGGATCATCGCCAAAGGCTATCGTCTGCATCCCTGGGATTCGCCGTACATTCAATGGCGGCTGGAAACTTTCTTCGGCAAGGAAGCCGCGGAGCTGGACCGCACGGAATTTATGTCGCTAATGTGGCGCGAGCGAGTGCGGATGCGGCGGTTTCTCGATTGGGTCGGGGAACGGCGGCGGGCGCAGAACTCGTAGTCGCGCGAAGGTGCGCGGAGCATCTATGGCCGCGCGGCCATTCTGGAAAGAATTTTGCCGTCGGGCGAAAGAATCGTAAGTATCAAATGGTCGGTCAGCGGCACGTTTGTGCTGTCGTGGATCTGGACCACCAGCACCTTGCGATTTTCACTTTGATCGAGAGTCAGCGGAATACTTTCCACCGAAAAACTGCCCACCGGCCGCAGGTACATCGCCTTCTTCCATTGCACTTTGAAATGCAGGGTCTTCAAAAAATCAGGAATGGGCGCGGGAGTATAGATGTCGGCGTCACAGATGCTGATGCGCACATCGATCTGAATCCGCAGGCTCGGCGGGTAGGTAGTCACCAACTGTGAATATTTGCGGAAGGTGCGGCCTTCGTCGGTTTCGGTGCGCTGCAAGCCGCGGAAAAATTCGTTCGATTCAAGTTCCGGATAAAAAGTGGCGCAAACGTCGCCTTTGCGGACTTCGCCGGTGGACATCTGAACGCGTTCAGTATACTCCACCACGCGCGGCGGTGCTTCTTGCAGCGCGCGCGACGAACGCAGCGGAAACAGAATCGCAACGGTCAGAGCGAAGGCGCTGGCGGCTAGAAAAGTTCGTTTCATGCGGAGTATTGGGCTCACGAGTCTAACATAGGACGTTCGCGCGGATTTCGGCCGCGGAGCAGGGAATCGCCAGCTGGTGTTCAATGTAACTAAAGAGAGGCTGCAAACGTAATATCATAGTGAGTGTGACCACAGGGAATTCCGCTGGATTTGCGATTCGTACCGATCATGTCTCCCGGCAATACCAAATGGGCGAGGCGCTGGTGCGCGCGGTCGACGACGTTTCGATCACCGTCCGCGAACGCGAATTTGTCGCGTTGCTGGGCAGTTCCGGCTCCGGTAAATCCACTTTGCTGAACTTGCTGGCGGGGCTCGACCGGCCCACTTCCGGCGCGATCTACGCCCACGACAAGGATCTCGCCGATATGGATTCGCGGCAGCTGGCGCATCACCGCAGCCACACCGTGGGCATGGTTTTTCAGGCATTTAACCTTTTGCCGCGCATGACCCTCGAAGAAAATGTGGAACTGCCGCTGCGTCTGGCGGAGGTGGATCGCGCCGAGCGTCCCGCGCGGGTGCGCGAGGCGGTGGAACGGGTAAAACTGACCGCGCGGCTCACGCACCGCCCCAGCGAATTATCCGGCGGGGAACAGCAGCGCGCGTCGCTGGCGCGCGCGCTGGTGAACCGGCCGACGATTCTGCTGGCTGATGAGCCCACCGGCAATCTCGACAGCGTGACCGGCGACACGATTATGCGGCTACTACAGGAAATCAATCAGTTACTGCAGATGACGATCGTCATGGTGACGCACGACCGACCGCGGGCCGAGAAATTTGCCCAGCGCATCATCTTGATGGGCGACGGAAAACTGATCAGCGACGGCGTTGGAATGACGGCATGAAGCTGCGCGACTTGACCGAATTGGCTGGGCGGAATCTGCGCGAAGCGCTGTTGCGCAATTCGCTGACGACTCTGGGCATCGCTGTGGGCGTGGCGTCGCTGGTGGCGATGACCTCGCTGGGGGTGGGCTTGCAGGAAATGGCCAGTTCGCGGCTGGCGAAAAGCGGATTGTTCGACGCGGTGTTTGTTGTTTCGCAAGCCAATCAGCGCCGCTTCGGCGGTCCGCGCCGCGACGACAGCACGCCGAAGGGGCCTTCGCGCCGCCTCGATGAAACCGCGCGTCAGGATTTGGCCAAATTGCCGAACGTCACCGAAGTGTATCCGGAGATGCGCTTCCAGACCGAAATTCAGTACGACGGCAAGCCGTACGGGACCACCGCAGCGGGGATCGTGCAATCGGCGCAGGCGGACGGCGCTTTCGACAATATGAAGGGCACTTTTTTTTCGAGTGGCAGTGCCCGTGAAGCGATTTTGCAGGTGGAGCTGGCCAAGGATTTGTCGAAGGATCCCGATTCGCTGATCGGCAAGGACGTGATTTTGCGCTACGCCGAAAAGCAGCCCATTCCGAGCCAGCCTGCTGCGCGCCTGAACGGCAAGGGCGCCGCGTCCGATGCGAGTGAAGACAACGAATTCGGCCCCAGCGGCGGTGATGGACTGAGCGCCGGATTTTCCATCGTGCCGCGGGAAATGACGCTGCACATTATCGGCATCGTGGAAACCGAGCCGGCCGCTGGTTTTGGCGGCCTGGGTCGCGGGCGCCTGCTGATTCCGATGGAAACCGCACAGAAGCTGCGTGCGTCGCAACCGGGCGACATGCGTGAATTGTTGCGCGGCTTGAACGGCAAGCCGGTGTACGAAACGTTGACCGTGCGAGTGAAGAGCCCGACCAATGTGAAATCCGTCGAAGACTCGATCAAGTCCATGGGCTTCGGAACATTTTCGATTATCGACGCGACCAAGAATATTCAGCTGTTTTTTCAGGTCTTCGATTCGCTGCTGTTTATTTTCGGCAGCCTGGCGTTGACCGTGGCCTGCCTCGGCATCATCAACACTTTAGCCATGGCTATTCTGGAGCGGCGGCGTGAGATCGGCGTGTTGAAAGCGCTGGGCGCGCAGGACAGCGACGTGCGGAAATTGTTTTTTGCCGAGGCTGGCGTAATGGGGATTGTCGGCGGAATTTTCGGAGTGTTCTTCGGCTGGCTGATTGGCAGGGCACTGACTTTCGGAACCAATGTGTATTTGACGCGCCAGCAGCTGCCGACCATCGATTTATCGCGCGTGCCGTGGTGGATGGTACTGGCGGCGATCGCCATCTCTTTCGTGGTGAGTCTCGCTGCCGGAATTTATCCGGCGTCGCGGGCGGCGCAACTGAACCCCGTCGAAGCGCTGCGTTATGAATAAAAGCTTCGGCCTCCTGCTCTTTCTGCTTTCAGCCGTAACCTGCACGGTGGGCGCGCCGTCTCTGCGCGCCGCACAGCCCGGGCGCGGCGAATGCCGAACCGTTCCGAGCAAAATACTTGGCCATCCCGTGGCGTACTGCGTGATCCTGCCGCGCGGGTACGACGAAGACAAAACCAAGCAGTATCCGGTTCTATATTTTCTGCATGGCTTGGGCGGGAACGAACAGATCCTGGTGAACACCGGTGTAACCAACGAAGTGGAAGATCTTCGCGCGGAGGATAAAATCGGCGAATTCCTGTTGGTCGCGCCCAACGCCGGCCGCTCGTTTTACATCAATTCGCGCAACGGAAAAGTGCGCTACGAGGCTTTCTTCATCAAGGAATTTATTCCGTTCATCGAAAGCCATTACCGGATTCACGCTGTCCGCCAGGAGCGGGGAATTACCGGCGTTTCGATGGGTGGTTATGGGGCGCTGCGCTTCGGGCTGAAATACCCGGAGCTGTTCGGTTCGGTAAGCGCGCACAGCGCGGCGTTGATCGATCAGTTGCCGAAGTTCAAAGCGACCGAGGAGCAATCCGACGAGATTGCCATGGTCGTAGGTGGTTCCTTCGGCGACCCGTTCGACCCGGCCTACTGGGAAAAAGAAAGTCCCTTCACCATCGTGCGCAATGGTCCCAAGCCTGCGAACCTGCCGATTTATTTCGACTGCGGCACCGACGATGAATTCGGCTTCTATCGCGGAGCCAAACATTTCGACGAACTACTTACCTCTCGCGGGATCGCACACGAATTTCATCTGTATCCTGGCGGCCACGACCTCGACTATTTTGCTGAGCACCTGCCGGCTTCGCTCGAATTTCACTCGCGCGTTTTCGAAGGCAAAACGCCAGCCCACTAGACACGTTTCTTCTCCGGAACCGAAGCGCGTTGTCCCAAAAGCGGCCACTCCGCTGGCCGCAAAACGAGCTCACCTTCGCAAACCTCAATAAAACCGGGGTCAAACGCGAAGAACCTTCGGCCCCTCTCCTGCTTTCACTATAACGTACAACGATATAGTATTCCCGCGGCCGTTACAGTAGAATCGGGATAGAGGCGCAAACGACTATGGCCAAGACGAACGACGTTCAATCGCACCTGCCCCTGACTCCCGCGATGTTTCAGATCCTCCTCGCGCTGGCCGACGGCGAGAAGCACGGCTACGCCATCCTGAAGGAAGTCGCCCTGCGCACCGACGACAAAGTGCGCCTGAGCGCCGGGACGCTCTACGGGAATCTGGCGCGGCTGGAGAGTTCCGGCCTGATTGTCGAGTCGCAGAAGCGGCCGGAAACCCGTTTCGACGATGAGCGCCGCCGCTATTACCGGCTCACCGAATTCGGCCGCGAAGTTGCGGTCGCGGAAGCGAACCGCATGGACGAAGCGTTGGGCCAGGCCCGCGCCAAGAAACTGTTTCGCAAGCCGCGCTTAGCGTAGAAGATTCGCGCACGGAGAGGAGACGCAATGCCGGAATCCAAAAAGTCGCTTTCCCAAAGAGCTTTCCGTGGGCTGCTGAAAATATTGCCCTTCGATTTTCGCGCCAACTTCGGCGGCGAAATGGAGCGGGTCTTCGACGAGCAGAAGCGCGACGTGGAAAAGCGCGGCGGCATAGTGGATTTCGCGAGATTGTGGTGGGAAGCGCTCACCGGCATTTTCCGCACCGCGCCGCGCGAGCATTGGGAAATCCTGAAACACGATTGCGCCTACGCCACCCGCATGCTGCAAAAGAGTCCGTGGTTCAGCATCACCGCGATTCTGACGCTGGCGTTAGGCATCGGCGCCAACACTGCCATCTTCAGCGTGGTCAATTCCGTTTTGCTGCGTCCCTTGCCCTATCCGCAATCGCAGCAATTGATCTTCATCCGCGAACAAGCCCTGAAAGTCGGAGCCGATCACGTGCCGTTTTCGGTCCCGGAAATCATGGACTACCGCGAGCGTAATCACACGCTCGCTGATCTGGCGGAATATCACGGCATGGCCTTCACGCTGTTCGGCCACGGCGACCCGGACCGCATCCGCTCCGGCGTGGTCTCCGCGAATTATTTCGATATGTTCGGAATTCGGCCGATGCTGGGGCGCACTTTCATCACCGCCGACGATCAGCCGGGCGCGCCGCCGGTGCTGGTGCTGAGCTACGACTACTGGAAAAATTCGCTGGGCAGTGATCCGCAGATCGTCGGCAAAACCTTCGAGATGAATGACAAGGTGCACACCGTGGTTGGCGTGTTGCCGCCGGTGCCGCAATACCCCGACAAAGTCGACATGTACATGCCGACTTCGGCGTGCCCGTTCCGCTCGTCGAAAATGCACATCGAAGACCGCGACATGCGCATGATGGAAGTTTTCGGGCGATTGAAACCCGGGGTCACCATGGAGCAATCCCGCGCGGATATGGCCGCGATCGCCGGGCACTTGCAGGCCGAATATCCGAAATCGTATCCGGAGAATCTGGGATTTACCGCCGACGCCTCGCCGCTGCAACTCGAACTGACCCACAGTGCGCGGCCGACGCTTTTAATCCTGCTGGCCGCCGCCGTGTTCGTGCTGCTGATCGCCTGCGCCAACGTGGCCAACCTGACGCTTTCGCGCATGGCGCGCCGCGAGCGCGAACTCTCCGTGCGCACCGCGTTGGGCGCGGGTCGCAGCCGATTGTTGCGCCAGTTGCTCACCGAAAGCGCGATCCTGGCGTTTGGCGGTGGCGCGCTGGGCCTGGTCTTCGCCTACGAAAGCCTGCACCTGCTGACCCAATTCGCCAGTCGCCTGACTCCACGCGCGCACGAAATTCGCATCGACGCCGGCGTGCTGCTTTTTGCGCTGGCGGCAGCTATCGGCACCAGTTTGATTTTCGGCACGATTTCCGCGCTATTCGCGCGCGCGAATTTGTCGACAGGATTGAAAGAAGGCAGCTCCGGCGCCGGCTCCGGACTGCGACGCAATCGCATGCGCAGCGCGCTGATCGTTTCGCAGATCGCGTTTTCCTTCATGCTGCTGATCGGCGCGGGCCTGCTGATTCGCAGCCTGATGAAAATGCAGGAAGTGAATCCCGGTTTCGTGCCGCAGCGCGTGCTGGCCATGAAAATCAATTTCAACTGGGCGAAGTATAAAGGCGACGATCCTTTCGCCGACGTCGCCAAGAAAGTTTTGGACGCAGTACAGGCCGAACCCGGCGTGCTGTCCGCCGCGATTTCCTCCGGCTATCCACTGGAAGCGGAAATGATTACCGGCGGCCCCAATTCGAATACGTTCCAGGTGCAAGGCCGGCCGATGCAATCCGGCGAAGCTCCACCCATCGCCAGCGTCGCCTCCGCGTCGCCGGATTATTTCAAGACGCTGGGAATTCCGCTGCTGGCCGGGCGCACTTTCGCCGATACCGACGACGCCAAAGCGCAGCAGGTTTTGATCGTGAGCGAGCACCTCAAGAAATCACTCTGGCCCAACTCGGATGCCGTCGGGCAGCGGGTTACCTTCGACCAGGGCGAGCATTGGTCGACGATCGTCGGCGTGGTGGGCGACGTGCGAGAATTCGGCCTCGACCATGCGCCCGAAAACGAGATGTACGCGCCGATCGCGCAGACTTCGAATGTCGGCACGATCCTGCTGCGCACCTCGATGGACCCGGCGGGCGCCATGCGCCGCATGCGTGAAGTCATTCACGGGGTGGATTCGCAGACGGCCATTACCCAGGAAATGACCATCGGGCAGGCCCGGCTGAAATCGCTCGAATCGCCGCGGCTGACGGCGACGCTGCTGGGACTGTTCGCTGGGTTGGCGCTGCTGATTGCAGCGGCGGGAATTGGCGGGATCATGGCACTCGCGGTGAGCCAGCGCGTGCATGAAATCGGCATTCGCATGGCGCTGGGGGCGAAGCGCGAAAATATTCTGGGCATGATTCTGGGGCAAGGCACGACGCTGGCAATGCTCGGAATCGCTATCGGCGCTCTCGGGGCACTCGCGCTGACCGCCATGATCAAATCGTTGCTGTTCCAGGTGACGCCCACCGACCCGATGACGTTCCTGGTTGTGGCGGTGGTGTTGGCGGCCACCGCGCTGGTGGCGAGTTATGTGCCGGCCCGGCGTGCGGCGCGGATCGATCCGGTGGAGGCTCTTCGCGGCGAATAATTTCGGAGGAAACGGCTAATTTGTAGTCTGCGTCCAAAAATTAATTATTCCGCAGCGAGTAGTCTTTCGAGCAGGTCCACGAGGTCACCAGCGTCGCCATTTGCCGGCTTGAAATAATTCTCCCAAGCCACATCCGGAAATCCCAGGCGAGTCGCCTGCGCCGGCAACTGCTCGCGCAGTTGCGCGGGCGTCAAGTTATTCGATAAGCCGCAGAGCGCTTCGAACACCACGCGACTATCCGCATCGAGCCAAGCGTAATTTCCCAGAATTGTTTTCGCCTCGGAAAGAGGCAACGAGGCTGGAGTCGCGGCGCACATCTTGCGCAGAACCCTTCGTTCGAGCTCCAAGCGAGTTAGCAGGTCAGCGCTGGCGTTCACAATGGAGATATTCTAAAACTTACAGGGAGGGACAGCGAAGGAGAATCCCGCGGCGCGCTCCGATTTCCGCGCGCCGCAGAAGTAAGGGAAGCGGGTGTTTTACGCAGCGCTGGAAACGGGGCGAACGAAATCGATGCGATCGATGGCTGCAGCTACGCCGTATAGCGGGCTCACTTCGCCGGGCAGCGGAGAAGACCGCAGCGCACGAGCGCTGGCCCGAACCAGAACCGAACTGCTCCGTTCTTTTTCAGCCGGGAGAGCAAAAGTCAACTCCAGGCCGGCGCCTTCTTCCAGCGGAATATTGGAGTGGAAATAAATCCCAGATCGGGAAACATCACGGAGCTGGCCGGTGTAGAACTCTATTGGCCGCTTCTTCGCCATGCAGACCTGTACGGGCAGATAAACCTCATACCTCCGCGCCTTTCGTCGCTCAGTCATGGTAACCCCCAGGAGACTACACTCATTTAGATGCAATAAGGTCTCCACCGGGTAGTCATGTAATTGCGCTGATAATGCAGGGTTTAGGAGGGCTTGCCGTACTTCGATGTTACATCCACATTGCAAATTTTTCCTGCTTTGGGAAATACCTGCACGAATTTGCGGACCTTTTTGGGCCCCTAATCCATTGCAAAATTGACGGTTTTTGGCAATTCCGCCAGCCCGGAATCGGAGTCAACGGGATCCGAGTGAGCCGCGCGGAACCAAATGCTAGAGGACGGGGTCGTGGAGAATGGAGGTGCCTTCGGCCTCGGTGAGAATGCCTTTGCCGATCATCAACTGCACGAGTCGGACCATGGCCACCCATTCCGGGCTGCGGTGATGCGAGTCGGTTTTCAAGCCGTGGGAACTAGCGTGCGACGGCTGGTGTGAATGTTCGTGAGAGCTTTCATGCACGGATGGATGATTGCCGGTAACGTCCGCGATCCATTCGTCGAGCGCGATACGCTGGCTTGGTTCCTGCTCGTCGAAGGCGATGCCCATGCCCAGACCGACTTGCGAGTAGACCACGTTGCCGCTGGTCTTGAAATTGGTTTTGCCCTTCTGCAGCGCGAGCCGCACTTTGGTGCCCACTGGAAACGGCACGGTGGTGTCGACGAAGCAGCCGCCGGGGCCGAGGTCCATGGTGCGGGTGGAAAAGCGCGCGCCGGATTGCAGCTCGATCACTTCGGCGGCGGCCGTAAACATGTGGCGCTCGGCGATGCGGCGCTCGGCCTCCTGCGCTTTCTTCGGCTGGCCGTAGCTGTTGATGTGTCCATGCTTTTTGGTGATGGTCGAGTGCATGATTTTCCTTGGCCCGGACTGCCGGGCGGTGGCAGCAGCTGAATTTCATTGCGAGGGGAATGGCGGCGCATGACGCGCGTGGCGGCGCGCCAACCCTCTGCGGATCTTTCTAAAGCATGAATTTGACGGCGATGCCCACGCTGCCGTCCGGGCGATTTTCCAGACGCACGATCGAACCTAGAAATTTTTTGTGGGTCGAAACTTTCTTTCCGAAGGGGAAGGTCACCAGCAGGCGCATGCCCACGAAGTAATGCGGCATGCAGGTGGCGAAATACAGCCCGTCGCGGGTGAAGTCGACCACTTCGGCTACGTCCACAATTTCGGCAAAGCGCGAATCGAACGGCCGAACTTCCGCCGGCAGGGAAACCTTCAGGCGGGCGCGTTTACGCGCGTTGTGGCGGTCGCTCGTCGTTTGTGGCGAGCCGGAAGTAGCGGGCGTGTGAACGGCCGTAGCCATTTTAAAATCCTCCAACCTTGAGAAGGGGTCTTCTCCGTTCCTTACAATTTAGGAGCCAAAGAAGCGGCGAACAATAGAACGAGGGTACTAAGGCAGCGGGACTTGATTTCCTGCGGGCTGGACTTGCCGGCATCGATATGTGGTAAAACCATTGTTATGAATAAGAAGCAGCCACGCCGTCTCAAGCGCCGAGAGCTTCCGAAAGCCACGATCGCCCTGGCCAGGTATCTGATTGGAAAAACACTGGTGCATAAGCTGGGCCGCGTCACGCTAGCCGGGAGGATTGTCGAGACCGAAGCCTACCTAGTGGGCGACGCCGCGGCCCATTCCTTTCGCGGTGAGACTCCACGGAATCGTTCGCTATTTCTCGATCGCGGCCACGCCTACGTGTATTTCATCTACGGCAATCATTTCATGCTGAATATCTCGAGCGGTCCGCACGGCACCGGCGAAGGCGTGCTGTTGCGCGCGGCCGAGCCGCTACAGGGGATTGAACGCATGAAACTGCTGCGTGGTGTTTCCAATGTGCGCGATTTGGCGCGCGGTCCGGGGCGGCTGGCAGAAGCTTTCGCCATCGATGAAAAACTCGATGGCGTAGATCTTTTCGGCGACAGCGTTTTGTGGATTGGTTCGGCGCTGAAACCCGTGGGGAAAATTGGCGTTAGCGTGCGTATCGGTATCACCAAGGAAGCGCACCGGCCGCTGCGGTTCTACGAGCGCGGGAGCGTATTTGTCAGCGGCACCAAAGCTCTGCGCGGGTGAAGCGGCGGCTGGTGCCGCCGATTATTTCGCTGGCGTGTCTGGAGTGACCTTCATATTGCCGTCGACCACATTCGCTTCCATTGCTTCCGCGCTCGGCGAAGTCCAGGAATTAAAATCGAACGTCACATTGGGCCCGGCCTGGACTTTCAGGATTTTCACGCCGCGGACCGTCAACGGTTTTTTGTACGCACACTGTTCCGGCCGGTGATCGAGCGTCATGAAATACGCCGCGCCTTTGCCCAATACTTTGGCGTGGCCGCTGGGATCGAGCACCACCGCGGTGGTTTCGTCGATGCCGATGTCGTGAATCGAAGTGGCCCAGCCATCTTGAATAATGCGCGACATGAAGGTAATCGATCTGCCCATGCGTTCGCGCGGCGAAAAATGGCTGTCGGTGATGATCCCGCTCATTCCTGGTTCGTTCAGGAAGTCGCGGCTGAGCGTCACCAACGGGCCGTAGGGATCGGCGAACGCTTCGGGCGTGGTGATGGTGTCGATCATTGAAGTGAAAACGAATTGGCCCTGCACGGCCAAACCCGCGCTGATGCCGCCGATCGGCACGCCGCGCGCCATGGCCGCATTGATTTCTTCCTGCACCGGCGTGCCGGTCCAGAACCTCACGTAGTTGGATTGATCCCCGCCGGCAATGAAGATGGCGTGCGCCGCGCGAATCTTTTCGGCGACGAATTTTAGGCCCGCGCCGTCGCGCGAAGTGATCACCAGCGTGGTCACGCTGTTGCCCGGGCAGACCTCGTGAAATTCTTTGTTGTAGTCGTCGTCGCCGGTGGCGCGCAGGACCACCAGATCTCCACCGCCACTATGCGCGCAGAGATCGCGCGTGGCTTCATCCACGTCGCCGTGGCCGCCGAGCAGAACCGCGACGAAGGTCGGCGTAGCAAGCGGAACGGGATGCTTCGCGGGTAGCGAGTACGCGGTGTAACCTTCGCCGCTGGATTTTGTGGATTGTGCGCCGCACGGAGCAGGAAAAGTCGAGGAAGCGAGAATAACTGCGAAAATCCCCAAACAAGCAAATTGGAAGTTTTTCATTGGCCCGAGGAAGTATATGACGCGCTTCGATTGGCGCAAGGGACAACTCGACTTGTCCTACAGTGTTTTTCGCTGCGACCTGCGGGAAAGTGTTGAACCTCACGTCGCCGGAATCTGCTATGCTCGTCGATAGTTGGCGTGCCGCGGTCGTTTGGCGCCCTCGGCGCATCTAAACTCTAAAGAACGTGCCCCGAAGAACCAAATCCGGAATCTTGACCAAGATGATGCAGACCTCTGCGCGCGCCGGGTTCTTGAAGGCGTACCAGACGGTCCAAATCGATCCGCAAAAATACCTGGCCGAAATGAAGCGCGCCCATCGCCTGCCGATTCACACCTGGAGCGATATGTTCCACGTCGAGGAATCGATCGTGCACGGCTACGCCAATCAGATCATCCAGTCCTCGATGCGCACCGCGGGGCTCGAAGGCGCGGGCCTGGGCCTCGGCGGGATGATGACCATCGTTCCCGACGCTGGAATTCTTACTGCGATTACCATCCGCATGTTGCAGCGGCTGAGTCTGGTCTACGGGTTTGAATATCAGTCCGAAGAAGAAACGACCGACCTGTGGATGGCCGCGGCCAGCGCCGCCGGGCTTGACCTGGGCCGTGATTTCGTCGGCAAACATGCCGCCGAAATGATCGTGCCGCGGATCATCGATCGCCTCGCGATCAAAATGGGTTCGGAAGTTGCGGAAAAGTGGGCGGGGCGTTTGGTGCCGGTGATCAGCGCCGGCTTTGCCGCCACCCTGAATTATTATTTTGTGCGCGCCTGGGGCCGCCGGGCGCAGAAACATTTCGCCGAACGGCATCGCCAGGTGCGCGCGCACGGCTTGCCCCAATCGCGCATCTTGAATTTGCCGGTCACTGGCACGCCGCGCTTGCGCTCCGCGAACTAGTCTCCGACGGGATGTCTCTAGGATGACCTTTGACTGAAAACGTATCGACAGCATTAATCGGCCATATCGAAGAAGCCGGCGGGCGTCCCTTAACGGACGAAGACATCACACTCGATCGCCAGGAGCGCTGCGCCTCCGCAGTCGTTCAGCAACTGTTCGATCGCACTGGCCTCGCGCGCATGCTCGATCCCAAAACGCTGAACGTCGTCGTTGGCCAAGGGAACTGGATTTCATTTTCGTTCGAGATGCAGCGCGGCGCCGACCATACCTCGCTGGATAGTTCGCACGCGCTGCGGCGCGCTTCGCGGAAACCGGAGCCGGGACGATCGCTAGTTTCCAGCTGGTTCCGCAGCTTTGGCAAACCGTCGCTTCATTTCGAAGTGATCCCGGCCGAGCGCCTGGGCGAAATTCGAGTGCAAGGCCACGTCGACGCCGCAGATCCCAAGCGGCACCCGGTGGCGCATTTTCTGACCGACTACCTGCCGGCGCACGGCATAGGCAAACACCCCACTCCGGAATCTCTTCTGGCCCAGCTGACTGCGCTGGCCCGTCCGGCGCGCTGATGGTGCTACAATCCGGTCCTGCCGGCCCATCGTGAGTTCCATGCGTATGAATATTCCTATGCGCCTCGCAGCAAATCACCCAAAAGTTAAAACCAAGCCATTCTTCGAGGAGTTCCGCATGCGCAAAGCCGCTGCTCTTCTTTCGATGTTCTGCCTGACCTACGCCACTGGCCTGCAGGCTGCGGTGCTTGCTTCGTTCCCGCATCCGGCGCAGCAACAAGACAACGGCCAGCAGAACTACCAGCAGGACCCGAATCAATACAATCAGGATCCCAATCAGTACAACCAGGATTACGACCAGGACTACTACCAGAACAACGGATACGAAAATTATTCTCCCGATCAGCTCGACAATTTGCTGGCGCCCATCGCGCTTTATCCTGATCCGCTGTTGGCGCAAGTGTTACCGGCCGCGACCTTCGTGGACCAGATCGACGAAGCTTCGCGTTACGTCCGCTCCTACGGGCAGAACGGCGTTGACGATCAGGATTGGGACGTCAGCGTAAAGGCGGTGGCGCATTATCCCGCCGTGCTGGACATGATGGCGGACAAAATAGATTGGACCACCGCGCTGGGCCAGGCCTATGTGAACCAATCCACGGACGTGATGATTTCGGTGCAGCGCCTGCGCCGCTTGGCGAGTGATCAGGGCAACCTGATCACCAATCAGCAACAACAAGTGATCGTGCAGCCCAGCTACATTCAGATCTGGCCGGCGCAACCGCAATACGTCTACGTCCCGGTTTACAACCCGGTGTACGTGTATTACCAGCGCCCGTCGCCCGGCGCATTTTTTATCACCTTCGGCACCGGCTTCATCATCGGCGCGTGGCTGAATCGCGACTGCGATTGGGGCGGGCGCCGGGTGTATTACACCGGCTGGAATGGCGGCGGCTGGATCGGGCGCTCGCGCGGCTACGTGCATATTCACAACACGGTGTACGTCAACAACCGCTACACCAACATCACCATCAACCGTACGGTGGTCAATCGGCGCGTGAATTACAACAACATGAATCGCTACAACAGCATTCATCGCAACGTGAATTACAACAATTTGAACCGCAACAATGTGATTCGCGACAAGCGGCCGGTGAATACGCGACCCGGGAATGGCAACAATCGTCCCGGCACGCCGGGAAATAATACGCGCCCGGGAACTCCAGGTAATAACCCTCGGCCCGCTCCCGGCACGAAGCCCGGCAACAACGGAGGCAACAACAACACGCGACCAGCGCCGGGCAACAACAATGGCAACACGCGGCCGGCTCCGGGCAACAACACTCGGCCCGCGAACCCGTCAGGACCAACCACCAAGCCCGCGGTGCAGCCGGTTCCTACCAATCGTTTGCCGAACAACAGCGTGATCGATCGCAATATCGATCGGCAAAGCCCCAGCCTCGATAAGTATCGCGGTCGCGATAATCCGCAGACGCGACCCGCTACGCCGGCACCGGCGCCGAAACCGGCCGTCCAGCCTGCGGTGCAGCCAGCGCGACCCGCGCCGACGGCTCGGCCCACGCCCCAGCAGCCTGCTGCGCAACCGCGCGCCTTCAACACTCGACAGACCGACTTCAACGCGAATCAGTCCAGCGCCCGGGGGCAGGAAAGCCGCGCGCAAGCCGCCCCCAAGCAGCAGGCTGCGCCGAAACAGCCGGCTGCTCCAGCAGCGAAGCCGGCCGCTGCGCCGCGTTCGAATGCTGCTCCGGCCAAGAACTCCGGGAAGCCCCGATGAGCCGCCAAAACATGAGCCCTATGCCCCCAGCTCCGGAAATGTTGACGCTCGACTTTTCATTGACTGTAAAAAATATTGCCGGGAGGTTGATCCCCATGGACACGCCAGTGAAATCTCGCCGATCCGGTGGCTTCATTCGCTCCGCCGCGAGTTGCGCGGTGATCATTGCCGGAATGTTGTGCGCGGCGCCTGACTTGTCCGCACAGCAAGCTCCCGCCGCGGCCACTCCCGAATCGAAGGCGATTCAGAAGAAAGTGGTGCGCGAGAATGTCGAGGACAACAAGGAAGATAAAATCGCGGCCGCGAATCAGACCACCTTCGACACGCCCGACGACGCCATGCAGGCGTTGGCCGCCGCGGTGAAAGCCGACGACAAGCCCGCGCTGCAAAAAATGTTCGGCTCCGGCGCCGACCAGCTCCTTTCCGGCGACCCGGTCGAAGACGAGGCGGATCGCGCCAGCTTCTCCGCCGCCCTGGAACGGCGTATGGCTCTGGAGCAGCAGGATGACTCCACGTACCGCATTCTGGTCGGGAACGACCAATGGCCCGCGCCGATTCCGATTGTGAAGAGAGACGAAAATTGGGTTTTCGATACCCAGGCCGGGCTCAACGAAATTCTCGACCGTCGCGTCGGCAACAACGAACTTTCCGCGATCGCGACCTCTCGCTCCTACGTGCTCGCCCAGTGGGAATATTTCGTCAACGCCTACGGCAACAACGATGGCCTGGCGAGTTACGCGCAGAAGTTCGTCAGCACGGCCGGCGCGCAGGACGGCCTGTACTGGGACACGCCGGAGGATGCCGACCCCAGCCCCATGGGCAAGCTGATCGCTGCGGCGGAAGAAGAAGGCTACAACCGGGGGAACACCACGGCGAAACAGAAGAAAGCCTCGGCTGAAGAAGAGCACGCGCCGTATCACGGCTACTATTTCAAAATTCTGACGCGTCAGGGCGCGAGCGCGCCGGGCGGCAAATACGGCTACATCATCAATGGAAATATGATCGCCGGTTTCGCGCTGGTGGCCTATCCGGCAACCTGGGGAAATTCCGGGGTGATGACCTTCATCGTCAATCAGCAGGGCCGCGTCTACCAGAAGAATCTCGGCGCTGACACTGACCGCATCGCCGAAGCGCTGGCCGAATACAATCCGGATCCAACGTGGAAGCGAGTGGACGAAGACGTGATTGATGCGGATGTGGACGCCGCGCTGGATGTCACTGACGACCAGCCGGCCAATCCGCCAGCCAAATAACCGGCGAATTGAAAATTCGTGGCGAATCACGCAGCAATCGCATATAAATTCATTAAAATTCGCGCGGACGTAGCTGAGTCGGTGTGCGCCGTTCGAACTTCTAATTTCATTCCAACTGTTGCCTCTGCTCGCGCTCCGTGCCATTCTTTCCGTCCGAATCTGCTAAGCACAAATTGGGGCCAGTCGAATGCCGGTGTGTGAAGGCTGTGGTATACGAACCGACGACGCGCATGTCGCGCGGCGTGCTGCACGTATCGAGGCCGCCGCTCGTTATCGTCCGACGCAAATCAAAGTGCTGTTTCTCGATTCCGCTCCGCCCGCCCGCATCGAAGACTTTTTTTATTCTCCGGCGGCCAACCGCACCGGCCGTTTGCCAGCGTCCAAATCGTACTTCGATGAATTGGGAAAAACGCTGGGGCCCACGTTGATGGCTTCCACCGAAGAGGGAATTCTCACTGAATTTCGCCGCAAGGGATATTTCCTGACCTACGCGGTGGAGTGTCCCTTCGACAACGAAGGCGAATTGCACGCCGCGCTGCGCCGCCTGGCGCCCACCGCGCTGAAACGGGTGCAATATTCGATCAAGCCCAGCTACGTGGTGCCAATCAGTACGCCGACCAAGGAACTAATTCACCTCTTCGGGCTGATCGGCTGGGGCGATCGTTTGGTGCTCGATGGCGCCGGCCCCTTCGTGGATCCGTACTTGGGCGATTCCCGCAAGCAAGCGCAGTTTGGCACCGCCTTCGGCGACCGCATCAGCAAGGCCCTCGCGGTATTACCGTAAAGATCCGTCGCGGCTCGACGTCTAGCGGTCCAACTCTCCGTGTTCTCTTTTTATTCCCTGTGCCCTCTGCAGTAAATCTTTGGCGGAAACGTGTTCGGATGGAGTGCCAAACTTCGTAGTACCAAAGTACCGTTGCGCGGATTTTGCACCGCTATAGAATCGCTGGCCGTGGCGCAGAACCGTCAGTGCGAGACGCTGGAGCGGCTGAAGCGGGAAGCCGTCGAAGCTGTTTTGAACGCAAAGCGCACGCGTTGGACCAAGGACGTCTCGTTGTACGAGGACAATCAGATCGCGGGCGACCAGCGCCGCCGGATCGACGCCCTCATTTCCCACCTGCTCGCCGGCCACGACGGCAAACCATGTCCCTCCGGCGATCGGCCGATCATCGGCCGCCGCGTAGCCGCCGACCTCAACATTCGCCCCGCGGATTTTCTCGCCACGCCGGTATCATCGACGAAAAATTAAGCAGGAAGTTGGCGCGGCGAGCCGCGTCAGGTTTTGTCCCGTCTCGCGGAAATTCTTTCCGCCAGCGCGCGGGTCACCCACGGGAAAAACCGGTCGAGCTGCACGAAGAATTTTCCGTGAAGCGTGATGATCTGCTCGCGTTTTCCGCGGGCGATGGCCCGCAGCATGTCGTACACCGCCGGCTCGGTTTTCATCGCCAGCGGATGTGGCTTGGTGGCCTCGCTCATCGCGCGCAACTTGCCCTGGTTATCGACCTGGCGAATTTCGCTGATCACGAATCCCGGGCTAATCAGCGTCACCTTGATCCCGTCGCCTTTCAGCTCCTGGGTGATCGCGTTCGCCAGCGCCCGCACCGCGAATTTGCTCATCGAGTACGGCGAAGCGCCGGCCGACGAAACCCAGCCGGACACGCTACCGATAATCGCCAGGTTCCCGTGCGTCTTCTCCAGTTCTGGCAACGCGGCATAAATCGTGCGCAGCACGCCGAACACATTTGTTTCGAATTGGCGCTGGTAACCATCGAGCGAGAGCTTCTTCAGCGGCCCAGTGACGCCGAATCCGGCGTTGGCGATGGCCACGTCCAGCTTGCCCCACTTCGCTACGCCCGCCGCTACCGCGCGCTCGAGGTCACCATCGCGCGTCACATCACATTCCAGCGTAAGCGGCGGCACGCCGCCGCTTTGCGCGATCGTCTGCGCCAGGCCTTCCAGCCGGTCCTTGCGGCGCGCGGCCAATGCCACCTTGGCCCCCGAACGCGCCAGTTGCAGCGCCAGCTCTTCGCCGATGCCGGAAGAAGCGCCGGTGACCAGCACCACTTTGTCTTGGAAGTACGAAATTGTTTTGGCCATCGCAATTCTTTGTATCACGAGTTGACGAGAAGCAGGTACGGTCCCCGGCGCTCGAGAAATTAAATCCAAATGACTCGCGCGAGACTCCAATACTCGCAGCGTCTCAAAATTCCAGGGCTGCGTTATTTTAAGAAGGAGAATGTACCGATGAATACAACCGCACTCGATTCTTCGGACCAGACGCACGCGACCGCCACACCGGAAGAGTTCGACATCGTGCTTCTCGGCGGCGGCACCGGCTCGACCATCGCGGCCTGGACCTTCGCCAGCGAAGGTAAGCGCGTCGTCGCGATCGATCGCAAATACATCGGCGGTTCGTGCCCCAACATCGCCTGCCTGCCCAGCAAGAATTTTATCCATAGCGCAAAGGTCGCCTCCTACGCTCGCCGGGCGGAGGAATTCGGCATCCCCGCGCGCGACTTCAAAGTCGACATGACCGCCGTCCGCGAGCGCAAACGCAGAATGGTTTCGACCTTGAATCAGATGTACCTGGATAACTACCAAGCGACCGGCGCCGAACTCATCATGGGCGAAGGCCGTTTCATCGGCCCGCGCACCGTGCAGGTCAAAGTAAACGACGGCACCACGCGAACATTCCGCGGAACCAATGTCATTATCAGCACCGGCACGCATGCCGCCATCGAAGCCATTCCCGGATTGATCGAAGCCAATCCCCTGACGCATGTCGAAGCGCTCGAACTGGACGAGCTGCCGGAACATTTACTGGTAATTGGCGGCGGCTACATTGGCCTGGAGCTGGCCCAGGCCTTCCGCCGGCTCGGCAGCAAGGTCACGCTGATCGAGCACGGTGAGCAGCTGGTCAATCGCGAAGATGATGATGTCCACGAAGTTCTCTGCGACATGCTCCGCGACGAAGGCATCGATCTGCTGCTCGACACGACCGTCACCTCGGTCAGCGGTAAATCGGGGGAAAGCGTGCAAATCGCGCTCACCCAGAAAGGCGCGCAAAAAACTCTGCAGGGCACGCACGTCCTGGTCGCCACCGGGCGCATTCCCAACACCAAGGGAATTGGCCTCGAACTGGCCGGCGTCGAACTCACCGACCGCGCCTACATCAAAGTCAACGAGAAGCTGCAAACTACCGCGACCAACGTGTGGGCGCTGGGCGAATCCGCCGGTAGTCCGCAATTCACGCACATCAGCCACGACGACTTCCGCGTGATTCACGATAATCTCTCGGGCCGCAAACACGTCACCACCGGCCGGCAGGTACCGTTTTGCCTGTTTACCGATCCCGAGTGCGCACGCGTCGGCCTCAGCGAGAAAGACGCTCAGGCGCGGGGCGTCGCCTACCGCCTCTTCAAGATGCCCATGACAGGTTCGCTGCGCGCATTGACGCTTTCCGAAACGCGCGGATTTTTGAAAGCTCTCATCGAAGTCGATGGTGACCGGATCCTCGGTTTCACCGCTTTCTGCGTCGACGGCGGTGAAGTCATGTCGGTGGTGCAGATCGCCATGATTGCCGGCTTGCCTTACACCGCGCTCTTCGAGGCGGTCATCGCGCACCCGACCATGGCCGAAAGCCTTGAAATCTTATTCTCATCCAAGCCGACGGTCCACAACCAGCCGACGAGCCAGCAAAAAGGGGCGGCGAAATCCTGAGCCGCCCGAGCCTCATGCGTAAGCGACTTGAACCGATAGGCTTAGCTCCAAGCGGCCGGGTTACGAAATTTGTATCTTTTCGAGGGTTTCAAGACTCTAAGTGGGGGTACGAACCCTTCCCGCGCTGACGCAGCACACCGTTACGGAGACTCGGAATTTTCGGTTATTCTGTGCATCCGTCTAGGATCAGTCGACGGCTGGCGCGGGAGCATTGATCGAAGGAGATAGAATTTATGCCCAAGTATAATAAGAACCCGGAAGCGCTGTCGCGTCTGACTCCCGAGCAGTTTCGCGTGACCCAGCGGGACGGCACGGAGCGTCCGTTTGATAACGAGTATTGGGATAATAAAGAGCCGGGTATTTATGTCGACGTCGTTTCCGGCGAGCCGCTGTTTGCGTCGGTGCACAAATATGACAGCCAGTCCGGCTGGCCCAGTTTCACCAAGCCGATCGATTCGGAAAATATTGTGGAGAACGTCGATACCGACCATGGCATGACCCGCACCGAAGTTCGGTCGAGCAATGGCGACAGCCATCTCGGCCATGTGTTCCCGGATGGCCCGCGCGACGAAGGCGGCCTGCGCTATTGCATCAATTCCGCGTCGCTGCGCTTTGTGCCGCTCGACGAACTGGAAAGCGAAGGCTACGGCGCGTACCGCAAGCTCTTCGAATCTCAAGGAACTCAAGGCAAAGGAGCAAAAGCATGAGCGCAACGACCGAAACAGCGATTTTGGGAGGTGGATGTTTCTGGGGGGTGCAGGATTTGCTGCGCAAGCAGCCGGGCATAATCTCCACCCGCGTGGGCTACTCCGGCGGCGATGTGCCCAACGCGACCTACCGCAATCACGGCACGCACGCCGAAGCAGTCGAGATTATTTTCGACCCGGCGAAGATCAGCTACCGCAAAATTCTGGAATTCTTTTTCCAGATTCACGACCCGACCACCATGAACCAGCAGGGCAATGACCGCGGCCTGAGCTACCGTTCGGCGATTTACTATACGAGTGAGGAACAGAAGCGCGTCGCGCTCGACACCCTCGCCGACGTGAATGCGTCCGGCCTCTGGCCCGGCAAAGCCGTCACCGAAGTCGCCCCCGCGGGTCCTTTCTGGGAAGCCGAGCCGGAGCATCAGGATTATCTCGAGAAGTTTCCCAACGGCTACACTTGTCACTTCATTCGGCCGGACTGGAAACTTCCGGCTCGCGCGGGAGTAGGCAAAGCGAGCTGAGCGGGTCCGCTTAAGAAACCGGAGTGTCGTATTTGAATTTGGGGCTGGTCGGCCGAAACGCCGCGCCAGCCCCTTTTTTTTCGAGCCAGGGAATTCCGCTAAGGCTGGTCTGCGGTGTCAGTCTGAATCACCAGAAGCAGAACGATACCCAGGACGACGAAAACCCGAAACGCCGCTTCCTCGCCGTTCCAAGTCTTCGATTGCCACATCAGAAACCATTCGC
>PMHK01000026.1 GCA_003156635.1 Acidobacteriota bacterium | reverse complement strand
CGGTGGAGAAGGCGAGGAAGATATCGCCGGAGCTGTCGCCGGAATAGCTGCCGTCGCGGCCGAGGCCTAGCGAAACTTTTCTGGCGATGCGCTTGAGTTGCGTGGGGATGAGTGGGGCGTCGGTGGCTACGATGACTATGATCGAGCCGACGTCTTTGCCGTAGGCGGGATGCTCGGGAATCTCCTTGCCTACCGGAACGCCGGCGATGCGGAGCTGTTCGCGGTCTCCGTAGTTGCATTGGACGAGGACGCCGATGGTATAGCCTCCAGCTTTAGCATCGAGCACGCGGGAAGAGGTACCGATGCCGCCTTTGAATTCGTTGCAGATCATTCCTGTGCCGCCGCCTACGTTGCCTTCTTCGACGGGGCCGGAGTGGGCTGCGTCGAGGGCGTGGAAGGCATCTTCAGGATGGACGTGGAATCCGTTGATGTCGTTGAGATAGCCATCCCAGGTTTCGGCGACGAGCGGCAGCGACCACCAATCTTCGAGAGGCAGTGAGGTGCCGTGCTTCAACTGCCAGGCGATGACTTCGTCGCGCACGACGCCAACGCTGTGGGTGTTGGTGATCATCGCGGGGCCGTAGAGAAAGCCGGATTCATCGACCCAGGTGGTGCCAGTCATTTCTCCATTGCCGTTTTCGGTGAACCAGCCGGCAAAGACGGGATCGACGGACGCTTTGCCGCGCGGGAAAATGGCGGTGACGCCGGTGCGGACTGGACCTTGGCCGACTTCCAATTTTCCTTCGCCGGAGATCAGCGTGCGATAGCCGACTTCAACGCCTGGCACATCGGTGATGGAATTGAGCGGGCCGGGTGTGCCCTCAAAGGGAACGCCAAGATCTCGAGCGCGAGGACTCGTTTGGGTTTGGGCGGTCGCCGCGACGGATGCGAAGAAAAAAGCTGCCAGCAATAGCGGAAGTTTTGTCGTCATGAATGACCTATCGCGCGGAAGTGAGTTCCTGGTTGATCTGTTGCAGCAGCGCTGTATTTTTTTCGAGCTGCGCTTCGAGGATTTTTTCCTGCTCATTGGCGCGCTTCCAGTCGCCGGCCTCGGAAGCTTCGGTGAGGCCCGGCAATTCGAGATGCGCGTACGAGTAACGAGCCGCATACAAAGAATGTTTGAACCAGGGGCGGCCGGGAATGCCGTTTGGGTTGCACCAGTTGCGCTCGACCTGCATGAGCTGGGCGTTGACATGTGCGGCGGCGGAAGCGTCGAGCTTGCCGTTCGCGATCGCGACGGCGATCGATTGATTTAATTCGCGGCCAGCGGATTGGAAATCGGCGATTTGGCGCTGCAATGCGGCGAGATCGATATGGCTGGCGACGCGGTTCGTAAGATTCAGATCGACGACGAACTGGCGGATATTTTCGCCATAGGATTCGAAATCGAAAGGCAGAACATCGGCGTTGGCCAGGCGCAGGGCGAGCGCGGCCCAGAGCTGGGTCATCAAGGTGTGATAGCGATAGCCGGGATCGCCGAAATGATTCATCCAGAAATAATCGTCGTAGAGCGAGTGGTAGACACCGTAGGGCCCGACGAAGGTGAGGCCCATGGTGGGTATGCCGAGAAAATTCAGGAACACGGTGTGGTCGGAGCCGCTGCCGATGCGGGTGTTGGCGAGTTTTCCGTCGGGGACGGGCTGGTCGTCGCCCAGTTCAGTTTGGCGCGAAACTTTCCATTCGTCGTAGAGAGTTTTTCCGGACGGAGCGGGCAGGGTGTGGCTGACATCCACGAGCAGCGGGGCGAGCGAGCCGACGGCGTCGCCCTGAAAATTCGAGCCGGAGGTGGCTTCGTCGACGTTCAGGTAGGCGACGGCTTTTTGTTTCAGTTCGTCGGCGTATTGTTCGCCCCATTCGGTTGAGCCCGTGAGGGCGTATTCTTCGCCGTCCCAGCTGCAAAAAATTAAGGTGCGCTTGGGGCGAATTCCCTGCTGCAGCAGCTGGCCCAGGTTGCGCGTGAGTTCAAGCATCGCCGCAGTGCCGCTGGAGGGATCAACCGCGCCGTAGACCCAGGCGTCGCGATGATTTCCGAGAATGACCCATTGGTCGGGAGATTCGCTGCCGCGGATGCGAGCTTCGGTGACGAAGTAAGGACGCGTGCTGTTGTCCATGTCGACTTTCAGGTGAACGACGACGCGCTTGCCGCCCAGTTTATATTTCAGCGGCAAGCCGCCTTGCCAGGAGTCGGGAGCTTCGGGCCCATCCATTTTTTCGAGCAGCGGCTTGGCGTCATGCCAGGAAAGCGGAACGCCCATGATTTTGGGAAGCGATACCGCGTCTTCCGGGCGAATTCTTTTTGCGCCGGGAATGGAAGCGTAGCCGGGCGTGAGTGGATCGCCGGGCTGGATGAAATCGTAGGTGATGGCGCCGCGTTGAATGTGACTCTCGGGGCCCCAGGGGCCGTTGGGGTAGACCGCGCCTTTTTTGTATCCATCTTCGGCGGGATCGGAATAAATCAGGATGGCGGCGGCGCTGAGACGTTCGGCGGTGAGGGCTTTGAATCCGCGGTAAGAGTAAGGATTCGAGTAGCGGACCAGAACGATTTTGCCGCGGACGTCGATGCCGTGTTGGCGGAGGTAATCGTAGTCCTCGGGATTGCCGCTGTGGGCGTAGACGACGGGAGCAGTGATTTCTCCCGACGCGGAATATCCGAGGTAGGCGCCGTCGGCTTCAGGATTTTTGGTGTCGGGGTCGACGTCGTAGGAATCTTCGCGCAACGTGGCGACGTAGCGTTTGGGCTTGACCATTTCGAGAGAAATCTGGCGTGGGGCGGAATGCAGGACGTCGTACTGGTGGATGCTGACGTCTTCGAGACCTTGCTCGCGCCATTGTTGGGCGACCCACTGGGCGAGTTGGTTGTTGCGCGGCGAGCCGGCGGGGTGCGGCTCGGAGGTGAGGTAGCGATGAAATTTTGAAATCTGATCGGGCGAGGCGAGGGCACGGAGTTGATTTTCGAGTGCTGCTTCTTTGGTGGCGGCGGTTGGAGAAAAACCGGGCATCGGACGAGGGGCATCGGATGTCGATCCAAATGCCGTGGCGAAGGCGAACGCGGCGGCGGTCGCG
>PMHK01000199.1 GCA_003156635.1 Acidobacteriota bacterium | reverse complement strand
CGGCGTCGGTCTGCAGGAAGCGCTGGAACTGGTGGCCGACGTTGGAGCGATCTTTGGCGCTGATGATTCCGGCGGTGACCGTGGAGTTCAAGCCGAAGGGGCTGCCGAAGGCGAGCACCCAGTCGCCGACCTGTACGCCGTCAGAATTTCCGAGCTTGGCTACGGGAAGATCGTGGTCGGCGTCGATCTTGACCACCGCGAGATCGGTGTCCTTGTCAAAGCCGACTACGTGGCCATTGTATTTGGTGGAATCGCCGTCGAGGGTGACTTGAATTTTGGTGGCCTGGTCGATGACGTGATCGTTGGTGAGGATGAAACCTTTTTTGTCGACGATCACGCCGGAGCCGAGGCTGCGTTCGGCGTCGGGGCCTTCATCGGGAGACTGGAGAAAACGATCGAAGAAATCTTCGAGGGGATCGCCGAGGCCGCTTTTCGGTTTCTTGCCGCCCTTAGGCTTTTCCATGATTTGAGTGGTGGAAATATTTACGACCGCNNGAAAGGAGCGTGGCGCCGGTGGCGCTCTGGTCATGAGTGGCCTGGGCGTGGCCGGAGACCATGGTGCCGATGATGATGCCGAGGCACAGCGTAAAGACGATGAGCAGGGTGGCGAAAATTTTGCGGCGGCGCATCCAGACGTAGAGTTCCTGAAACTCGATGCCCATGTGAAGCTCCTTTACAATGTTCCCAAGGCCAATGCCGCAGAAGCCGAAAAACGCCGCACCTTATGGATGGACGGCGCAGGACGTGAACGCCGCCACAGTAGTATAGCACTGTACGGAACACGGGCTGGCGGGGTTGGTTGCGGGTGCTGGGGGAGTAAATGCGGGTGGGGCGCGGGGGTCTGGGGGCGCCCAGCAGGAGTGGAGGAAGTCAATTGCACCGCGGATGAAGGCAGATTAACGCAGATAAAACCGATGCCGGAAAAGCGATAAGTAAAAAAAGACACCGGGGCGCGGGGTGGAACTTTGGGCCGCGTCGCCGGTGTCTGGTTGCTGGTTGGCGCCGAATGGGAATCGGCTGGTTACTGCTGGGTTTCTGCCTTCATCGCTTCGTCGAAGGCTTCGAGGTCGAGTCTGGCGCGTTCGGCGATGTCTTCCTCCCAGGCGATGCCGTCGTTGCCGACGACTTCGACGCCTGGTTCGGTTTTCTTTTGGAGTCGCTTTTCCGCCTTGGAACGCGCTTTGTCTTGGCGCTTCATTTCCTTTTGCCGTTTCTTAAAGGTTGTCGTCATCAGGTCTGTCTCCTGGGATGAGGTGGGACATCAAACTGCATCGCGTCCACGGAAACGGGGCGCGGAAATCGGTTGCTGGTTACCAGCGAGGTTCGCGTGGCTGTCGCGCTACTTCGCTGTAGTCTTCGTTTGAGAAGCGGCCTTTACCGCCGCCGCCTTTGTTGCCGCCACTTTTGCCGCGCGGGCCGCTGTTGCCGCCGCGATCGCCGCCGCCGTAGCCACCGCTATTGCCGCCACCGCTGCGAGGACGACGCGGGCCGCCGCTGCCCGCCTCTTTGGGACGCGCTTCGTTTACCTTGATATTCCGGCCGCCCATATCTTTTCCGTCGAGCGCCGCGATGGCCGCAGCCGCGTCGGCATCGTTGACCATTTCGACGAAACCAAAACCGCGGGCTTTGCCGGTTTCGCGATCCATAGCGACGTGAACGCGGGCGAGTTGACCGAAGGGTTCGAAGAGGGCTTTCAGATCCGCGGAGGTGGTCTGAAAGCTCATGTTGCCAACAAAGAGGTTCTTCATACGGGTCCCCCTGCGCGCCACGGTGCTACGTAAAGTTTTGTAAAGCCGGAAAGCTTATGCAGCATTAGCAAGCAATCGCGGCGGCCCATGGCCAGACTCGACCGAACACGCTGCGGGCGCGGGCCGGGCAAAACTCTTGCGAACGGAAACCTTATTGTAACACGGATGTAAAGAGAAGTCGCGGGGCGGGTGAGCGGAGACGCGGACGGCGCGCGCGGTTTTGCGGATGGCGTTTTTATCACTATTATTTCTTGCCAACCGGATGATCCTGGGTTTAATTTCGANNGAATTTGGCGCTCGACGGAGAGCAACAGACATGGGTGACGAGACGGCGAAGGATGCGTTGACCAGGCGTGGATTTTTGGGGGTGAGTTCAGCAACGCTGGCGGCGGCCAGCGTGTTGGGCGCGGAGAAGCTGGCGGCGCAAGAGACGGCGGGCCCCAAGACGATCTCCGATAAGAGCCGGAGCGATCCGGGGCCGACGAACTCGGTGCTGGACGCGCAGAATCCGAGCGCGAACCATCCACTGCCGACGGATGCGGGCGGGGTGCAGACGTTCAAGTATCCGTTTTCGTTCGCACATAAGCGGCTGCAGGAAGGGGGATGGTCGCGGGAGGTGACGCAGCGCGAGCTGGCGGTGTCGAAAAGTTTGGCAGGCGTGGACATGCGCCTGACGGCGGGCGGGGTGCGCGAGCTGCATTGGCACACGGCTTCCGAGTGGGCGATCATGCTGTACGGCGACGCGCGCATCACCTGCATCGATTTGCAGGGGAAAAGTTTCGTCACCGATGTGACCAAGGATGAGCTGTGGTTCTTCCCTCCCGGGATTCCGCATTCGATTCAAGGGTTGGGGCCGGACGGCTGCGAATTCCTGCTGGTATTCGACGATGGAAATTTTTCGGAGTACGAGACGGTGCTGCTGACGGATTGGATGGCGCATACACCGCCGGACGTGGTGGCCAAGAATTTCGGGGTGAGCCAGAGCGCGCTGGCGAATTTTCCCAAAAAAGAATATTTCATTTTTCAGGCGGACCTGCCGGCGTCGCTGGAAGAGGATAAACGGGTGGCGGCGGGGACCTTGGGAATGTCGCCGATCGATTTTGCGTTTCGGACGATGAAATATCCGGCGACGATGAGCAACAAGAGCGGCGAAGTGCGGATCATCGATTCGAAGAGTTTTCCGGTGACGACCACGTCGGCGGCGATGGTGACGCTGAAGCCGGGCGGGCTGCGCGAATTGCACTGGCACCCCAATGCGGATGAGTGGCAATTTTTCTATGCGGGCCAGGGGCGGATGACGGTGTTCACGACCGGCGGGCGGGCGCGAACCCAGGATTTCCAAAGTGGCGACGTCGGATACATTCAAAAAACCTTGCCGCATTACATTGAAAACACCGGGACGACGGATTTGAAATTTTTGGAAATGTTCAAGAGCCCGATATACGAGGACCTGGCGCTGTCGGAGTGGTTGGCGCACACGCCGCCGGAGCTGGTGATGGCGCATCTTCATCTGGACAAGGCGACGCTGGACGCGCTACCGCGAAACAAGCCGCTGATCATGCCCGATTAGAAGGGCCGGATTAGAAGGGCCCGACTAGGAGCGGCTGACGCCGGAGAGCTGGGCGAAATTGAGCAGCGCGAAACTGTGAGTCGCGAAGCGTTGATTGTTTGTGCGCGATTCATTTATGATGCACGGCGTGACGCACGAAGCATTTCGAGTGGTGCAAGAGCCGCGGTCGAACGGCGACCAGACGATATTGACGTTGAAGGGGCCGATGACTTCGGCGTCGGCCGCAGCGTTTGTGGAAGCGATTGCGGCGGTGGCGTCGCCGCGGTTGATATTGGATATGACGGATGTGCCGTTTGTGGATTCGATGGCGGTGGGGTCGCTGGTGCGGGCGTTTGTGGCGTGCCATAAGAACGGGCGGAAATTGGCGTTGGTTGGTTTGGGGCATCGGGTGCAGAACGTGATGCATTTGACGGGGATTGGGCCGCTGTTCGATGTATATGGGACGGTGGCGGAAGCAGAAGCGGCGCTGTCGTAATTCCCTTCCTTTGAAGTTTCCTGTTTCGATAAATAAAAGAAAGGGCGCGCGGTTGGGGATTCGGGTATCCTTGCGCCGTTCACCACCGGATCGATCCAGGCAGAATGTTCGAAACTTGCACGGCGTAAGAATGATGCGCTAAGGAAAGTTGCCATGAAAAGCATTGTGCTTCTAGGCGCGACCGGAATGATTGGCCAGCGCATTCTGATGGAAGGGCTGTCGCGCGGACATCGGGTGACGGCGGTGACCCGGGAAACTTCGCGGACCGGCGAGCACCGGCAGAATCTGGACTATCGCGTGGGGGATATTTTTAAGCCGGAGACGATTGCGGCGGCGGCGGTGGATCACGACGTGGTGGTGAGCGCGTATGGACCGGGTCCGGGCGACGCGAACCTGGTGTTGAAGGCAGCTCATTCGCTGGTTGACGCGATGACCCGGGTGGAACCGATTCGGTTGATCGTGGTGAATGGCGCGGGCAGTTTGGAAGTGAAGCCGGGACTGCAGCTGGTCGATACGCCGGATTTTCCGCCGGCGTGGAAAGCACTGGCGCTGGCGCATCGCGACGCGCTGGACGTGTATCGCAAGGCGGGATTCGCGGAGTTTGACTGGACGGTAGTGTGTCCTTCGGCGCTGATCGAGCCCGGAACACGGACCGGAAAATACCGCACAGCGCTGGATCAATTGATCGTGGATGGGCAAGGGAAGAGCCGGATATCGGCCGAGGATTTTGCGGTGGCGATCCTGGACGAGATCGAGAAGCCGCAATACGATGGGAAGCGGTTTACCGTCGGGTACTGATGGAATTTGGCCGGATATTTCTGGCGGCGGAGTGGCGCAATTTAGTAATGTTGAATTACCGGGTGGATCCGGGAATCCTCGAACGATTTGTTCCGCGCGGCACTGAGGTTGATTCCTTCCAGGGCAGCACGTACATCAGCGTAGTAGGTTTCCAATTCCTGCGCACACGCCTGTTCGGAAGGCTGGCGATTCCCTTTCACGCGAATTTCGACGAAGTGAATCTGCGCTTTTACGTGCGCCGAAAAGAAGGCGAAGAAGTGCGGCGAGGCGTGGTGTTCGTGAAAGAAATCGTGCCGCGAAGAGCGATCGCAGCGGTGGCGCGCTTTTCGTACGGTGAAAAATATGTGAGCGGTCCCATGCGGCAGGTCATTTCGGCGGAAGGCGCCGGGCCGACCGCCGAATATCGCTGGAAATTCCGCGGCCGGTGGTACGCGGTGAGGGCCGAGGCCACAAGTGCGCCGATTCTTCCCGCCGAAGGTAGCTTAGAACAATTCATTACCGAGCATTATTGGGGATACACGGGAAGACGAGACGGTCAGACGGTGGAGTACCGGGTGTCGCATGTTCCGTGGCGGGTGTGGAGCGCGTCAAAATCTCATTTTGAGAGCGACGCAGGCACCTTGTACGGGCCCGAATTTAAGGATTGCTTCGGCAAACCGCCGGCTTCGGCCTTCATCGCCGAGGGATCGGCTGTCTCGGTGCATTTTCCCCGTAGGCTCGCACTGTAATCGAGCTTTCGCCGAGCGTTTATGGGGTGTTCATGGCGGCGATTGAGAGTCCTAGGGTGATTCCGGTATTCCGAAACTTTTAGAATCCAGTAGGGTTGGAACTGCGTATACGGGAGATGGGCGAAATGGGGTTCCCGGCGCGGCTTTTCGGACTAGTTTCCCCGGCTCATCCGAAAATTGAACTCCGTTACGATGGAAAAGTGGGCCGCAAGCGCTGACAGAACCGCCATTCGGATTTGCGCCCGCTTTCTCTGCTGACGACTAAAAAACAAAAATGTGGTGCGGCCCAGATTAGCTTTCCAGCCGGCGTGGATCTGAAGGGGAACCGGATATGCGTTTCTTACCTGAACAACTGGCCGGATTACCGGAATCGAGCGACCGCCGAGCGCGCGTGCGCCGCAACCCGTCGGAAGTGACTTGCCTGGAATTGGGCGAAGGCAACGGCGGAATCGTTTTGAACGTGAGCGAGACGGGCATCGCGATCGCGGTGGCGCAGACGATCCTGGACGATCACTTTCCCTGCCTGAGTTTTCGCCTGCCGCAATTGGACCGGACCTTTCTGGCCGAAGGCGAGATTGTGTGGCGCAGCGAATCGAGTAAAAGCGCCGGGCTGCGATTTGTGAATCTGGACGAGCGCGACCGGGTGCAGATCCGGAACTGGATTCGCGCGGAAATTGTCTCGACGGAATTCGAGACGGCGCTGGACGCGAACCCGGTCGCGGCCAAGCCGGTGCTGATCATGCCTTCGCCGCGAAAGATGGTATCGAGCTGGGCGCAATCGGAAGCCGAGCGCGACGAAGCGCGCGCGGCGGAGTTCGATCGGATGTTTCCCTCGGAAGCCACGCTGACGCTGCAAGCCCAAGCGCCGGTGGAAATCGTGGAGCCTGAATTCAATTTTCTGGCGGAGAGCACCGAGATTGAAGATGTGGAAATCGCGGCGGAAGCTTTTCACGCGGCACAGGAAGAGCATCGGGCGAGCGATGAAACGGACCTAAGCGAAGCGGCGCTGGGCGAAATGGCCGCGAATAGCTCGGCGGATTTAGAATTCGCCGAGGAAAAAACGGCTAGAGAACTTGACTGGCACGAAAAGTGGGAGCTGTTTCACCAAGAACGGGAAAATCTGGAGCGGGCGCGGGCGCACGAAACGATTCTGGAGTTGCCGGCGCCATTTTCCGCGCCGCTGCCGGAACCGCCCGCGGAACAGCGTGCGGAAGTACGTGCGCAAGTAGGTGCGCAAGTGCGCGAGGAATTGCCGCACGCACCGACCGGAAGCGAGCGAATTTCTGCTCCTCCACTCGCTGGCAATTTGATGGGAGCTTCGAACTCCAGCAGCGCGGTGATGCCGCGGGAATCCAGCGCCAGGGGCGGAATGATATTGGGCAGTTCGCTGCTGGGGACTCAACTAGCGCCGCACGGCGAAGATCGAATTTTTGCCGCGCCGGTGAAGGCTGCCGCAGCGGCTGGTCCCACGAATGAAAAAAACCCGCTGAGCATCGCGGCGCTTTGCATCGTGCTGGTGACGATGTGCTTTATTTTGGGATATGCGATTCAGCCCGGGTCGTTTCAATTCGCAAAGTCGAGCTTCGCGGATACGCCAGCCGCAGCGGTGACGCCGGACGCGCATGCGGCGGCGGCGCCGGTCATGCCGACAGTTGGTCAGGCGACCGACCCGACCGGTGCGCAGCAGGACGTGACTTCCTCAGCGACTCCCGCGAACGCGGGGATAGACGAAACGTCGGCCGCGGCGACGAAGACTCTTGCGGTGCCGGAAGTTGAATCGAGTGTGCGTCCAACACAGCCGGCCAAGGCAATTTCGCCGGCTGAAAAACCTCTCGTTTCATCCGCATCAACGGTTCGAGAAAATGAGGCCGACGAAAAATCTGCGAACGCACCAGTCGCGGCGACGTCGACGCCGACGACTTCAGCTCCGTCAACGCCAAGGCCTTCCGTTTCGGCAGTGCCTGCTCCGGCGTCAGCCTCGGCGGGTGCTCCAGCGGGTGCAACTACGTCAGCCCCCGCGCATGAATCCGTAACTCCGGTTTCATTTTTCCCGGTGACCGCACCTTCGGAAGGAGCTCCGCCAAAATTGATGCAACTCCCGGAAGAAACTATTTCGGAGACTCCGTCGATTGTGGTGCGCTCGCATCAATTTTTGTTTGTGCCGGCGTTGCCAGGGCCGGAATCGGAGCATCCGCTGCAGCGGGTGCATCTGGGTGATCGGATGGTGGAGATTGCTCCCAATTATCCGGCGCAGGCGTTGGAGAAAATGCAGGGCGGCAGCGTGCACTTGCGCACGACGATCGGAACGGACGGCTTGGTGGTGGATGTGCAGCCGATCAGCGGGCCGACGAACTTGATTCCGGCGGCAGTGAGCGCGGTGCGGCAGTGGCGCTACAAGCCCACGGACATCGATGGAAAACCGATTGCGATTGAAGAAGACATCGTGATCGAATTTCGGCCGCGGCGCGAGGTAGGTGGCGGCTCAATGACGGGCCGGCGAAGTTACGCAGGTTTTTAGCCAGACATATACAGGTCTTCGGGTAGTGGCACGGCGGGGGAGAAGCGGCAGAATTTGCGGGATGGAGGAATACGAAAATGAAACTGACCAGGTGTGGTCTATTTTTGGCCGGCGCATTTCTTTTGGCCAGCAGCTTCAACGGCACAGTGGCGCGCGCGGACGATTCCGCGAAGCAGGCGACGGTGACGATTCAGGCGCCGCAGCAGGTTCCGGGATCAGTGCTGGAGCGCGGCACTTATGTATTCAAGCAGACCGGCGCGCAGTCGGGCTGGGTGATCGTGCAGATTTATAGCAACGACGGGTCGGCGCTGATGACCACGGTGCTGGCGTATCCGAATCCGAAGCTGGCGTCGAATGGGCAGAATTTTGTGACGTATCCGGCGAATGGGTCGGGCAGCATTCCGGCGATGGAAGGAATTGTGTTCACCGGCGATTCGACGGTGGAGCAGTTCGCGTACCCGCGCGCGGTGGCGGACCAGATTGGCGAAGCCAATCACACGCGGATTCCGACGACGGGCACGGATGATGCGTACCCGAGCGCGTTGCCGGATGCGGCTGCTTCGTGGTCTGCGCCAGTGACGAATACCGTGGCGTCGCAGGCTTCGGATTCCAGTGCGTCGGCGGCGACGGTACAAACCGTGGCGATGACGCGTGGGCAGAAATTGCCGGCGACGGCGAGTGCGATGCCGCTGATTCTGCTGATCGGCGTGTTTGCGCTGGTGGGGATTGTGATGTTGCGCAAGGCGATGGCGCGGTCTTAACGCGGGGCATGAAGTGATGCCCTTCTGGCGCCGTTGAGCGGCGCCAGAAGGTTTTGCCAGTTGGCGCGAAATTAGCCGGTCAGGAAAATTTTGTGATGCGGTTGGGTTTCAAAATAATCGGCGTAGAGGCGACGGAGTGGCTGGNNCAGCCGGCCGAGGTGCCGAAGTTTGCGCGCCCAATTTTCAATGCGCCGGTTATTGATCGCTACCAGGCTCTGCTGAAATCATTCGAAATTTGTTTGTGGGCGCTGGCAGTCACGGCCATTGGCTATTGCTCGGTGGCGTACGCCGGCGCGGCCATTCATCAGCATCGGGAAAAGGCGATTTTGAATGCGGTTTCGCGCCACGCGGATTGGCAGCAGGGCGCGAGGCCCGGCGATGCAGTCGTTCCCTCTTTTATTTCCGCAAATAGCTCCGCGACGTTGGGATACGGAGTGCTCGGAGTCGTGGAGATTCCGAGACTCGGAATTTCCACGGTGGTCGAAGAAGGCGTGGACGAATCCACGCTGTGGGAAGCCGTGGGGCATATTCCGGGCACGGCGCAGCCGGGACAAAATGGAAATGCGGCGCTGGCGGCGCATCGCGACACGTATTTCAGCGGCTTGGGCGAGGTGGAAGCGGGCGATCTGGTTATTTTCCGTTCGCCCACGGCTAATTATGAATTTCGAGTGGAGTCCACGAAAATTGTAGATGGCGAGGCAACCGACGCGTTGCCCGATTCGGCTAGTCCTACGCTGAGCCTCATTACTTGCTATCCCTTCCACTACGTTGGTGCCGCGCCGCAACGATTCATCGTAACGGCGCGCGCGGAAAGCGCGTCCCAGTAAGCGCGGTTCGAAATCCAATTTTGATTTTTGGCGCGCACGGCTGCTGGGCGGCGGCATTGGCGTGAGACTGCGGAATTGTTACAATTGGGAGACCGGACGATTTGGTCCGGCCCACTCCTAAAATCCAAATCGCAGGCACGCAGGAAAACAAACGAATGGCTGGACGCACACTTTACGACAAAATTTGGCAGGCCCACGTGGTTCGCGAAGAGCCGGGGCAGCCGAGCCTGATCTATATTGACCGGCATTTGATCCATGAAGGGACTTCGCCGCAGGCGTTTGCCGGGTTGAAGACCGCCGGGCGCAAGGTGCGGCGGCCGGAATTGACCTTCGCGGTGATGGACCATTCGGTATCGACCAAGAACCGGCTGCTGCCGGTGGTGGACGCGGACGCGCGCGGGCAATTCGAGGCGCTGGAGCGCAACTGCGCGGAGTCGGGCGTGCATTTGTTCGACATGCATAGCAAGAACCAGGGCATCGTACACATCATCGGGCCGGAGCTGGGGATTACGCAGCCGGGGCAGACGATCGTGTGCGGCGACAGCCACACCTCGACGCATGGCGCGTTTGGCGCGCTGGCGTTTGGGATTGGAACCAGCGAGATCGAGCACGTGCTGGCGACGCAGTGCCTGACGCAGTTTGGGTCGAAGACCATGAAGGTGGATTTTCAGGGCAAGCGTCCGCGGGGCGTGACGGCGAAGGACATGATTCTGGCAGTGATCGGCAAGATCGGGATCGCCGGCGGCACCGGATACGTTTTCGAATATACGGGCGAAGCGGTGCGCGGGCTTTCGATGGAAGGCCGCATGACCATGTGCAATATGTCGATCGAGGGCGGCGCGCGCGCGGGCATGGTGGCGCCGGACGAGACGACGTTCAAATATTTGGAAGGGCGGGCGTTCGTGCCGCGGGGGAAAGAATTCGAGGAGCGGGTTGCTTTCTGGAAGACGCTGCCGACGGACGCGGACGCGAAGTACGACGACACCTTGACGATTCTGGCGAGCGAGCTGGCGCCGATGGTTACCTGGGGCACGAATCCGGGAATGGTGACGCAGGTTTCGGAACGCGTGCCGGATCCGGCATCGTTTAAAGATGCGGTGGATCGCGAAGCGGCGACGCGGGCGTTGACCTACATGGATCTGAAACCGGGGACGCTGATTGAAGATATTCCGCTGGACCGGGTATTCATCGGGTCGTGCACCAATTCGCGGCTGGAAGATTTGCGGCTGGCGGCGAAAGTGGTGGCGGGCAAGCATGTGTCGAAATCGCTGAAGCAGGCGCTGGTGGTGCCGGGTTCGCGGGCGGTAAAAGTTGAGGCGGAAGCGGAAGGTCTCGACAAGATTTTTGTGGCGGCAGGATTTGAATGGCGCGATGCGGGATGCAGCATGTGCATTGGGATGAATGACGATGTGCTGCTGAGCGGGGAGCGTTCGGCGAGCACGTCGAACCGGAATTTCGAAGGGCGCCAGGGAAAAGGGTCGCGGACGCACCTGGTGAGCCCGA
>PMHK01000195.1 GCA_003156635.1 Acidobacteriota bacterium | reverse complement strand
CTTCGAGGACGCCAACACGCCGACGGTCAACGGCAAAGTCCAGTTCGTAAACCCGAAAACAAACGGCGGCGTTTATTTCAACGCAAGCAATTTCACCGATCCCACTTCGCCGGTGAATCCGTCACCCTTGGGTCAGTTTGGAAACGTGCCCCATTCTCTTTGCTGCGGGCCGGCGATCAGCAATACGGACTTCGTGGTCAGCAAGAAGACGTCGATCAACGAACGCTGGAATACGGAATTCCGCGCGGAGTTTTACAATATTTTCAACCACACCCAGTTCTCCAATCCGGACGGCAATTTCACCGATGGCCTTCCGCCCAACGGGACGTTTGGTCAGATATTGACCACGCGGGAAGGTCCGCGCGTGCTGCAGTTCGGGCTGAAGTTTTTGTTCTGAGATTTATTTAAAGAAGGGAAAAACGNNTTGTTGTGTTCGCGGGCCATTTTCGTTTCAGGGTTGATGATCCATGAAGATCGTCTTGTTAGGGGCAGGGCTGATGGGCCGGGCGGTCGTTCACGACCTGGCGGGGGCGCGCGAAGTCCGCGAGATCGTGGTGGCGGATTTCGATCAGGGACGGGCCCATGAGGTGGCGCGTAAGTTCAGCAACGGTAAGGCCAAGGGTGTGGTAGCGGATGTTCGCGATACCCGGAGGCTGGCGAAGGTTTTGGGTGGTTGCGATGTGGTCGTTAATTGCACGCAGTACAACTGGAATCTCGAGGTGATGCGCGCAGCGCTGGCGGCTCGGGTCCACTACATGGACCTGGGCGGCTTGTACCACACGACCAAGAAACAATTTGCCCTGGACCGGGATTTTCGGCGCATCGGCAAATTAGCAATTCCGGGGATGGGTGGCGCGCCGGGAATTACGAACGTGATGGCGCGGGCGCTGGCCGACAAGATGGAGCGCGTCGATTCGATCCGGGTTTATAACGCAGGGGCAGACGAGCAGAAATACGACAGCCCCATCGCGTATTCTTTTTCGATTGCGACTATTTTGGACGAACTCACCATGTCGCCGATTCATTTTGTCGGCGGGCGTTATGTCGAGAAGGCGATGCTGTCCGAGCCCGAGTCCGGCACGTTTCCGGCGCCGATTGGAAAAATCACGTTGCGGCACTCCATCCATTCCGAATTGGGAACACTGGCGGAAAGTTTTCGCAAAAAAGGCGTGCGGGAAGTGTTTTTCAAGATTAACTACGACCCGAAACTGGTGGAATTGGTGCGGAATTTGGTCGATGCGGGTTTCACCGGCCGCGAAGCAATCGCGGTGAATGGCACGCAGGTGGCGCCGCGCGCGGTGCTGCTGGCCTTGATGCAGAAAAAAGCGCCAACCCAGACGCCGTTGGACGTGGAAGCGCTGCGCGTCGTCGTGACCGGCAAAAACAAAAAAGCGCCGGTGGGTTTGGCCATGGAGATGTGGGCGGATCACACGGCGCGGCCGCAGTTGTCGGCGGTGGCGCGCGATACGGGCTTTCCTGCGGCGATCGCGGCGGTGATGCACGGGCGCGGAGAAATTCCAGGGTTGGGAGTGCAGGCTCCCGAAAATGTGGTGCCGCCCGAGCCGTTTTTCCGGGAGTTGAAAAAGCGGGGATTTACTTTTCGCCGCTGGAATGTGAAACCATAGAGTGTCGCGCTAAATCTCAGGGCCGTGCGTCGGCCAACGTACCAGGATGTGGAGGAAGTTATGCACGAAGGACTGCAGCAAGAGATCGCCACCTACGAAAAGCGCACGCCGCGTTCCAAGGATGCGCATAAACGCGCGGAGTCGCGCCTGCCATTGGGCGTCGCGAGCAATTATCGCGCCTACGACCCTTATCCTATTTTCGTGCGCGATGGGAAGGGCGGGCACATTCACGATATCGACGGCAACGAGTATCTCGATTTCAATCTTTGCTTCGGCGCGTTGATGGCGGGGCATTGCCATCCCGGCGTGGTGAAAGCGGTGCAGGCGAAGCTTGGCACCGGCACGATGTTCGGCATGCCGCACGATCTGGAATGGGAATTGGCGGAGGAAATCTGCAAACGCTTTCCAGTGGAGATGGTGCGCTTCAGCAATAGCGGTACGGAATGCACCATGCACGCCGTGCGCCTGGCGCGCGCGGCAACCGGCCGGGACAAAATCATCAAGATGGAAGGCGGCTATCACGGGCTGCACGATTCGGTGTTGGTCTCACTGAAACCCAAAGCGACGGAAATTGGCGACGACAAATTTCCCAATTCCGTTCCCGGCGGCGCGGGCGTTCCGAAAGGCACGGTCGCGAATACGCTGATCGCTCAGTTCAATGACGTGGCGGGTGTGGAACGACTGTTCGCCAAGTATCCCGGCGAGATCGCGGCGGTGATTGTTGAGCCGATCATGATGAATGTCGGCATCCTGATGCCCGAAGACGGCTACCACAAAGCGTTGCGGGAAATAACCAAGAAGAACGGCGCGCTGCTGATTTTTGACGAAGTAAAGACCGGCGCCAAGTTGGCTTACGGAGGTGCGTGCGAATATTTCGACATCAAGCCGGACATCGTTTGCTTGGCGAAGTCGATTGGCGGCGGATTTTCGCTGGCCGCGTTTGCTTCGACGCGGGCGGTGATGGGCCAAATCTCCGACCACAAAGTTTTCCACGGTGGTACGTACAACACGAATCCGGTGGCGATGGCGGCCGGCATCGCGACGTTCCAGGAAGTTTTGACGCGCGATGCTTACACCCATGTCACCAAACTCAACAAGAAACTGGTCGACGGCTACAACAAAGAGCTGAAGAACAGCGGTCTCCAGGCTTATGTCGTCAGCGCGGGCGCCAACGGTGCGCTGATGTTCTTCGATAAGCCCATTCGGAATTATCGCGACTGGCTGAATGCCGACACCGAATTGTGGCGGCACTACTGGTTCGCGATGGTCAATCGCGGCGTGATGGCGCAGCCTTACTGGTGGGACGAGCAGTGGACGATTTCAGTCGCCCACACGGAAGCGGACATCGACCGGCACATCGCGACGTTTGCCGAGGTGGCGCCGGCACTGGCCAAGGCGCAGAAAGAGCCGCACGTGGCGGCCGTTTCCGCGCACTAGCGCCAGGCATATAAGTGAATCGGCGGGCTCTTCGCTCGAACGGCCCGCAGATTCGCTACTTTTTTTCTGGCAGTTTAGGAGCTTCCTTGGCTGACCCGATCGCCTCGCCCGTCGAAACCGTACACCTCAAGCGCTCGCTGGGCCGCTCGGATCTGATCGCGCTGTTCGTGGTCGCGGTGTTCAACCTGAACGTGGTGCCGAGCATTGCGGCGAACGGCGGCGTAACCGTTTGGCTGTGGCTGATTTCGCTGGTGCTGTTTTTCTGGCCGCAGGGCATCGCGGTGATTGAGCTGGCGCATCGCTATCCGGGTGAGGGCGGCGTTTATTTATGGGCCAAGGAAGTCTTCGGAGATTTTCATGGCTTTCTGTCGGGCTGGTGCTACTGGACCAACAACATGATGTACGTGCCGACGGTGATGCTCTATTTCGTCGGCGTTTCGGTTTTTGTGCTGGGGCCGGGCCACGCGGCGCTGGCCGACAATAAAATATTTACGGTGGTCGCGTCGGTGGGTCTGATGGCGCTGCTGGTGATTCTGAATATCGTGGGGCTGGGCGTGGGGAAGTGGATCAACAATTTGGGCGGAATCGGCACCGCCATCGCCGCAGCGGTTTTGATTGGGTTGGGCGTGATCGTCTTCGCCAAGTTTGGGACCACTGTGACCGCTGCTGATTTCCGGATTCCGCCGAATCCGCGATTCGTTTTGAATTCGTTTGGCGTGATTTGCTTCGGGTTGGTGGGCTTGGAATTGGCATCGGTGATGGGCGATGAAATCAAAGATCCGCAGAAGACGCTGCCGGGCGCCGTGGCCTGGGGCGGGATTCTTTCCGGCGTAATGTACATCGCGACTACGCTGACGCTGCTGATCGCGGTGAGCAAGAACGACATCAACGTGCTGCAGGGAATTGTGCAGGCCGTCAGCCACATGGCCAGCCGCGTCGGCGCCGATTGGATCATCGCTCCTTTTGCGCTGATGCTGAGTATTTCCATCGCGGGGATTGGGTCGGCCTGGCTCGCCGGTTCGGCGCGCATTCCATTCGTGGCTGGGCTTGATTCGTACATGCCCAGCTGGCTGGGGAAAACGCATACGCGATTCGCGACGCCGTACATGGCGCTGATCGTTCAGGGCGTGGTGTCGATTATTTTGGTCATCGTGAATGCGGTCGGATCTGGCGTGCAGGAAACGTTTCAGAGGCTGCTGTCGCTGGCTGTGGTGCTGCAGCTCGTTCCGTTTCTGTACATGTTCGCGGCGTTGCTGAAAATCGCCGTCAATCCGAATTCGGGAAAAGGCCTCTACAGCAAAACGACTTTGATTCTGGCCGGCGGAAGCGGGCTGCTTACCACCACGCTGGGAATTGTTCTCGCGTTTTTCCCGGCGCAACAGATTAAGTCGCTGCTGTCCTATGAAATGTGGATGTTTGGCGGCACCCTGTTCTTTATTGGCCTGGCGGTTTTCTTTTTTTATGAATATGGACGAAGGAAAGCGCCGGCGGTAAGACGCGCGTAATTATATTTAGTGGGAGGAATCGTGGCCAGCCAGTCGAAAACAAAGCCGGCAAAAGAGGTGAAAGCCGCGAAGGCCGTGGGCGCCCCGCGCAAATTCAAGATGTACATCAATGGCGAATTTGTGGAGGGCCATCGCCGGGCATTCTTCCCGGTGTACGACCCGTCCACCGAGCAGGTTATTGCGGAAGTTCCCGACGCGGACGAGCAAGACGTGAACCGGGCGGTGGCCGCGGCGCGGGCTGCGTTTGATTCCGGGCCGTGGCCGCAAACTACGGCGCAAGACCGCGGACGAATTTTATTCCGGCTGGCCGAGCGAGTGCGCAAAGAAGCAGCGAGCCTCGCTAATCTGGAGTGCCGAAATTCGGGCAAGCCCATCACCGAAGCGGAGTATGACATCGCGGACGTCGCGACGTGCTTTGAATATTACGGCGGCATGGCCACGAAAGTTTTGGGCCAGGTGAATCCGGTGCCGGACAACGCGCTGAGCCTTTCGCTGCGCGAACCGATCGGCGTCGCGGCGCAAATTATTCCCTGGAATTTTCCGCTGTTGATGGCGGCGTGGAAACTGGCGCCGGCTATCGCGGCCGGATGCACCTGCGTATTGAAACCCGCCGAACAGACGCCGCTGACCGTGCTCGAATTTGCCAGTTACCTGACTGATGCGGGGTTGCCGCCGGGCGTGGTCAACATCGTCACCGGTTTTGGTGAGACGGTGGGCGCGCCGCTGGTCCGGCATCCGGATGTGGATAAGGTGGCGTTCACCGGTAGCGGAGAAGTGGGGAAGGCGATCGTCAAGGCTGCCGCCGACACTTTGAAACGCGTAACCCTGGAGCTCGGCGGCAAATCTCCCAATATTTTCTTTGCCGACGCGGATTTTGAGGCGGCGATCGATGGCGCGCTCTTTGGCGTGTTCGTGAATCAAGGAGAAGTATGTTCCGCGGGCAGCCGCATCCTAGTTGAAAAGAAAATTTATCCTAAATTTGTGGAAGCGATGAGCGCCAAGGCCAAAACCATTCGGCTGGGGCCGCCATTGGAACGCGAAACGAAAATGGGTCCGCTGGTCAGCAAGGACCAGTTCGATCGCGTCCGCGCGTATCAGGAAATCGGCAAGAAAGAAGCAAAGACCGCGGCGGGTGGCGGGCGGCTGGCTTCGCAATCGAAGGGCTACTATGTCGAGCCCACAATTTTCTACGATGTGGATAATTCGGCGCGGATCGCGCGTGAGGAAATTTTCGGACCCGTGGCGACGGTCATTCCGTTCGACAGCGAGGCCAATGCGATAAAAATTGCGAACGATACCCAATTCGGTCTGGCGGCCGCGGTATGGTCGCGCGATATTTTCAAGGCGTTTCGGGTAGTGAAGGCACTCCGCGCCGGCATCGTGTGGGTCAACCACATGCAGCCGACCTACGTGGAAGCCCCGTGGGGCGGCTACAAGCAGTCCGGATTTGGCCGCGAACTCGGGCCGAACGGAATCGACGAATACCTGGAAACCAAGCAGGTCCACATCAACCTGAACGAACAGCCGATCGGATGGTACTGAGATGCCTACAATCCAATTGCGAACTGAAATTCCGGGCCCGAAATCGCGGGAATTGATGCGACGAAGAGAGCACGCCGTGCCGCGCGGAGTCTCGCATGCGACGCCGATTTTCACGGCACGCGCTGAAGGCGCAGTCCTGGAAGATGTAGACGGAAACCGTTTCCTCGACTTCGCGGGCGGCATTGGCGTGGTGAATGCCGGCCATCGCGCGCCACGGGTGGTTGCCGCGCTGCGCAAGCAGGTCGATGAATTTATTCATACCTGTTTCAGCGTGGCGCCTTACGAAAAATATATCGCGCTGGCAGAGAAATTGAATGCGCTGGTGCCGGGCGATTTTGCCAAAAAGACGCTGCTGGTGAATAGCGGCGCGGAAGCGATCGAGAATTCGATCAAGATCGCGCGCGCCTACACTCGCCGGCCGGCGATTATCTGCTTTGAAGATGCGTTTCACGGGCGAACGTTGCTGGCCATGTCGTTGACCAGCAAGACCCACCCGTACAAGGCGGGTTTCGAGCCGTTTGCCACCGAAATTTATCGGATCCCGTATGCCTATTGCTACCGGTGTTCGTATGGCCTGCAATATCCGTCATGCGGAGTTTTCTGTGCGCACCATCTGGAAGACACTTTCAAGCGAGTGGTCGCGTCCGAGACGGTCGCTGCAGTAGTGGTGGAACCGGTGCTGGGCGAAGGCGGGTTCGTCGCGCCACCGAAAGAATTTTTCTCGATCATTCAGGAGATTTGCAAGCGCCACAAAATATTGCTGATCGCGGATGAAGTGCAGACTGGATTCGGGCGTACCGGAGCGATGTTTGCCTGCGAGCGCTATGGAATCACGCCGGACATACTGGTCAGCGCGAAATCGCTGGCCGCAGGCATGCCGCTCGCCGCCGTCACGGGGCGCTCCGAAGTGATGGACGCGGCAGGCGTCGGGGGACTGGGCGGAACGTACAGCGGCAATCCGCTGGCGTGCGCCGCGGCGCTGGCGGCAATTGAAACCATCGAGCAGGAAAAGCTGGCCGAGCGCGCGGCAAAGATCGGCCAGATTTTCGATGAGCGCTCGAAGGCATGGGCGAAGCGTTGGCCGTTGATCGGCGAAGTCCGCGGACTGGGAGCGATGCGCGCTATCGAACTGGTGCTTTCGTCCGACAAGAAAGAACCCGCCAAAGAGGAAACCGAACAGATTCTGCGTTACTGCCATGCGCACGGGCTGATTTTGATTTCAGCCGGGAGTTACGGAAATGTATTGCGCCTGCTGGTGCCGCTGATCATCACCGACGAGCAACTGAACGAAGGGCTGGATGTGGTGCAGGCCGCGATCGCCGAAGTCGCCGAGAATCGGGTCGAAGCGAGTCCGCGGCTGGCCTAAGACTTACCGTTATGCGGCGTGGCTCTTCTTTTCGGGAATCAGCAGGGAAGCGGCAATCGTTATCGCCAGGATGGTCCCGATCACCGCAAGCGACATCGGCGCGGTGATATGAATCCAGTCGCTCAGAATCATCTTGCTGCCGATAAAGAACAGCAACGTGGCCAAGCCCTGATGCAGGAAGCGGAAGCGCGGCAGAATCCCGGCCAGGGCGAAATACAAGGCGCGCAGACCCAGGATCGCGAAAGCGTTCGAGGAGTACACGATGAAAGTGTTTCGGGTAATGGCCAGCACGGCCGGAACCGAATCGATCGCGAAGATGATGTCCATCGCTTCGACCGCCACCAAAGCCATCAGCAGAGGAGTCGCAGCCAGTTTCCCGCCCTGTTTTACAAAAAACGTTTCACTTTCCACGTTGTCGGCGAAAGGTAGAAATCTCTTCACCGTGCGGACCAGCCAGTTCTGATCCGGCCTTTTTTCCTTGCTTCCGGGGAACAGCATGCGGAGTCCGGTGATCAGCAAAATTGCGCCGAACAGGTAGATCACGGAATGAAAATACTGAAGCAATTCCACTCCGGCGACGACGAAAAGGGCGCGCATGACCAGCGCGCCGACCACGCCGTAAAACAGGATCTTGTGTTGCGACTTATCAGGAATTCGGAAAGACTTGAAAATGATCAGAAATATAAAAATGTTGTCGAGGCTTAGCGATTTCTCGACCAGATACCCGGTGAGGAATTCGAGGCCGGCCTGCGGGCCCTGCGAGAAATATACCCAGACATTGAAGAGCAGCGAAACGACGATCCAGGCCAGGCTCTCAAGCAGCGCTTCCTTCAGCTGAATCGTGTGGCTCTTGCGATGAAATACTCCGAGGTCCAAAGCCAGCGCGACCACGATGGTAATTAGGAAAATCAGCCAAAAATGGAGTGGGGTCCCGAGCATTCCAGACGCACAAAAGGCGTTACGAGGAGTCTAACTGGACGGGGTGGCGCGGGAAAGTACGTTATCGAACCGATTTGCAGTTAATAGTTGCAGGCCAATCGGGGATGCCGGATAATTCGATGCTGTAGAGTACCCTTCTAGCCGTTTTGGCGGCTTTGCATTGATTAATTGCCCTCACTGCACGACGGTCAACCCCGATTTCGCTGAGTCCTGCTCACGCTGCGGGACGCCCATGCCTATGGGTGAATCCGAAACGATCCAGATGGTGGATGCGACCGTCATCGCTCCCGGGAGCGATTTCGGACCGCGATATCGCATTGAAGCTTTGTTGGGGCAGGGCGGCATGGGCCGGGTGTACAAGGCCTACGACAAGGACCTGGATCGCACGGTGGCCATCAAGGTGGTGCGCGAAGGCGCAATCGGGCAGTCCGACGCGCTGAAGCGTTTCAAGCAGGAACTGGTTCTGGCCAGCAAAATTTCCCACAAAAATATTTTGCGCATCCACGACATGGGCGACGTCGCGGGTTTGCGTTTCATTTCCATGGCCTACGTGGAGGGCCAGGATTTGCAGCACGTCATTCGCGACAACCCGAAGATGCCGATGGAGCGGGTTTTGAAATTCACCCAGCAGATCGCCGAAGCGCTGGCCGCGGCTCACGCCGAAGGCGTGGTGCACCGTGACTTGAAACCGCAAAACCTGCTGGTCGACAAGAACGACCAGATTTTTGTTTGCGACTTCGGTCTAGCGAAATCGTTTGAAGAGGGCGCGATCGGCATGACGCGCACGGGCGCGTTTCTTGGCACGCCTCGGTACATGTCGCCGGAGCAAGTGGAAGGGAAGCCGGCGGACGGCCGGGCCGACCTGTACGCCCTGGGGCTGATCATTTACGAAATGGTGGCCGGCGACGTTCCGTTTACCGGCGAATCCACGCTGAAGGTGATGTACCAGCGCATTCAAGAGAAACCGAAGAGCCCGAAGCTACTGAATCCCGACCTGCCCAACTGGCTGGTCCGGCTGATCATGCGCTGCCTGGAGCGGGAACCCGACGCGCGCTATCAGAACGCTTACGAGATTCTCGCCGACCTGCAAGGTTCGAATTCGATGACCGGGAGCATGAACCGCTCCAGCATTTCGCGCAGCGGGTCGCAGAGCGTAATCATCCAGATCCCGGAATTCGCCAACCATAAGTGGGTTTGGATCGTCGGCGGCGTAATAGCGGTTTTGCTGATCGCTCTGGCGATCCCGCCGGTCAGACATTTGATTCCGGGACTCGGTGGCGGCGGCAGTACCGGCGGTGGAAGCAGCTCGGCAGGCATTCCAACGCGGGCGCAGGGCAAATTCGTTGCGCTGATGCCTTTTCGGGTGCTGGGAGACGATCAAACCCTCGGATATGTGGCGGAAGGTCTAAAGGAATCGCTTTCGTCGAAATTGTTCCAGATCAAGGACGTGAAGCTCGCCCCGGAGTCGGTCACATCCAAATTCACCGATAAAGACCCGGTCGCAAAAATTGCCCGCGGTTCGGGCTCGAACTTGATCGTCGAAGGCATCTTGCAGGGCGACGAAAACAAGATGGCGATCATCGTGAACCTCCTGGACGCGTCCGACGGCGGCAAGAAGCTGTGGAGCCAGCAGTTCACCGGTACGCCCAAGGACATTCTGTCCATCGAAGACCAGCTATCTGGGCAGCTGATTACCGCGCTCGACGTCAAGATGACCAATGAAGAATTGGCCAGCACGACGGCGAGGCCCACCGACAATGCAGACGCTTACGACCTGTATCTGCGCGGACGCCAAGCTTACCGCGGCGCCGACCGCGACAAGGCCATCAGCACGTCCATCGATTATTACCAGAAAGCACTGCAAAAGGATCCGGGCTTCGCGCTGGCTTACACCGGTTTGGCCGACGCTTCGCTCGAGACCTACAACGTCAAGAAAGACAGCATCTGGGCCCAGAAAGCATTGGGCGCCGCCCAGCGGGCCGAGGAGCTCAAAGAAAGCCTCCCCGAAGTGCACTTCTCGTTGGGAAGCATTTATCAGGCGACGGGGAAGACGGATCAGGCTATTTCCGAATTGAAACGCGGCTTGCAGCTCTCGCCCAACTCGGAAGCTGGCTATGTCCGTCTGGGCTCGGCCTATTTATCCGCCGGCAAGAAAGACGAGGCGATTGCCTCGTTCAAGAAGGCCATCGAGGTCAACCCCTACAACTGGGCGTTGCACAGTGCATTGGGACAGGCCTATTTCAGCCTCGGGGATAACGCCAAGGCGCTGGAAGAATATAAGAACGTCACGCAATTGGAACCCGACAGCGCCGACGGCTGGGACAACATGGCCTCCACGTATGAGCGCATGGGGAATTTCCAGGACGCTGTGGCGGCGTATCAGAAGTCGATTCAGCTGCACCCCGATTGGCTCACCTACGCGAACCTGGGCTACGTCTACACCACGCTGAAGCAGTTTCCGGAAGCGATTGCCGCCCTGCAGAAGGCTGTCGAGCTCGGGCCGAATCAAGAATTGGCTGTCGGGAACCTGGCCGACGCCTACAGGTATTCGAATCAGAAGGAAAAAGCTGACGCGACCTACGATCAGGCTATCGCCCTGGCGTTTAAGGATCTGCAGGTAAACCCGCAAAGCAGTGAAGCGATGGGCGACATTGCGGCGTATTACGCCAAGAAGGGCGATTCGAAGCGAGCGATGGATTTCATTCAGCGAGCGCGGGCGATTGACAGCAAGGATTTGGAGCTGCTCCATATCCAGGCTACGGTCGAGAATCTTGCCGGCAAACCCGCCGATGCCATGAAAACCCTCAAGACTGCCTTGTCTCAGGGCTATCCTGCAAAGGACGTGGCCAGCGATCCGGAGTTCCAGAACTTGAAGGATCGACCTGACTTCCAGGCGTTAATCAAGGAATACAGCAAGTCAGACAGCAAGTAAGTAAGCAGGTAAGTTGCTGCCTACGAGTAGGTATCTGCCCACCAAATCATGGGACGCCGGACTCGACGCCCAACCCGCACCGAATGACCAACAGCTGAGAACCGAGAATTGCGGAATGGCTTAGGGATTGGCCCGCCGAATTTATGCGGTGAGTGGGGGAAGGGAATACCGCGACGTGGACGCCAGGTTGAATCCGTCACACGGGCGCTCTTTGACGACCCAGAACGAGGCACAAAAAAACGCGCGGTACTTGGGTCNNGCGCGTTAAGACTTTTGCACGCTTACCGAAGCCGATCGCTACGAGCGGGCCAGTTTGCGGCGAAGCAACGGCATACCCGCGAGACCCGTGGCCAACAGAACCAGGGAGCCCGGTTCCGGGAACGGAAGCGGCGGGGTATCACCGCCGTTGGTAGAGTCAATCTGGGCGTTCGGCGATAGGAATTGGCCTTGCATGTCACCGTCGATATTGCCAATCGCACCGGTCGTGAATTGCAGGGCGCATCCGGCGGCAATAAAGAAGATTGATTCCGGGCACGATTCAACCGTATCAATCTGGTTCGCATTGGTGAAGCCGTTGATTATGGCTAAAGCCAACGGGTTCGACGGCATCTGCGGCGCCGTTAGAGTACATTCCTGCGACTCCACGCCTCCGATGTCGACCGAATCACTCTTCGCATTCGCGCAGCTATTCGTCCAATTGAAATTAATACCGAAAATCGCCAGCCCTAACGCCACCAAGGGAGGGGGAACATTTTGGGTCAGGCTTGAATAGATCTGAAGGTTGGCCACGCCGCCGAGGTCAGTGTCGGGGACGATGACATTAATCTCCGTCGTATTCGCAGTAACGCCGCAAATTGCCGAGTCGCCAACGATAGCTCCGCTGCTGTCTGCCATGAACTGAACGCTTTGGCAGGGCGGGGGATCCGTCGGGGGAATTGGCTTGGTGCCAAGACGCCCATCAGAACCATCGGCGTGCGCGACCGCGGCCGACATACCAACCGTAAGCCCTACGAGGGCAATGCTACAAAGAAACCGGGATACCTTCATTCGCGCACCTCCGCGCATTTGTAACTGGTCTGTACTGTGCACGTTCGCTGCCTTTTGTAACGATTCTGTCAAAAAGTAAGTCTTTCTATATCAGTAGCTTGGAATTTCTGGAATTTTGCTCCATTTTCTCAATATGCAACACTTTGCATAAGTCGGAACTTCCAGTATCTCTAGTGCAGTCTTGGGCTTCGGTCAATCTTGGCCCTGATCCGGCGCGGAACACCCTACATTCCTGACCTCTTCGCCTAATCTTCGAGCGGGAGTATATCCCAACCTGGTCGGAAACAATCAAGAAAAATCGGCACTCTCCAAGTCAGGCGGTGGACCTTAAGACTCCCCAAAAGGCCCCTGCGCAACAAATCAGTCGATGGTAACATCTGCCGCCGCGATGCCTCCCAGCCGCTCGCTCTCGACTGCTGCGCTACGACGTGGACTATCGACGCCCGTGATTTTGGGGCGGTGGGGATTCCGTACCTTTATTCTGTTGGCCCTAACGAGCTGGCCAGCACTGGGACAGACCGTGGTTCCGACCGGAGCCGCGGGGCCGCAGGCTTCTCCCACCGGCGCGAACGGGGCGGCACTGAACGCGAATCGCGACCCGGACGAGCTGACCCAGGAACTTGACGCGGACGCTCTGGCACTTTCCCAAATACCAGCCGATCCTTTACTCGATTCCGATCCGCTAGCGCCGATACTGCAGCCCTTGGATCGGTTCTCGGCCATGGTTTATGAAAAGACCAAATTAAAATTTGGCGCGACCTACACCCTGCTCGACCAGTACGCCACCAAAACTCAACCGAACAGTATCCGGCACAATCAAGGAAGCGGACGGCTGGATTTCACCGCCGCCTGGGCGGCGTATGACACGGGAAGCACGGCCGGTTCGATCAGCATACTGGTTCGCTCCGGCGAGAACATCGGCATCAGTCAGCAATTCAACCTCAGCGATAGGCTCGGCTCCGGCCTGTTCCTGAATTGCCTGCAAGGTGGCGGCGAACAGCGGCCGATCACGCTGAACATTTTGTATTGGCGCGAAGATTTCATGCACAAGCGGCTTTCGTTTTACGTTGGGAAAATTCATCCCAACGAATACATCAGCCTGAGCATGTTCAATAACGACGAGCGCACCCAATTTCTGAACGGACAAAACGACGGAAATCTGGCGTATGCCTCGGATGGAACTTACGCCGGCGGCGCGGCAGTGGAATTTCAAGCTACGCGTCATTTCTATGTGCACGCGCTGGTGGTCGATACCGTAGGTTCGGCGCAAAGCAACATCGCCACGCTGGTTGATCGAAAGTACATGGAAGCGATCGAGCTGGGCTGGTTCTCCGGTTCGGTGGGGGAGCAATACCGCGATTATCGTTTGGTTTTTTGGCGCGACGATACCAAGACGATGGGCAGCGGGTACGGCGGCGGTTTCGGGTTCGAGCACGAATTTGCGAACGGCTGGGCGCCCTTCGGCCGATTCGGATTCGCCACCGAAACCGGAACGGTCATCAAGCAAACCAACACGCTGGGATTGGTGCAGGTCCATCCCTTCGGCCGCCGCGGCGACATGTTTGGCACCTCATTCAATTACACGGAGCCGTCCAACGGAGGCCTGCATCACGAGAGTATCTTCGAAACGTTTTACCGGTTGCGGCTGACGCATAGCGTGGAAGTCGGGCCAGACCTGGAAGTTTCGATTCATCCGACCTTCGCTCCGAAAGCTTACGTCACCGCGCTGCTGGGCGCGCGCATGCGAATCATTATCTAGCCGGGATTTTTCGTATCAAATCGCTCGAATCATTTCAGAGTTGGCGGGTTTTCGCGCAGGGTGTAGCCACCGTGGTTGGTGGCGATCATCTGAGCCGCGAGGTTCAGGATGCGATGTGCGCCGGATTCCGGATCGAGGCCGCGCACATGAATATTGGAGATAAGGTTGCGGTCAGCGTCCGTGTGACCGGCGCGCGGGCGGTGCGCCATGTAGGCGGAAAGGCTTTCCGCCGTGGCCAGGCCCGGGCGTTCACCGATCAGCAAAATGGCGACGTGCGGATTCAGCAGTTCGCCGATTTCATTCAGGATTCCGACGCGGCAGTGGTGGATCACGAGCGGAGTGCCGACGGTCCAGTCGCGGGCCCGAGCGCCGGAATAAAGCAGCGGAAGAAGAGACGGGACTTGTGCGGCGATCGCCGGCACGGACAAGCCGTCGCCGATAGCGATTTGAATGTCCCGGTCCGGAGCGCATCGCTTTTTTATTTCGACGACGGACGTATTATCGAAATGACGGCCGAGGTCGGGACGGAGCAGATATTCATCTTTGGTCGCCGCCTGCGTGCGGACGTCGAGCGGATTCCAGGTTCGCCGAAACTCCGAGCCAAAAACTTGGTCGGTTTCTAATTCCGCGCGGACGGCGTCGCGCGCGGCTGCGTGGGCTTCGCGCAAATCCAGTTGCGTTGCAGTCCGGTAGGCCGCGCCGGCGCGACCGGCCAGCAAGCGCGCTGGAGTGCGCGCGCGGATTTTGCGGACTATCTCAGACAAATCCTCGAGTGCAGCTAGCGCCGGCCTGGGATCGTCCGGCATTCAGGCCATCTCCTCGAGTGAGGATTCCAGCCGCTGCATGAATTTGCGGCGTGCTGGTGCGTCGAGCAGGGCCGGCTCGGCGTTGCGGTAGATTCCGGTGGATTCAAGCCAGGCCAAAAATTCGGGAGCGGGCCGCAGATTAAACAAGCGTCGCACGGCCAGCGCGTCGTGATAGCTGGTCGATTGGTAGTTGAGCATCACGTCATCGGAGCAGGGTACGCCCATGAAGTAATTGCAGCCGGCGGCTCCGAGCAAGAGCAAGAGGTTGTCCGCCGAATTCTGATCGGCCGCGGCGTGATTGGTGTAACAGACATCGCAGCCCATCGGCAGGCCAAGAAGTTTGCCCATGAAATGATCTTCGAGGCCGGCGCGAATGATCTGGCGCTCGTCGTAGAGATATTCCGGACCGATGAAGCCGACCACGCTATTCACAATAAAAGGATCAAAGGCGCGCGCGACGCCATACGCTCGTGCTTCCAGGGTGAGTTGGTCGACGCCGTGATGCGCTTCGGCGGAAAGCGCGCTGCCTTGGCCGGTTTCGAAATACATGGCTTGCGTACCGAGCCAGTCGACTTCACGGGTAAGGTGGTGCGCGAGAACCTGCTCGCGACCTTCGCGCAGCGTTGAAAGACTGATGCCGAAACTGCGGTTCGCCGCTTCGGTGCCGGCGACGGATTGAAAAAGCAGGTCGAGCGGCGCGCCGCACTCCATCGCGGCGAGTTGGGTGCTGATGTGCGCGAGGCAACAGGTTTGCGTGGGAATCTGATAGCTTTCGACCAGGCGATTCAGCGCTCGCAGAATTCCGCCGACCGTTTCCACCGAATCGGAGGCGGGATTCACGCCGATCACTGCGTCGCCGCAGCCGTAAAGCAGGCCCTCAAACGCCGCGAGCAAAATTCCGCCCAGATCGTCGACCGGATGATTCGGTTGCGCGCGGATGCCGAGCACTCCGGGTTGGCCCAGCGTATTGCGGCAGCGCGTGATGTTGCGGATCTTCGCGGCAGCAAGGATCAGATCCTTGTTGCTCATGATCTTGGCCGTGGCGGCGGCCATCTCCGGGATTATGGCTTTCTGGATCTGTTGCAACTGCGCTTCGCTGGTGGCGTCGTCGAGAATGTATTCGCGAAATTCGCCGACCGTCAGGCTTTGCAGCGGACGAAACGCTTCCTGATCGAAGCTATCGAGAATCAGCCGTGAAACTTCATCGTGGTCGGGATCGATCAGCGGCTGGCTGACAATTTCGGCTAGCCCCAGATCGGCGAGTTGGCGTTTGGCGGCGACTCGTTCGCGCTCCGACCGCGCGGCGATTCCGGCGAGCTGATCGCCGGACTTTTCTTCGTTCGCTTTGGCGAACATCTCGCGGAGATCGGAGAATACGAATCGCTCAGTCATAAGAGTACAGGTGGACGGTAGCTGCGTTTCCTCCGACGCTCAGCGAAACGTAGCATCAATGGACCGGCAAGGAAAGGCACGGAGCGAGCCGCGATTGCATGGATTGCGGGTACAAGGTGTATTGCGGATCGGTTTGTGGTGGGTGTAAAGTCCACGCCAACCGGAGGCACGCGATGAAAACCAAAACTCTAATTCTCTTTGCGGCAGTCGCCCTNNTGTTCCTGGCTTCTGCGGGTCAGGCGCAACGTGCCCGCCACGGCACGGTGCGGTCGATGCAGGCCAGTCTCGACAAGGGCGTGCAACATCCGGATACGGCCAACATCACTGCGGCTGCGACCATCACGTGCATCGCGACCGTTTCGGATGTGCCCAGCGCCCCACCGCCGACGTGTTCGGTTGCCGGGCCGGGATTCAGCGGAACGTTGGAAAAAGGGAAGAGCGCGGCATTGACCGGAGCCGGCACCGTCACCCTGAAATGTTTTGGGCAGGGCTGGGCGCGTTGCAACGCCAGAATTGATACGCCGCCGGGCAGTTAACTCACGCTAAATTCGCGAACAAAATATTTCAGGCTACAACACTAGCGGGGTGGCGATGGCTCGCTCGCCACGCCGTCTGCGTTGTAAGCAGTCACCCGGTAACTCACGCCGAACAGAGCACCGTGCGGATCCGCCCAGGGATCGTCGGCGTCGGTGGCGCGNNGGGATCGTCGGCGTCGGCGGCGCAACGATCGCAAATCGTTTTCCATTCCGTCGCCCCAGCGTCTTTGCGCTCGATGGAATAGTTGACTGCTCCGGCGGAGCCGCGCCACGCGACAAGTCCACCCAAAACCGTCGAAGTGATTACCGGTGGCGGAGGAATGGCATGCTTGGGCAGCGCCGTCGCGGACATGGCGTAGGCGTGCGCGCGCAATTGCTGCGTGCGTGAAGCCATATCCTCGGCGGAATTCACCATGGTTTTGACACCGGGATAATACAGCGCCCACCACTGGCCGCTTTCGCCGTGCTCGGCGTACGCGGGATTATTGGTATTCGCCGGGATCAACTGAAAGCCAAAATTTTCCAGGTGCGCTTGCAACGCCCAAAAATCGTCGCCCGAAATATTCGGATCTTTGGCCAGAGTATCGAGCACGGTTTGCAAATCCTGCGCCGTTTTCCAGTCGGTGCGGTCCCAGCCGAATTCATTCACGATGAAAGCCTTGCCGTGACCGGTCACCAGCGCGGCGTCGCGCGAAAAAGTCGCGGCGGTGGTGACTTCGCCGGTGCCGAGCAGCGCGTCCCAGTGCGGATAATATTCAAAGGTCACGAGGTCGGAAGATTTGTTGTCGAGCACCTTGGGATACGCACGGAAAATTCCGGTGGTGTCGAGATAGAGGTGACGCGAATCCTGCTGCTTGATGTGCTGGCCGATCGTCTCCACCCAATCCGAAACCTGGCCCAGCGCCGCAGGACTGCCGCCCATCAGTAGCGGGATCAGGCCGCACATGTTGCAATTTTCCCAGGCGAGAATCGTCGGGTCGTCCTTATAGCGAACTCCGTTCAGCGGATTGACGTGATTCAACACGGCATCGACGTGTTTCTCGTACGCGGCGATCAATCCCGGGTCGGTGAAAAAATCCTGCGGGTTCGACCTGCGATGCCACGCCAAATATTGGCCGATGCCGCCGCCCTGGCAGGTGGCGCAGTCGCCGATCAGAGTAACAATAATTTTCATGCCGCGGCGATGCGCGGCCAGCAAAGCGTAGTCCGTCGCCTGAAATCCAGCGTCGTTGAACTTGCCTTCCTCCGGCTCGATGCACAGCGCGCAACCCACGGTGTCGCCCATGGTTTGCGAACGCACGACGCGCGCGCCCATTTCCGCCGCCGTGGCGAAGGCGTCGTCGATTTCGAAGCGGCTCGGATATCGCGGCCCCATTGGATCGTGCGGGCCGTATCCTTCGAGCCCCAGCCATTCGATGTTCGGCCCGCTATAGCGAAAGGCCGCGCCGCCCAGGGTCAATTTCGTTCCGGAGCGTTGCACGAAGGATTCTGCACTACCGGTTTGCGCGGCGGCGCGCGAGGGCCACAAAACCGCGACAGTAAAAAGCGCGATTAGTCCAAAACCTGCAAAAATCCTCGCTGCGTTTCGGGCATTGCTCATGTGATTTTCTTTCTCCGGCCACCGTGGTCGATTCCGAAACATTATCAGCACATTTCAGGGTACAGGCAACCGGGATGAGCCGAAGTGCGATGCACAGCATCAAACTTTCTTTCCGCCGTTGACCGAGTCGATGGCCTGGGGAGCAAGTCCAGTGGAAATTGGAATTGATAGTTTCGCCGCGGCGATCTCCGACCCAGCTACGGGCGAGACGCTAAGCGCTGCGCAGCGGTTGCGCGACTTGCTGGCGGAAATGGAAATGGCCGACCGGGTAGGGCTCGACGTATTCGGGATCGGTGAACATCATCGCGCGGAATTTTTAGACTCCGCGCCCGCGGTTATTCTTGCGGCGGCGGCGACGCGCACCAAAAACATTAGGCTGACCAGCGCCGTCACGGTCCTCAGCGCCGCCGATCCGGTGCGGGTCTTTCAGGAATTCGCGACCCTGGATTTGATTTCGCAGGGACGGGCGGAGATCGTGGCGGGGCGCGGCTCGTTCGTGGAATCGTTCCCGCTATTCGGCCTGCAGCTCGAAGACTACGATTCACTATTCGCCGAAAAGCTGGAACTACTTTTGGCGATTCGAGACAGCACCAATGTGCACTGGTCCGGCAAACATCGCCCGGCCCTGACCGGCCAGGGAATCTACCCTCGTCCACTGCAAAATCCATTGCCGATTTGGGTCGGAGTCGGCGGCACGCCGGCATCGTTTGTGCGCGCCGGGATGCTTGGTCTGCCGCTGATGGTCGCGATCATTGGCGGCGAACCGCACCGCTTCCGACCGCTGATCGACTTGTACCGCGAAGCGGGCCGGCGCGCCGGTCACCCGGCAGAGAAATTGAAAGTCGGGTTGCACTCGATCGGATTTCTGGCGGACACCACGCAGAAGGCCGCGGACGATTTTTACCCGGGCTACGCCCATACCTTCACCGAAATCGGGAAAGAACGCGGCTGGTCGCCGACCACGCGCGCGCAATTTGACGCCACCCGCGGACCCACCGGAGCCCTGCTCATCGGCGACGCGGAAACAGTCGCCAGGAAAATCCTTTACGTCAACGAAGCCCTGGGCGGAATATCGCGAATTACCTTTCAAATGGGAGTGTCCACTGTAGCGCACGAGAAAATGATGCGGGCTATTGAAATCCTGGGAACTGAAGTCGCCCCGATCGTACGCAAACAAATTTCCTCAGTCGCGGCGAAATGAAATCCTCGCGTCCCAGTAACTCACCGTATTCGCGGGCTGGGAAGAATACTGCTCCCTTTGAACCTAATTGGAATCCAAGCTGTGACGGACTTCGTGACGGGAGGCGAGAGTGGAGCCGGGATCGCGCATAAAACTGTTTTGGCGGGCGGTGCTGCTGCTGGCGATCGCCATTTGCTGCGCGCAATTCATACGCCCTGCGCTGCCGAATCCCCCGGTCACGGCTGATCTGCAGGCTCCCGACGATGTCAAGTTCGTCTTGAAAACCTCCTGCTACAACTGCCATTCCAACGAAACCAAGCTGTCCTGGTTTGACCGGCCGGTGCCGGCCATCTGGCTGGTTTCGCGGGACGTGAAAAGCGCCCGGGCCCGTTTGAATTTTTCGGACTTTGCGAAGTTGCCGCCCGGGCAGCAGAAGGGATTCGTATTCGAGGCGATCAGCCAGATCGAACTGGGAGCGATGCCGCCGACGCAATACGAGCGTCTGCATCACGAATCGGCGGTAACTCCGGAACAGCTCGCTACACTCAAAAAATACGCGCTCTCGCTGGTGCCGGACAAGACCGCGACGGCAGAAGAAGTAAAGGCCGCCGACGACGAGTACGCCCATTGGATCGCCAGCGGCAACGCGGCCGCTACCAAGGTATCGCCGGCTCCGAACGGAATGGCTTTCCTTCCCGATTATGAGAATTGGAGGGCGATTAGCAGCACGCAGAGGGGAGACAACTACACGCTCCGGCAAATCCTGGGCAACGACATCGCGATCAAGGCCGTGGCGGAAAATCACATCAACCCCTGGCCGGACGGCGCGGCCTTGGCCAAGGTCGCGTGGCTCGAACAAACGGACGAAAAGGGAATGGCGAAAATCGGAAAATTCGTGCAGGTCGAATTCATGGTTCGCGACCGCCAAAAATACGCGACGACCCTGGGTTGGGGATTCGCCCGATGGCGGGGCACGGATTTGAAGCCGTACGGTAAAGACGCGAATTTTGCGGGCGAGTGTGTGGGCTGTCACCGGCCGCTGGTGAATAGCAACTATGTGTTTACGCAGCCGCTAGGGGCGCAACGATGAGATCGAATATGAAGCAAGGGTTGCTCGCTGGAATGACGTCGTTGGTGGTTTTTGCCGGCCTCGGTTGCGCGGGCGGCGAGTTCAAAGCCCCCGCCGCTACCCTGAACCGAAGTGCCACGCTCTCCGGCGGCTTGCCGGAGAATCCCATGGCGTGGAAGATCATCACATCGATTGTCGATACGTCCGCTGCAACGACGTCGACTCTGTATGGGAACGAAATCGCGGTCGCCTACGCGCGATCCAATGCAGGTCAGACCTATCCAAACGGGGCCGAGATTGCGCTGGTTACCTGGACCCAACGTGAAGACGATCGTTGGTTCGGAGCGAAAATTCCCGATCAGGTCAAATCGGTGGAGTTTGCGGCGGTAGAAGGTCCCGATACTACGAAGTCGCAGGGACCTGGCGAAAGACAGTACGACTATGAAAAATACGAGGGCACTCCGCTCAGACAAGTGATCAAACAACGGGCCCTGGCCCCCGATGATCGGATGACTGCTTTATTCTCGCAGCGCGCAGCAGTCATGCCTTAGAGTGGCACGGCGGTACAATCTTGTTTTTACGAATTTCTGAAAAGGGGACTGAGATGCAATTCAAAACGCTGGGCGACACCGGCTTACTCGTTTCCACTATTTGTTTTGGCACGATGACTTTCAGCGGCCAATCGGCTGGGACGGAAGCAGGGATCTGGAAGCATATCGGCGATGTGAATCAGGCCGGCGCGGACGGACTGATCAAAGAGTGCATCGAGGCGGGCGTGAATTTCTTCGACACCGCGGATGTGTATTCCGACGGCGAGAGCGAAAAAATGCTGGGCCAGTCGCTCAAGAATCTGAATATTGCACGCAAGGACGTGGTTATCGCCACGAAAGTCTACGGGCGCGTTGGTCCGGGGCGCAACGATGTGGGCGCCTCGCGCGGACATATTATGGATGCGGTGGAGGCCAGCCTGCGCCGGCTGCAGACTGACCACATCGACCTCTACCAGATTCACGGCAACGATGCGGTAACGCCGGTGGAAGAAACGCTGCGCGCGCTCGACACGCTGGTCAACCACGGCAAGGTGCGCTACATCGGCGTCTCGAATTGGCTGGCGTGGAAAATCGCCAAGGCGCTGGGCATTTCGGAATTTAAGAATCTGGCGCGATTCGACTCGTTGCAGGCGTACTACTCGATTGCCGGGCGCGATTTAGAGCGCGATCTGGTTCCGCTGCTCGAAGCGGAAAAAACGGGGCTATTGGTCTGGAGCCCGCTGGCCGGTGGATTGCTTTCTGGAAAATTCAGCCGCGAAAATCAGAAGCCGCAGGGCACGCGGCGCGCGGAATTCGATTTTCCGATCGTGGACAAGGAGCGCACCTGGAAGATTATGGATGCAATGACGCCGATCGCGAAGGCCCACGGCTGCAGCCCGGCGCGCGTGGCGCTGGCCTGGGTGCTGGCCAAGCCGTTCGTTACTTCGGTGATCATTGGCGCGAAAAGGCTAGAGCAACTGAACGACAACATCGCCGCGGTGGACCTGAAGCTTTCCGCGGACGAAATCAAGAAGCTCGATGAAGTGAGCGCGTTGCCCCTGGAGTATCCGGGATGGATGCTGCCATTTCAGGGGGCGAACCGCTTGGCGCCCGTGCCGCGACCGTCGGTAGCGGTGGCGACCAAGACCTAACGTGCGCATTGAAACGCCGCGTCGTTTGAGGATGGCGAGTTGTGCGGCAATCGGAGAGAGATTCCCGGTCGGCCAAAACCGGCCCGCTGTCGGGATCACAGCTTGAACTGGAAAGTTCGATCCCGCAGTGGTCTATCCCACGGTGAGTAGTTCTTCGTAAAACCCGCCGATCTGGCGGGCGCGATCGACGAAGTGTATTTCGAGAATCCAGTGGCGCTCCTGGCCGTTGGCGTCGGGATCGCGCATGCGCATGGGGTTGCCGGGATGAACGTACAGGCTGACCTTGTCATTCGGAATACGTTCGTGTGGAAATTGGCCGATCAAGTGCCCGGCAATGGGGCCGCCAAATTCCCAGCCATAGTCTTTCGCTAATTTTTCGGCGTGATGAAAAAGCTCGTCAGCCGTTATGTCGAGGTGCGTCCGGAAATATTCCTTGCCATCGGCAAAGGCCTTGGCGATGTCGTTGCGGAGTTTCAATTTCAGCGGATCGGAACCGATCACGAAGGTTCGGCCGAAATCCGCTTCCCAGGCTTCGAATACCGGGCCAAAATCCAAGAAGATGATGTCGTCGTCACCGATGATCAGGTCGGGCGGATTCTCATCGTACGGCGCGAGCGTGTTACGGCCAGCGCGCACGATGCGCTTGTGCCAGTAGGTGGAGATGCCGAACATCTTTTCGGCGAGATTGTAGATATCTTCATTGATCCGCGTTTCCCTTGTGCCCGGACGAATAACCCCTTGTTCCTCGATCGCGCGGAAGAGTTGATCGGCTTTTTGCTGGGCTTCCAGCAGAGCCGCGCCGCGTGGGTCCGTTGCTGAAGATACCTGGGCCAAGTGAAATCCTCCTGCTCACGCCGGTCGGCGCGCATTCATTCTAGCGAAATCAATGCGTCGCGTGAAATGGCGGAGGGAAATTATTCCGTCGCCGGCCTAGACTTGGCGGACGTCGTTATTCGGGCACCCGGCGCAGAAAGGAGCGGTCTTCGATCAGGATGGCTTGCGAGGCGTCCACGGCCGCGACGTTCGCGGCAGCACCCGTATCACGCAGCAGCGCTTCGCGATATTTTTCGTAGGCGGCGAGGTCGGGGAAATTGATCAGGGCCAGGGCGATGTTCGTCGGGCCCGCCAACTTGGTGGGAAGAAAATATCCGAGCAGGTCGCCCCCGCAGCGCCGGATGGGTTCGGGCCAATTGCGCGCATATGTTTCGAAGTCCGCCAGCTTGTAAATATCCAGGGTGTAGCGAATGCACATGGTGATCATCAGCGCCTCCGGTAGGTATTTCTAACTATTTCCTGACATATTCCGCGAAGCGTACCTTTGAACCAGGCGGTGATGTTTCATTCAGAAATGAAACGTCGCGGCACTTGGGACGGTACAATGCACTCATGAACCTGACCCATCCCATTTCTTCCATCGGTGAGCTGATTGGCGATCCATCGCGGGCCGCGATGCTGATTGCGCTGCTGGGCGCCAAAGACCTGAGCGCGGGAGACCTGGCGCGTGTGGCGGGGGCATCGCCGCAGTCTGCGAGCGCGCACCTTTCGAAATTGGTGGATGGCGGTCTGCTGACATCGCGCAGCGAAGGGCGCAACCGGTATTACCGAATTTCCAAGCCGGAGGTGGTGCATGCGCTGGAAGCGTTAGGCGCGATAGCGACGGCGCCGTCGCTGGCGCACGTGGTGCGCAGCCCCGCCGACCTGGATCTTTGCCGGGCGCGGTCATGCTACGACCACCTGGCGGGCCAGCTCGGGGTGGCGATTACGGAGAAACTTGAAACGTTGAAAGTGATCCAGGCTGGCAGCGGCCGCGATTACGCCATCGGCTCGCGAGGTACGAAATGGTTCGCGAACCTGGAAATTGACGCCGGTGCGTTGCAAAGCGCGCGGCGCAAATTCGCCCGGCGGTGCCTGGATTGGACGGAGCGCAAACCGCATTTAGCCGGCGCGTTGGGGGCGGCGCTGTTCGATCGAATGATCGCCAGCGGCTGGCTGGCGCGCCGTCGCGACACTCGTGCGCTGCGCGTAACCGAACGCGGCGCTCGCGAACTCCGAGCCCGCTTCGGTTTGAATATTTAACTATTCGCAAAGTGTCGACGATTCGAGTTCGTTGCGCGGCCGGGGCAGAACTATGTAGACTGCCGCGCGCGAGGTGACGCGGATGTCGTTCGACGAAAAAACGGGTCGGAGTCCAGCAATCGATCGCCGCACGGTATTGAAAACTTTGGCTGCGGGTGCCGCGGCGGGAGCTTGGTTCGGCGGGTTGCCGACTTCGGCGCAATATCAGCAGATCCCGAATTCCAGCAATCCTCGCTGGTACGGCTTCAACCTGTTGGAATATTTCTCCACTGACACCGACTGGATGAAGTATTTTCCGTACAAGAATGACGGCCAGTTTAAGGAAGACGATTTTAAATGGGTTCACGATTGGGGATTCAACTGGGTCCGCCTTCCGATGGACTACCGTTTTTGGACCGATCCCAACGACCTGCTGAAGATCAATGATAAAAATGTTGAACCGATCGATCGCGCCATCAAGCTGGGCCAGAAATTTAAAGTGCACGTCAACCTCAGCCTGCACCGCGCGCCGGGCGAATGCATCCTCGACGTGATGGACGAAAAAATCACCGGAATCCATATCACCAAAGAGAAGACCAGCGTGTATAAAGACCAAGCCACGCTGGATGCTTTTGCGCACCAGTGGAGTTATTTCGCCAAGCGGTACAAGGGGATTTCCAGCGAGCAGCTGAGCTTTAACCTGGTAAACGAACCCTTGAATTTGGACGCCGCGCGGCTCGGTTTAGACGATTCGGCTAAGCCCAAGGCGGATGATTACGTTCGGGTGGTTCGGGCCAGCATGGCCGCAATTCGAGCCGAGGATCCGAATCGCTTAATCGTCACGGACGGCTATAACGTCGGGCGCGACCCGATCCCGGAGTTGTACGACACCAAAATCGTCCAAAGTTGCCACGACTACTTTCCCGTGCAACTCACGCATTACCACAATCAGTGGGCGAAACCGTATGGCGACAACATTCCGGTTCCTACTTGGCCTTTGAAGGATGCCGCTGGAAAGGTGATTGTCGACAAGCAGACGCTGGTCGACAAATTCGGGCCTTGGGCCGATCCAGGCAAGCACGGCGTTCCGATCCATTTCGGGGAAATGGGCTGCGATAAACACACGCCGCCGGAAGTGGTCTACGCCTGGTACAACGATTCGCTGGAGGTGATTGGCGCCCTGCGTTCCGGGTGGGCGCTGTGGAATTTTCGGGGGCCCTTCGGGATTCTCGATACGGGCCGCGCCGGCACCGATTTTCAAGCATGGCATGGCCATCAGCTCGACGCGAAGTTACTGCGGCTGCTGCAAAGCAAGATGCTTTCGCGATCTTGATTCGCGACGACTTGAATCAGGCGGGGAGCTGCCGACGCCCCCGCGACTATTTTGCGAGCCGTTCGAGCAGCTTTACCGCGTTTAGTGCGCCTTCCGGCGTGTCCTCGTGTTTGAAATAAATGTACACGTCGGAATCTTTCGCGAGGCGACGCACCTTCTGTTCGATGGCTTTCAATTTGAATGGCGGCTGGCGCATCCGCAGGTAATAGAACGGCGCAGTTTGGACCTCGGGCGATTCGATTTTCTCGCTTTCCGCCGCGCAGAGCGCCACTCCGACGCTGCGTAGCACGGTGTACACTTCCTCGTTGAACCACGATTCGTGCCGGAATTCGAATGCCGCCCGCAACTCTTTCGGCAGGAGCTTCACGAACTCGCGCAAGCGCGGAACATCACATTTTAGATTTGGCGGCAGCTGAAACAGCACAGGCCCCAGCTGGTTCGCTTTCCGCAACGGCTCGATCGAATCGAAGAATCTCGCGGTAGACTCCTCCGCAGCGTTCAGGCGCTTGATGTGCGTGATGGCTTGATGCGCCTTCACCGCGAATTGAAAATGGTCGCCCGCGGTTTCGATCCATCCACTCAAGAGCGCTTGGCTGGCCAGCCGGCGGAAAGTGAAGTTGACTTCTACCGAATTGAGCTGAGTCGCGTAATAGCCCAGGAATTTCTTGGCAGCCGTCTTCTCCGGATAAAAATCCGGCTTCCAGGTCGGGTACGACCAGCCCGAGGTCCCAGCGAAAACTTTTGGCGCGACGGTAGCCATTCTGGTTGAAATAATAACGCAAACGAGGCCGTCGCCGGCCACGTTTGGGTTGGGTGGTTTGCGCGGACGCCGCCCACTCGATTGCCGGCCGGACGCGCTATTTTTTATAGATCAACAGCGTGAACGTGTCCGGGAGAATCGCCGGGCGCGGCCGCGGATTGTCGGTAGTGGCGGCCGGGGCAGGGCCGAGGTCGGCGGTGACGAGGTAAACGGTATGCGTGCCGTAATCGATGGCCATGGTGCGAGCGCCGCGCTGGGTCTGAATCGTTTCCACCGGCGAAAAT
>PMHK01000044.1 GCA_003156635.1 Acidobacteriota bacterium | reverse complement strand
ACGAATATGGAAAAACGCATAACAGAAGTCAGGCAAGGTCTAAATCTTCCTGTAACCTTAGATCAGAACTAAAAAAGCAAAAATCTATTTTAGGTGGAGCAGCCATTGAAAGTTTCAGTCATCGGAGCCGGTTATGTGGGTCTGGTCACGGGAGGATGCCTGGCGGGCCTGGGGCACGAAGTGGTTTGCACGGATAACGACGTTGAAAAATTGAAAACTCTCGAGTCCGGACGGCTCCCCATCTACGAGCCCGGCCTCGATGTCGTGATTGCGGAAGCCCGTAAAGAGGGCCGGCTGAGTTTTCGGGCCAACATGGCCGATGCGGTTCGAGCCGGGGACGCCATTTTTATCTGCGTGGGCACGCCGCCGCTGCCCANNGGCAGCGCGGATTTGAGCGCCATCGATCATGTGGCGCGGCTGGTCGCCACCGAAGCGCGGAGCCCGAAGTTGGTCGTGGAGAAGAGCACGGTTCCGGCGCAAACCGGCCAGGAATTGAAGCGCGCGCTAGGAGTGTACGGGCGGAAGAGTGGCGTTAAATTCAGCGTGGCGTCGAATCCGGAATTCCTGCGCGAAGGCACCGCGGTCGAAGATTTCCTGCACCCCGATCGCATCGTGATCGGGGTGGAAGACGACGGCGCCGCCCGGCAGCTACGAGAAATTTACCGACCGGTGCTGGAGCGCACCTTCCATTGCCCCATTCATGCGGGCAAGTGCCCGGATACGGCGCTTCCCGCTTGGCTGGTCACCACCATCAACAGCGCCGAACTGATCAAGCATGCCTCAAATTCGTTTCTGGCGCTGAAGATTTCCTACGCCAACATGGTTGCCGACCTGGCGGAACGGCTGGGCGCCGACATTGATGAAGTGGTTCGCGCGGTGGGCATGGACGCCAGAATCGGCACCAGCTTCTTCCGGCCCGGTCTGGGCTTTGGCGGATTCTGCCTGCCCAAAGATTTGCAGGCTTTCGTGCATCTGGCGGAGAGTTCCGGCGTGGATTTCTCGATGTTGAAAGAGGCGGAAAAAATCAATAAGAAGCGCATCGAGAACTTCATGGTGAAAATTCGCCGCGCCCTGTGGGTCGTTAAGGACAAACCGGTTGGCGTGCTCGGTCTCGCCTTTAAACCGAACACCGACGATATCCGCTTCTCACCCGCCATCGATTTGGTTCAGCAGCTGGTCGCGGAGGGCGCGCGGGTCCGGGTGTTTGATCCCGAGGCGATGGAACGCGCCAAGAGCATCCTGCCGCAGGTTGAATTCGCGAAAACCGCTTACGATGCGGCGGACGGCGCCGAAGCTCTGCTCATCGCCACCGAGTGGGAGCAATTTCACAATCTCGACTGGAACCGCATACACGGCAGCATGGCTCGTCCGCTGATTCTGGACGGCCGCAACCTGCTGTCTGGCTCCGAAATGAAAAGCCACGGCTTCGAATATTACTCGGTCGGCCGTCCGGACTAGACTGAGCCGATTATTTGGAAGGTCCGCTCTTCTGCGCGAGTTGCGCGCGGAAGTACTCATAGGTGCGTTGCAGCCCATCCTCAAGTTTTATCTTTGCTTCCCAGCCCAGCAGGCGTTTCGCCTTGCTGATGTCCGGGCAACGCTGCTTCGGATCGTCCTGCGGCAAAGCATGAAACACGATCGGCGTGTCCACGCCCACCAGCTTGCGCACGCGTTCGGCGAACTCCAGAATGGTAATCTCCTGCGGGTTCCCGATGTTGGTGGGCTCGTGCTCGTCGGATTCCAGCAGGCGGTAAATTCCCTCCAGCAAATCCGAAACGTAGCAAAAGCTGCGGGTCTGTTTGCCGTCACCGTAGACCGTGATCGGCTCGCCCATTAACGCCTGATACAGAAAATTCGGGAGCGCTCGCCCGTCGTTCAAGCGCATGCGCGGCCCATAGGTGTTAAAGATTCGGACGATATGCGTATTCAGCCCGTGATAGCGGTGATAGGCCATGGTCATGGCTTCGGCGTAACGCTTCGCTTCGTCATAGACGCCGCGCGGGCCCACCGGATTTACGTTGCCCCAATACGATTCCGGCTGCGGACTGACGTTGGGATCGCCGTAACATTCCGAGGTTGAAGCCAAAAGATATTTCGCATTTTTCGCCAGGGCCAAGCCCAACGAGTTGTGGGTGCCCAGCGCTCCCACCTTCATGGTCTGAATCGGAAGCCGCAGATAATCCGGCGGACTCGCCGGCGAAGCAAAATGCAGCACCGCCTCAACCGGTCCCGGCACATCGATGAAGCGGGACACGTCATGGCGCGCGAACCGAAACTTCGGGTTGGCCATCAGATGCGCGATGTTCGTCTCACTTCCGGTCACCAGGTTGTCGAGGCATAGGACTTCCCAGCCGCGTTCCAGCATCAACTCGCAAAGATGCGAACCGAGAAAACCTGCTCCGCCAGTAATAACCGCACGCAATGGAATGTCTCCTTCCGCAGGCTGGGTCAGCCCAAGCTGGTTTGTAATTATCCCCGAAAAGGTCTCGGCCGGGTACTAAATGCAGGGCTCGGGTGAGTGCCAACGGCGCATCGAACGAATGAGCTTCCGAGCTTCAGTGGCTCGTCGAAGCGCTGGGCGATGCGAATGCGGTGGTGTGGTCCGCAACAATCCGCCAGCCCTCCGGAAACTTTCGGAAATTCAGGGTAAAAATGCCCGCGGGTTTGTCGGTCTCGCGCTCCAGCTGAAACTGCCCAATCGCGAAGGCGGCGTCCGGACAGACCAGATGAATCTCGAGCGCGGAAAAGGTGAGCTGCCCCATCGCCTGGCGATTCGGATAGATTTTCTGGTAGTGCTCCAGCACCGACTGCCACCCGCGAGTCATGCCGCTTGCGCCCACAAACGCAGTCTCGTCAGACTTCCAATATCCGGCCATGAATCCATCGATGTCGCCGCGATTCCAAGCCTCGGTTTGGTTTTGAAGTAGCGTCCGAATTTGGGCCTGTTCACTGGCTTCGGACGCGATCAAAGGTCGTTTCGAGGCCGGCGCGAGAATCAGTGCGAGTACGCCGAAAACTACCATCACGCGGGAAATCAGGTTCATGCGCTTCACCTCTCGGTTCGATATCCTACCGAAATCCTGCAAAGCGCCGGGGGTTTATTACTCTGGACGCGGTTCGCGATCAGGCCCTGGGCCCGCGAATCCTCGTAAGACCTTGTCGTGCGCCTATCCGGATGGTGGTGAAAATAGGTACTGACGGCCTATTGGTTCGGGCGGCATAAAATCGGAAACTGTCTGTGGTTGAACATGCTGATCGCAGCCTTCATTCTCGTGATGTCACTGGCCGCCACGGTGCAATTCGCCGTCTTTATCTGGCGTGCAGGCCTACTGCGGGTAGCCGCAGAGCCGGTCTCGGAGCCCATGCTGGCTGCCGAAACATCCGCTAATCCACTGAATACAAATGACTTCGCCTCAGCTACGGCGGTCCAAGGGCTGTTCCCAGACCTCGACACCAATGCGGTTCCGAAGTTTCGGGCGGTCCGGCTCTATTTCAGCTTTTTGAAGCTGGCCAAGCAAATCGGAAACATTGCCGTGTCGCCGGGCGCCCCCGGATTCGGCGGCTGGACCACCCGCGAGATGGCGCTCTGTACCCGTTACGCCACGGTGGTACTCTCGCAGCGCCTCGAGCGGAATCGAATGCTGTGCGACGAAGCCCGCTCGTTCTAAGCAGAATTTAACTGCTTCAAGTTCGCTCGCTGGCTCCGTCTTCCGTTTCGCCTTTAATTCGGCTGCATCCTCGCTTGGTCATTCCTGGCAATTCCCCATGCAACGCTCTGTCCGCATTGCCAGTTGCCTTATACGCTATTTGCTCCGGTCATTTCCTCGCGGATGCCGGCCCTTTCGTGCCTAAATATTGTGGGTGATTCCCGCAGCCTAATTTCTCCGTGGATTCTTGAGGAGCGCCATGAATAACCGCGCCCGACATTTGTGTTTGTTGGTACTGATACTTTTTGCCGTGCTGCAACTTTCGAGTTGCGCGCTGACGCCCGACAGTTTCCATTCCGTGGTAATCGCTCCTAAAGGTACGGTCACCATCGGCCAGGGCGGCATGGTTTCGATCACCGCCAATGTTTTGAACGACACCGTAAAGAATGGCGGGGTCCAATTCACCGCTATTCCCGCGGCCACCGGCACACTGACGCAGACCAGCACCACCAGCGCCACGTATGTAGCCCCAGCCGTGGTCACTACCGCAACGACCGTTTCGATTACGGCAACTTCCGTGGATTTTACGAAGCAGTCGGCGACGCTCACGGTGAACATCGAACCGCCGCCGGTCATCACCACCACATCCTTGTCATCCGCGCCATTGAATCAGCCTTACAGCCAGCCCGTCATGGCCACGGGCGGCGTGCCGCCGTTGACCTGGGCTCTCGCCTCGGGCAGCTTGCCGACGGGCCTGGTCTTAGGTTCCAGCACCACCGACACCGTAAATATCACCGGCAAAGCCACCGCCGCGGGGAATTCGATATTCACCGTCAGCGTCACCGACGCAACGGGTGCTTCGAACACTTCCGGGCCGCTCAACATCGTGGTCAGTTCGCTCGCGTTCACCACCACCTCGCCGCTGCCGGCAGGGACCATCAACATGGTTTATCCCAACGTGCAATTCGCGGCGACCGGCGGAACATCGCCATACACGTTTGCTTTGGCGACCGGATCCACGCTACCCCCTGGGCTGAATTTCACCGGTGGCTTGTTGTCCGGAACACCCACCGCGGCCGGCAATTTCAGTTTCGGCGTCACTCTCTCGGATAACGGAAATCCGCCCGCAGTGATCACTCAGACTTTCACGCTGGCCGTGAGCGGCGCGCAAAATCCCCTGCTGCTGAGCGGCTCTTATGCCTTTACCTTCACCGGCAACAATGCCGGAGGATTTATCGCGGCAGCTGGAACATTCACCGCGAATGGAGCGGGAATAATCACCACCGGCGAAGCAACCTACAATTCTCTGGCCGGTCCCCCCGTGACCTACACCGGCATCATGGGAACCTACACCGCCGGCACCGACGGCCGCGGGACAATAACGTTTACGTCCGCCACGCCGGCGTTTCCGCTGGCTCCGACCTACGCCTTCGCGATTGATCCGGGAGGCAGCGGCCACGGCCGGCTGATCGAATTCGATTCCACCGGCGCGCGTGGCTCGGGGCGTCTCGAATTTCAAACCGTCAACACTTGCGTGGTCAGCAACACGGCCAGCAACACCTACACCGGAAACTTCGCATTTGCGGGCACGGGCTTTACCACCTCCATCGCCACGGGCGCAGGTCCCATTGCGCTGGTTGGGGAATTTACGGCCGCGCCTCCAACCGTCACTGGCGTGCCGGGCAGCATCGGCCCGGGCGAGATGGATGCCAATCTGTTTGGCTCGGTCGATCCGGATCAGACGCTCAGCGGCACGTTCGCCTCTGGCGCTGACACCACTTCGTGCACCTTCATTTTTACTCCCCAATTCACCGCCGGAAACATTACCTATAACGCTTATCCGGTTTCCAGCACCGAGGCGTTCCTGGTGGAAAGCGATCAAGTCAGCAGCAGCGGATTCACGCCTTTCCTCAGCGTGCTCGACATGCTGCAGCAATTCGGCCAGCCTTTCCTGGCCCAAAATGCGATCACCGGTCCGATGGCGGGCGGCTTGTCAGGAAATTCTCTGGTCAACGGTCTGCAGGTGCAGGAGTCGGCGATTTTGCAAATTGCGGTGGCCAACAGCGGCGCCGGGAATTTCGATTTGCTGCTGACTGACAACACGGCGGGCACGATCACGTCCAATATGGCGCCCAATGGCGGGGCTTCGAATCCGCTGGCGGTGAGCTACAGTTCCGATCAATTTGGACGAGTGACGACCGCGAATAGCTTGACCTCACCGTCCTACTTTCTACCTATTCTCTATCTGGTCAGTCCTACCGAGGCTTTTTTCCTGACGTCGACCGCGCAACAGGGGCAGCCTCCGCTGCTGGGGCATTTGTCGCCACAGTCGGCCGGACCGTTTACCGCAGCGTCGCTGTCCGGAAATTACGTCGAAGGCTCGACCGCACCGCCGAGCGCGGCCTCCCGCAATCTTTCCGGCGCGCTCATGCTCGATGGCGTCTCCGCCATTGCCGGCACGCAAGACGAAAGCACCACCGCCGCGAATACGCCCGCGGAAGCCGTCGCCGGGACCTTCTCACTGTTCGACACGGCGAATGGAACCGGTTCGCTCACACTCACTTCGCCGGCAGCATTTTCAGGTGCGTTCGTAATCGTGTCGCCGACCAAATTCGTGTTCCTGACCACCACCGCCGGAGATACGAATCCGATCGTGATCGTAGCGGGGCATTAGTACGCTCCCTATCGAGCTCGGCGTCTCATTGGAAACAACAAAAGGGCCGGTGCGAGATATCGCATCGGCCCTTTTTCCTTAAATCAGCGCGTCTTGGTGAAGCCGCAGTTCGAGAAAACCTAGTAACCCCAACGCATCAGCACTGCGCCGGTGGTGTAACCCGCGCCGACCGCAATCAACAGCACCAAATCGCCTTTCTTTACGCGCTTTTGTTCCACCGCTTCCATCAGGCCCAGCGGAATCGTGCCGGCCGTGGTGTTGCCGAAGTGGTCGATGTTGATCATCACTTTGGAATCCTCGATACCCAGCCGTTCCTGCATCCCTTTGATGATGCGCAGATTCGCCTGGTGCGGCACCACCAGCGCCAGATCTTTGCTGGACAGTCCGTTGCGTTCGAGGATGTTCACCGCGTGCTCGCTCATGCGGCGCACCGCGTACTTGAAAACCTGCGCGCCCTCCTGATGGACGAAGTGCATCCGCTTCGCGACGGTTTCGGCCGACGTTGGATGCAGCGAACCGCCTCCCGGCATGTACAGGTTCTCCCCGCCGGACCCGTCGATATCGTGCGAGAAATCGAGAATGCCTTCGCCTTCCGCCGCTGGCTCAAGCAAAACTGCCCCGGCGCCATCACCGAACAGCACGCAGGTGGCGCGGTCGGTGTAATCCAGAATCGAAGTCATTACGTCGCTGCCGATCACCAGGACTTTTTTGTGCGTGCCGGAACCCACAAATTGCGCGCCCACCGTCAGCGCGTAGGCGAAACCCGAACAGGCCGCCGACAAATCGAAGCCCCACGCATTCTTCGCTCCCAGCCGGTCTTGAATCAAACAGGCCGTCGCCGGAAAAAGCATGTCGGGCGTCACCGTGGCCAGCACGATCAATTCGATTTCGTCGGCGCCGATGCCTTTCGCCACCAGCAATTTTTTCGCGGCTTCCGTTCCCAGATGCGATGAGGCTACGCCCGGTTCCGCGTAGTGGCGCTCGCGAATGCCGGTGCGGGTGCGGATCCACTCATCGGAGGTATCGACGATCTTCTCCAAATCCGAATTGGTCACCACGCGCGGCGGCACGTAACCGGCCACGCCGGTGATTTTGGCTGCGATGCGCTTACCCATTCAGCTTTCCTCTATTCAACATTCCCCCTTTAATCCTCAATAATATGGAACGGCCGCTATTGCACCTAAGCAGCAGGCGATTGTATGCAACCCGCGCGAGTGTGACAAGCGCAACACCAGGCGCTACTTTTGTGCCGGAGAGATTTCAAAGCGGTAGGTGATCTCGGCGGTTTTTCGCAAGGTCGCCGCCACCGAGCAATATTTGTTCTGGCTCAATTCGATCGCGTCGCGCACGGCTTTCTCCTCCAGCGCGCCGGTGAAGCGGTACACCATGCTGATTTTCGTCCAGACTGTCGGCGGCTCCGCTGCGCGTTCCCCCGAGATTTCAATTTCGAGCGAAGCCAGCTTCTGGCGTTTTTTTTCCAGAATGACCGCGACGTCCACGGCGGTGCACGCGCCCAACGCGCCGAGCAGCATCTCCATTGGTCCCGGCGCGGAGTTGTGTTTCCGGTCAGCGTCGAATACGACTGCGTGCCCCGAGGGCATCTCGGCCAGAAACTCTTCGCCGCCGACCCACTTCACCGTCGCCGTCTGCATCCTGCACCTCGAAAATGTGTGCGCTGCGCTGGCGCAACGCTATCTTCAGGATATCGCAAGTTTGCGGAGTAACGGCGGCGTTTCGGACGGGTTCGATCGGTGCGGAGCAGTTTCGGAATCGAATTAGAGCGAGGGAGTTTCTTGCGCGCCGGCCTCATCGCTGAGGCGCACGGAGGCGCTGGCAAAGCCCTGCGGCGCGCGGCGCATGGTCTCGATAAACACGCGGATAATTTCCGGATCGAATTGCGAGGCTGCGCATCTTTGCAGTTCGGAAAACGCTTCGTCCGGGCGGCGCGGCTTCTTGTAGGTGCGCTCGGACGTGATCGTGTCGTAGGCATCGGCAATCGCGATAATCCGCGCGCCATACGGAATCTTTTCGCCGCGCAGGCGATCGGGATACCCGGTGCCGTCGTAAAACTCGTGGTGATGGCGCACCATCAACCGAATCAGGTTCATCGCTTCGAGCGGCTCCAGAATCTTCGCGCCCAGCAGCGTGTGGGTCTTCATCGTTTCCCATTCTTCGGAATCGAGCGGGCCGGACTTGTTCAGGATAATTTCCGGGATTCCCACTTTACCGATGTCGTGGAGCAGGCCGGCCAGGCGAATTTCCTCCACCTCTTTTTGGTTCAGGTTCAGCGCCTGCGCGATCATCACCGCGTAGGCCGAAACTTTCTGCGAATGTCCTTGGGTATAGTGATCCTTGGCGTCAATCGCCAGCGCCAGCGAGGTGACGGTATCCACTACGGCCGGCGGAATTTCGTGGCCGGGCCCACACTGGCCTTGCTCGGTGAGCGAGCGGGTGAATTGTTCCAGCCGGCGGTAAATTTCTTCGAAGGCTTCCGGCCCGGTCGAGAATAAGCGCTTCAAAGTCACGCCCAGATAGGCCTCGAGCACGTCTTTCTTCCAGCGCTTGGTATCGTTCGGGTCGCCTTGATCCACGCTCGAAACGGAATTGCCGCCCTGATGTTTCGAGAGGTACATCGAGGAATCCGCCACCTGAATCAGTTCCTGCGGCGTCGAGCCGTGAATCGGGAATCCGGCGATGCCGAAACTGGCCGTGATATTTTTGTCGCGCAGCAACGGGTCGGCCGCGACCCATCCGCGAAGTTTTCCGGCCAGCTGGCGGGCCTGTTCCACTGACGTTTCCGGCATCAGAATCACGAATTCGTCGCCGCCGTAACGCGCCACCACATCCGAGCGGCGGCAATTCTGCTCCAAAATATGCCCCACGCGCTGCAGCACCACGTCGCCTTCCAAGTGGCCGTAAAAGTCGTTGACGAATTTGAACCGGTCGAGGTCCATCAGCACCAGCGCAAACGGACGGTTCGCGCGCGTGGAGCGTTTCCATTCCGAAGACAGCGCTTCCATCAGGAAACGGTGGGTCTTCACGCCGGTCAAGCCGTCGGTAATGGCCTGTTCCTGCGCCTTCTGGAAAGTCAGCGCGTTGTGCAGCGCGCCGGCGAACAAATCCGCCAGGGTGCGGAGCAAACGTATTTCGTCTTCGGAGAATTCGCACCGCTCGGAGGACTCCACGTACAGCACGCCCAGCAATGACTCGCCATAGGAAACGGGAAGCCCAACCGCCGAAGCGCTGCCCGCAAGCAGGGGCTGGGCCGATGCGGTATTTACTTCCGGTACGACGACCATCATGGCGCTGCGAGCCACCTGTCCGATCAAGCCTTCGCCCACGGTAATGCGGCGGCCCAGCGCATCGCGCCGCGCGCCGGCTTCCGCTTTAACCACCAATTGCTTCGAAGAATAATCCAAAATCGCGATGCCGATGTGATCGTAGGAAACCGCACTCTCGATTTCCGCCGCGATTTTCGAAAGCATCTCGTCGGGATCCAGGGTGGTGATCGCGTGGCTCGAGACGTTGTTGATCAGGGTCAACTGCCGGGACTTTTTCTGCTCTTGCGAAAAGAGCCGCGCGTTTTCGATCGCGACCGCCGCCTCGCTGGCCAGCACGCGTAGCAATTCCACGTGGCCTTCGTCGAAGGCCCGTTCGTGAACGCTGTGCACCGCCATCACGCCAATCGCGCGATCGTACAAAATCAGCGGCACGGCGCAGAGTGAACCGGCCTGGCGCAGCGGCTGAAAGCCCATGCGGCGCGTTTCCTCGCCGAACTCATCCCGAACCAGCAGGGGCTGCCCGGTGCGCACGACATATTCGACCAGGTGATTTCCGGCCGGGCGCACGCGCTTCGGTTGCCGCACGCCATCCACCACTTCGATTTCGAATCGGATTTGGTCCGGTTTGTGATCGTAGAACGCGATGAACAGGCTGGTCACGTCGAAGAGCTTGCGCATCTCCGCGTAAATGCGCTCGAACAACGCGTCGGGTTCCAGGGTAGAGCTCAGCGCCCGGCCGATTTCATTCAACAAGTGCAACTCTTCGCTGCGCCGCGCGGTTTGCTGCACCAAAAAGCTGTTCTCGACGGCCATCCCAATCTGATGGCCCAACGCCAGCAATAGACGAAGCTCTGCGGGAGTAAAGCTGCGGTTGTCGGGGGTTCCGAGCAGCAGGACGCCAAAAACTCGCTCTTTGGCCTGCAGGCTGATTCCGACTACGGTGCGCAGGCCCTGCGCCAAAAGGATCTGGCGCACATGACGGAACGATTTCTCTTTTTCCAGCGCCACCCAGTTCGCATCGCGCGCGAGATCCCGAAGGACCACCAAACCGCCCATGCGCGCGACGAGGTTTACGGGGTAATCGTCCAGATTTTCTTTCTGAATTTCCCCCGAGAATGAATCACTCATTCCGGTCGCTACGACGGAGGCGGGCCCGCGGTCGTCAGCATGATGCAGAATCAAGGCGCCCGCCGGAATACGCACCACATTCAGTACGCGGTCGAGAGCCTGGCCCAGCATCTTCTGTATTTCGCCGCCGGCAAAGCTCGAAGTCGCCAGATTCAAATTCGAAAGCGCCAGCATATTGCGTTCGATTCGGCGGCGCTCCTCTTCGTAGACGGCCATCAACATCAAAACGCCGCCAAACATTTCTGGCAGCAAGGCAAAAGGCAGCAGGTGCATGTCTTTCAGCGCGCCAATGCGCGGCTGAAAAACCATCAGCAGACGCAAAATTCCCGACCCGACAAAGGCGAAGGCCAGCAACTGGTCGGCTCGCGATTCTTCCGTGCTGCCCTCGTGCCAGAAGGTTCGCGCTACGACGAAGAATCCGAGAGCCACGCCCAGGCCCAAATGCACCGGAACCCAGCCAAGCACGTAGACGATCGACCAGGCCGACGCAATGGCTCCGGCAATAACTACGCCCGCAAAAGGGATTTTCAATCGCGCGTACAAACGCGCCGAACAATAAAAAGCCAGCAGGGCCAGCGCGAGGATCCATTCGTCGACGGAATACCAGGGGATGGAATCGAAGGAATAGCCCAACGCTGGGCGGACGAAATAGCAGGCGATCAGGAACCAGGCCACGGCCCAGGCCACCAGATATTCCTGGCGCTTTTGCTGGTAGACGTAGCTAAAAAAGCCGGCCAGAAGCACGGCTCCGGCCAGCAATACGATTGCGATGGATTGAACTTCGCCTAGCACAGAAACTCCGCCGCCGATTGCGCAGAAACTTGTTCCGAGAATAGCAGATAAGTCTGCTATGAATACTTGGAGTGTCCAGCCGAGTTTCGTGGAGATTACGGCCTGAACTACCTCTCCTCAAAGCCTCCAGAACTACTGAAATCATGCGAGTTAGGGGTGTTCCGGTCAACAGTACGCGGGTACCGATTTCCTCAAATGCACACCGTCTGGGGGCCGCTCGATTTTGGGCGTTGGTTCCGTTAAGATTGGTGGTTTCCACTACAGGAAGGAACCTGACCGTATGCCAGTTTCGACCAAACCGCGGGTCCGTTTTGCCCCCTCACCCACCGGCTATCTGCACGTAGGGGGCGCGCGCACCGCGCTGTTTAATTGGCTGTTCGCCAAGCATGAAGGCGGTACGCTGATCCTGCGCGTGGAGGACACCGACGTCGAGCGCAACAAGCCCGAACTGGTTGACGGCATCCTGGTCGCGCTGAAATGGCTGGGCGTGGATTGGGACGAGGGTCCGTTCTTTCAGTCGCAGCGTGGAGAAATGTATCGCGCGGCGGCGGAGAAGATTTTTGCCAGTGGCGCGGGCTACGCGTGCTACTGCAAACCCGCGGCGTACGCGGGCGGAGACTATTCCGCGCCGAAAGACGAAGTGGAAGATGAGGGTGACGCGGAAGGGCCGAAAGCCGCGAAGCTGGCGGCCTGCCCTTGCCGCGACATGAGCGCGGACCAACTCGCTGCCAAAGAAAAAGAAGGCTTGCCGCGGGCCATCCGTTTCAAGACGCCGCGAACCGGCGTGACTACGTTTGAAGACGCGGTCTTCGGCCCGCGCGAAGTGCAGAACGGGGACATTGAAGATTTCGTGCTGCTGCGCTCCAGCGGAGTGCCCACTTACCAGCTCAGCGTGGTTGTCGATGACATCGATATGCGCATTACGCACATCATTCGCGGCGCGGATCATTTGTCGAACACACCGAAGCAGGTGCTGATTTATCACGCGCTCGGCGCGCAGCCGCCGATCTTCGCGCACGTGCCGCTGATTTTGGGCGCGGACCGTACGCGGCTTTCGAAGCGCCACGGCGCGACCAGCGTCGGTTCGTACGCCGACGAAGGATTTCTTCCGGAGGCGTTTCGGAATTTCCTGGCGTTATTGGGCTGGTCGACGGGCGACGATTCGGAGTACATGCGTACGCCGGAACTCGTCGAGCGGTTTTCGCTTTCAGGCGTGAGCCGGACGAACGCTATTTTCGATCGCGCGAAGCTGGAGTGGTACAACACCCAATACCTGCAGAAGCCGCCAGTGGAAGAGATATTGCCTTTTGTGGAAGCGGAGTTGAAGAAGGCCGGATTGTGGCAGGACGCTTGGGGATCCAGTGAGCAGGCGTGGTTCGCGCGGACCGTGGACCTGATTCGTCCGCGGACGCGGCTGCTTGGCGATTTCACGACCTGGGCCCGGGCTTTCTTTACTGACGATTTTACTTACGACGTGGAAGCACGCGAGAAGTTCTGGAAGGACGAAAAGATTGCTGGAATGCTCGGCAAACTCGCGGATGCGCTTGCGGCTTTGCCGGAGTGGAATCACGACGCGTGCGATGCGGCGTCGCGGGCGGTGGCCGCTGCGGAAGGCGTGAAGGCTGGCGTGCTCATCAATGCTACACGCGTAGCGATTGTGGGGCGCGCGGTTGCGCCGCCGTTGTTTGACACGATGGTGGCGCTGTCCCAGGATCGCGTCGTTGCCCGCTTGCAGCGCGCTGTGGCATTTTTGAATTCGCGCTGAACGATTGCCGCGAATCGTTCAAGACAAAATAAATTATTTTTTCGCGGATTATCTGCCGAAGATTTCCGGGTGCGCCGCTTGGGCTTTGGCGTCTGCTGATCCCACCACAATTTTCGCTTCCACTGGCAGTTTTACCGGCGGTAGGCAGGTCGAATCGTTGCAGGCCTGATAGCGCAGCGTCATCGGGATCGAAATTGGGCCCAGCGGGGCGCTGGTTTGGGCTTGCAGCTTCAACTTCACGGTGACATTGCCGGAATACACGTCGAGCGGCTTATCGGGCGAGAACGAAAATTTCTGCGAGTGGCCGTCTGGGTAAATGGTGTCGAGCAACTGAAAACCAGCCGGAAGTTGAGGAGTGAGGGTGGTGGGAATCAGATAGGCGTCGGATGGGTGGTGCGAATTCATGTGGTAGCCGCGGGCGATTTCGATCACGAGGGCAACTTGGAATTCCCGGCCGCGGGGGACGGGATCGAGTGAGGCGAATAGTTGGGGCTTAACGACCGATGACGCTTTCGGCGCGACGTGCTGATCCTGCGCCAGGCTCACGTTTCCGGGGATTGCGGCATAGCCCGCCAAGAGAAGCGCGGCGATGAAGAGTGAACATACAGTTTTCCGGCTCATGGACGGCTAAACCTGAACTGGCTTGCCCAGTTTTTCGGTCAAGATGCGGCTCATGACTTGATTTAGATTTTCGCCGGTTTTTTCCTGCACGAAGGCCTGGGCGGCGTCCGACCAAGCCAGTTTGAAGCTGGTGGTCAGCGCGGAAATCCAGATCTGGCGGACTGGGGCGTTGGGACTGATCACGAAGCGAGTTTCGTCTTCGTCCTCGAATTCGATTTCGAGCTTGCCGCTGCCGCCTTCGACTTCGAAGTTATTTTCGTCGCCGACGTCGAGCAGCCGGTTGCGCAGCGCTTCTAGCGTTGCGTCGGATTGTTTTTGGAATTCGCGCTCGTCCATCATGTGGGTTAGAGCAAATCCTTGATCTGTTTGTCCAGATCCGCTTCGTTCGCGAGGCCGATGTAACGTTTGACGATTTTCCCGTCGCGCGAAATGACCAGGGTGGTGGGCAGGCCGAGCATACCGCCGAATTTGTCGGCGATGTCGTCGTTGCCTAACACAATCGGGTAATTCATCGCGAGCTGCTGGCCGCCGACATCAAATTTCGTGGAGGAGATGAAAGGATCGACGGAGGCTTTTCCGTCTTCGTCCATGGCCACGCCCAACATGGTGAAACCTTTGTCCGCATATTTCTGCTGGAAGCCGATCATCCAGGGAATTTCGACGCGGCAAGGCTCGCACCAGGTGGCCCAGAAATTCACCANNTCGAGCCGCATCCGGAAAAACCGGCGGCCGCGATCATGGCCGTCAGTGCGAGGCCGAAAATCAAACTGCGCTTACTCATCTGAGCTTCTCCCCTCACTTTGCGAACTGGTTTAGAAATGTCAATTTTCCGGATAGCCAGGTTAGCCGGTTCAAAAATATCAGTGTCCCGACCATCAGCAGCAGCGCTCCACTCAAAACCTCAACGGTGTGAAGATACCGGCGGAATTTCTGATAGAACTTCAAGAAACCGCCAATTAAGAACGCCGTAGCCAAAAAAGGAATCGCCAGACCTGCCGAATAACAGGCGAGTAGAAAAATTCCTTCACCGACGGTGTCCTTGGTAGCCGCAACCGCCAAGACGCTAGCCAAAATCGGGCCAATGCAGGGCGTCCATCCGAAAGCGAAAGCAAAACCCATGAGGAATCCGCTGAAAGGTCCGGGTTGGCTGCCAAGGTTACGGAAATGGATGTCACGATTGAGCCATCGGGTGAGCGAAGGTCCCAGCAGGAAAATCAGTGCGATGGAAAAGAAGTGGATAGGTCTAAGCCAGGTCCCGAACATCGCAGGGCGGAGACTTAGAAGCCCTGACATGGCGATCAGAACTGCGCCGATCAATAGGCCTATCCGTATCGAAATTTTCGCAAGCAAGCCCGTTAAGTGTAGGCCGAACATCAAGATTAGCGCGCCGGCAACGGGCGCGAGAGAGGCTCGGTTGCGTAGCAAAAAAGACCCAACCGCGCTGGCCGACGCNNCGACGCTCCAAATGCGATGAAAACTGCCGAAAAACCCAGCACGAAAGCCAAAGCCGACCAGAGCAGCCCACCACGCGGCGCATTTTCGGCCTTCAATTGTTCAACGCCTATCCCGGACAACATGGACATGTAACCCGGGACCAGCGGGAGCACGCAGGGTGATAGAAATGAAAATAGCCCGGCGACAAACGCTCCAAAGATCGAGATACCTTCCATCAGCTATCCTTCGCGGTTGGTTTGACTTCCGCCAGGGGCGGGAGTGAGCCCACCTTGGTTCGATGCGCTGGAATCAGCAGCGTTCCACGCGCAGCCCGAGATTTTCCCACATCTTGGTGAGGTTTGCAGACAATCCTGCGGCGCGGCAAGGTCCGCAATGTCTTGCCCTCGAGTTGTTCGCGATCGATTGGAGCAGGTTTCTGGCAGGTGTCGTGAATTCCCACCTTACTGGGGCGATGGCCGCGGGGTCTGGCGTCGCAAGCCACTGAAAACACGGATCAAACCAACGAGACGCTTGGCGTTGCTCGTGCTTTTGTGGGGTGAACGGGCCCGCCGCTGGAGCCGCTGGCGACCGGAATTTATCGTTGCGGTGGGCGGGCCCCAAATTCTGTGAGGCTAGGGATGACGCCGAATCAAATCACGGTTGCGCGAGTGGCTGCCGCTTTCGTCGCGGTGGCTTTCTTCACGTGTTTCCGACATTCGGTCGCGGCGGATCTGGTGGCGGTGGCGCTGACCGTGATGGCGATCGCGCTGGACGGAGTGGACGGCTACGTAGCGCGCACGCGAGGGCTGGCGACGCCGCTGGGCGCGCAACTGGATATTCTCGGCGATCGGGTGGTCGAGAATCTGTTCTTCACTTTTTTTGCGGTCAGCGGGCTGGTGTCGCTGTGGGTGCCGATTTTGTTTTTTGTGCGCGGTACCTTGACGGATTTTCTGCGTTCGCTGGCGGCACGAGCCGGACGGAGCGGCTTTGGGCGAAGCGGAATGATCGAGACCGGATGGGGCCGGGCTTTGGTGGGGTCGCGAGCGAGCCGCGGAGCGTACGCGAGTTTGAAATGCGTGTGCTTCTGTTATTTGGGCTTGCTGCTGCCGATGGCGCATCTTCCCGTGGGCTGGATCAGTTTCAACACGCAAGAGCTGCTGCTGAGTGCGGGTCACGGAGTGGTTTGGGCGACGGTGATTTTTTGCGTGATCCGGGCGGTGCCGGTGGTGTGGGACGGACGCAGGTATTTCGCGGCGGCTGAAAAAGTTCCAGCACGGCTGCCCGCTGCGGTGATTCGGTGAACGAGCCGCGGACGGTCGGCGCGTTTTTCGATATCGACGGAACACTGGTTCCGTCGGGTTCTTTGGAGTGGCGGTTTGTCCTTTACCTTTTGAGCCGCGACAAGATTGGCGCCCGGAACATAGGGCGCTGGCTGCTCAACGTAATTCGGTTGGCGCCACAGGGTTGGCGGCACGCGATCGAAACCAACAAATTTTATTTGGCGGGCCTGCCGGTTTCTCTGGCGGCGGAATGGGCGGATTCGATGGCTTGCGAACATTCGAATCGGGAGGGCGGATTCATTTCCCCCGGCGGACTTGAGCGAATCGTCTGGCACCAATCCCTAAAACACCGGGTGTTTTTGGTCAGCGGAACTTTGGCGCCGCTGGCAACGGCAGTGGCAAATTTCTTGCCGGGGAATGTGGAAGTGGTGGCCACGGACTTGGCCGCGTGCGCGCGGCCATCCAACAAACATCGAGCACGCGCTATGTGGTCCGGCGAACTGGCCGGAGAGCACCTGGTGGGTGCGGCAAAGGTGCGCGCGGTCGAAGTTCTGGCTGCGAAACACCAGCTGAACCTGAATGACAGCCATGCGTACGGCGATTCCGTGGCGGATTGCGGGATGCTGGAATGCGTGGGCCATCCGGAAGTGGTGAATCCTTCGCGACGCATGGCGCTGCTGGCGCGCAAGCGGGGTTGGCCAATCGAGCGATGGGAACCGGCAAACGATCCGCACGCCGGGAATTTTTCGAAATTCGGTACGGTTAAGCAGCACTCCGTGACCGCGGTCCGGGAGCAAACCCGATGATCAGCGACGGCGCAACTCGGCGCGCGGAAAACTCGGAAGGTTTGGATTTCAAATTACAGAGTGTGATGGCGGCGGAGGGCGTCTCTGATTTTTGGATCACGACGGACGAGCCGGCAAGTAGCTGGCGCCGCTTTTTATCTGAGGCTGTTGCGGGATCTGGGCCGTTCGAGTGGGTAACGTACGCGTATCTGGCGTGGGTGGAAGCGATTGTACTTTTGTTTTACCGCAACGTAGTGCATGCGCCGCGCTACGTGCTGGTGCATTTCGCCATTGGCGTGGGCATCGCGCTGCTGGCGCGGCGGGCGATGGTGTCGCGGAACTTTGCGGTGCAGTTCGCGCGGCATTGGTATCCGCTGCCGCTTTACATTTTCTTTTTTGAAGAGCTGCAAGGGCTGGTGCACGCCATTTTTCCGGGCTGGTTCGATCGCTGGCTGATTCAATTCGATTTCAACCTGGCGCAGGTACATCCTGCGGTTTGGCTGACGCAGTTTGCGAGCCCGACGCTGAATGACGCGATGCAGTTTGCGTACATGACTTATTTTTTGTACCTGGTGCTTCTGCCGGGGATTTTATATTTCGAAAAACAATTCGTGGCGTTCTGGACGGTGATGACGGCGACGGCTATCGCGCATTATTCGGTCTACGTGATCGCGTTACTTTTCCCGATCGAGAGCCCTTATTTTTCGCTGGCACCCTTAAATCTTGCCCCCCTGGTGGGTGGGCCATTCACGGCGACGATTGAACTGGTCGAGCATTTCGGGCGGGTCCACGGGGCGGCGTTCCCTTCGGCGCATGTGGCGGGATCGATGGTCGCGTTGCTGGCCGCGCGGCGATACAAGCCTTGGTTATTCTGGATCTGCTTGCCGTTTTTTGCGGCCATGTGCGTGGCAACGGTTTACGGGCGGTACCACTACGTGGCGGACGTGATCGCGGGAATCGCGGTGGGGGCGATCGGCTGGGCGGCGGGACAGCGGTTGATGGAAAAGCGCGAGCAGANNCTGCGGATGCTACCGAACGAAAAACGGCGATATTCAAATCCGAGGCCACAACACGAACCGTTGTAACCCACTTCTGCGATCTGATTCTGAAAAGATCCGCGACTGAGATCGTAGCTGACGCCAAAGGTCGAGTTGAATCCGCGGCGGGTGAGATCGCCATAGCCGATCAGGGTGCGCACCTGATTGGAGCGCGGCTCAAAATCGAAGTTCGGCGGATTATCGATGACCGGTGTGGGCAAATTGACGACAGAAAAATGCGCGACGGTGAGGAAGTATTCACGATAGGGCTTCCACTTCACCAATTCGCCGATGGCGGTCAGTTGTCCGTGGCGCGGATCGAGATTGACGATGAATTGCGTATCGAAGTGGCGGCCGGGCTCGACGCGGATGTCGCTGACGATCGGAGAGAAATGGCGGGCCTGATCGAGAAAGGCGAACGGCGTGAGGTTGTCGGTGGTTTGGAAGACGTTGCGCTCGCCCGGAACTAGCGCGCCGCCGAAGCTGGGATCGAAGAAATATTTTTCGGAGATACTCCAACTGACGAGTTCCTGAGTGCCCCCGTCGCCTTCCCGGAAATAGAGCCGCTGGGTCACCCCGTACTGAATTTCGTTGGTGTCGGTCAGCGTTTCATCTTCGTCAAAGCGCACGAAGCGCGCGAAATCCTTCACGCCGTTTACGTCGGTATAAATAATTTCTGGTTCGATGACGTGTTTCCAGCGTTTGCCGGTGGTGGAGTCGCCCCAAACGCGTTCGATGGTTGGCGGNNGTGGTGCGGAAGGTAAAGGTGGGGGTGACATCGAGCCACGGGCCGAAATGGAACGGGATGGTGACGGTGGGAGCGAATTCGGTGCGGGCCACGAAATTGGGAGTCTGAAATCCGGTGACGGTATCTTCGCGGTGGGAGGCGCCGGTGAAAGCGTCGAAGGAAAAATAAATGGGAAGTTTTTCCCAGGGAGCCTGATCGACGGAGCTGAAACGCGCTTCGGGAGCGGTGCGCAGGCTGACGAAGGTGTCGGGAGTGGCGCTGACATAATTCTTGTAGCTGTTGGCGGCGAAATTCAAACTGAAGCCGCGAAAATTCTTGGTGAGGAAGGCGGCGTTGCGAACTTCGGAGTTGATGGCCTGTACAAAGGTTTCGCTGAAGGCGATGCGGNNTCGGCGACGGCGCGCCAGCCATCGGGGAGCAGCGCGGTGAAAAGCAATTTAGCCTCGTGCCCGCCCTGGTTGATGGTGCCGGTGGAAGTTTCCAGGCCGCGGTCGACGACGCCGTTGTAGTTGATATCCAGGCGCGCATTTTCCCAGGGGCGCATGCGCAGATCGGCGCGCTGGCTCCAGCCGCGGCGGCTGTAATAGTTAGCGCCAATGGTGAAGTCGGCCCAGTCGGTGGGCGCCCAATAAAAGGCGTCGCCGAGGATTAAGCCTTTGCTGGAACTGTCGCCGATATCGGGGATCAGAAATCCGGAGGCGCGCTGTTTTTCCGCGGGGAAAGTGGCGTAGGGCAAATACAAAACCGGCACGGAGAACAGCCGGAAATTTCCATTTTCGAGGTGCACGGAATCCCGCATGTAGACGGTGGCTTCCGGAGCATAAAATTTCCAGGTGGGTTTCTGCGGATCGCAAACGGTCATCCAGGCTTTGTGGACTTTGTAGGTGTCCGGGTTGAGGCGGTCCGCGGTTTCGGCCTCGAAATAAATCGGGTTAGGGCTGATGAGCAAAGTGGGCGACTGGCGGCGCTGGACGGCGAACGTGGCGCGGACGTGATGAAAGGTGCCGCGGCCGGTGGCGACTTCGTAGCGGGCGTCTTCGGCTTCGACGTGCTGGGTTAAGTAATCGAGCTGGACGTTGCCGTGCGCGAGGACGACCTGGGTGTCTTCGTTGTATTCGACATGATCGGCGCGCAGGCGGGTGTTTTCGTAATGGACGTCGACGTGGCCGTCGGCATAGTAAATTTTGCCGACCTGGCGCTGCTGGTCGGCTTCGAGGGTGGCGCCAGCGGCGGGCTGTTTCGCTTGAGGACCGGGGAGCGACGGATTTTTAGTCTGGGGTTTCGTTGAAGCTTTCGAAGTGTCGGCGGGCGAAGACTGCGGCTGGGAATTTCCGTTGACCTGGGCGCGGATGGGGCGTGGCGCGACGAGCAAAAACAGCAGCAGCGGTGGGACGACGGCGAATTTGCGGAGAGAGCGCAAGACGGTTACGATCGGCATCGCGGCGTCAGAAACAAAAATTCCCCTGAAAAAGAAAACTGAGCCTAACACGCGGTTGGCAGGCTCGCAATCGGCGACGGCCGGAGTTTAGCCGCTGGGCGGCGGGTGCGGAGCCAATCCTCTAAGAGCTGCGAAGCGTGTGGCAAGTTGCCTTATACGCTACGGAGGGTGGGCGATTGTTGGGATGGAGCGATTCCGGGGCGTGATAACATCGGCGTGTTCCGTCACTGGAACTATCGCAGCGCAAAACGACCAGTGATAAAAATTTGTAAGCAGTGCGGCGCGTTATTGCTCGATGCCGCCAGCCACTGCAATTTCTGTGACGCAGTACTCGTCGAAGGTGACGAAAATCTCGAAGCGGTTCCGGTGGGTGTATCCGCGCCCATTGAAGCCGACGAGACCGCAGACTCCGCCGAACCGGAATGGCGCCGAGAAGTCTCTCGCCGCCTGGAAGCCTACCGGGTGCGCCGGGGACGTGCGCGTCCGGACGATTCGCAATCAGGGCTGCCCTTTGCGGCGCCTCCGGCTGATCCGGATGAATCCGTCACGACCCACGAAATTTCTCTTTACGAAGAAGACGCGGTACGTTTGCGCCTGCGGGCGGCGCAGCGGGCGGTGCAAAAACAGCGCCAGAACGAGCGGGTGGAAATCAACATCCAGCCGGAGCTGGATTTTTCGGCGAGCGCGGGCGAGCGAGCCCATCCGCAGACGGCGCTGGTTCCGGTGGCGAGCCTGGAAGAGCGACGGCGCGCGGGAATGCTGGATGCGCTGTTCCTGGCGCTAACCTACGCGGGGTTTCTGGGATTGTTCCGATCGCTGGGCGGACAAGTGGTGGTCGAACGGGTCGATGCGGCGGTATATCTCGCGGCGTTTTTTCTGTTCTACGCGCAATACTTTTTCCTCTTCACGACTTTTGCGGGCGCAACGCCGGGAATGCAACTGCGGGGGCTGACGATCGTGCGGCTGGATGGCAGCCTGCCGGATACGCAGCAACTGTTGTGGCGCAGCTTCGGCTACGTACTATCGGGCGCGACGCTGCTGGGATTCTTCTGGGCGCTCTGGGATGAGGATCGTTTTACCTGGCAGGATCGCATCAGCCAGACCTACATCACCGCGGCGACTCCGCTGATGGAACCGGAAGCATTTGAGATTCCGGCAGGACACCGGCACCGTTTAGCCCACAGATAGTCCAACGCAAGCGCAACTTCCGCCACGATTGACTTAACCTGTATTGCAGCCTAATATTTCGGCGTTCCGCAGATACTGTCTGGGTTTAGGACTCTGCAGCACGCTGGCAGGAGGCGATTCGTGGAGGACTGGCAATACGCGCAGGCCGAGAGATCCGAGGGTCTGGCGCAAATGCATCACTTCACGATGATCAAGAAGCAGGGCGGGCGGGATATTACGTTCGCGATTGTGGTGAAGGAGTTTGCCACCGCGCCGGAAGGGCAGCACCTGCGTTTTTTCGCCGAAGCGGATAAGCAGGTGAATCAAAATACGGCGGGATTTGTGCCGTCAGGCTGGGGCGATTCGATTTTGAAAGCGCTTTCGGATTGTATGCGCTTGATCCGGCAATTCCCGTTCGAAGGCTAGCGCCGCGGTTTTTTTTGGGGCAGCTTCAGAGAACCGAGGGAAAAAGAATTGAACCTTTCAAACAAAGAGATTCAGCCGGGCATCTGGGTGATGGAAATGAGCGGCAACGTGCACATGGGCGCGGATTGCAATCGCGTGAACCAGGAAATTGACGCGCACATCCAGAAGAAGCAGTTGCGGATTATTTTTGATATGGGGAAAGTGGACCATATCGACAGCGCATTTGTGGGGCAGATCGTCAAGTCGTTCAGCAACTTGAAGAAGGTGAATGGCAAGCTGCGGCTGGCTTGCGTGAAGGGCATGGTTGAAGGCGTCTTGAAAATGACGCAGGTGGACAAGGTTATCCCCGTTTTTCCCACGGTTAGCTCGGC
>PMHK01000008.1 GCA_003156635.1 Acidobacteriota bacterium | reverse complement strand
TTTACGTAATTCTGCAGCGCTGGATTCCGAAGGTGCGCTGGCACGCTCCGCTGCAAATTTCCTGCGATCTGCTGATGATTACCGGAGTGGTCTACACCACTGGCGGTCAGGACAGCTATTTTGTGTCGTTGTATTTGCTGGCTATTCTGATGGCCAGCGTGCTGTTCTCGCGCCGTGGCGTTTTCGTGGTGATGGGTTCGAGCATGGCCTTGCTGGGGGGCATCATCGCGCTCAGTTATTACGGGGTGATTCCGCGCACATCGGCGGCTCCTCCGGATTTGAATTCGCTGAATTCCTGGCTGGCCATCAATTGTTTTGCGTTTCTGGCGGTGGCGTATCTGGGCAGTTTGCTGGCCCAGACCTTGCGCCGCAAAGGACTCGAACTCGCCGAAAAGAGCGAGGAGTTAAAGGACCTGCAGGCATTCAACCAGGACATCATCGAATCGATGCGCGGCGGCCTGCTGACGGCGGATCTGGAAGGAACGATTCTGGTCATGAATCGCGCCGGCGCCGAAATCACCAGTTCCGGCTTGGGGCTGATGCGTGGAGACAAAGTGCAAGACCGGCTCCCCGGCTTTTGGCCGGTGGAAGTGGACGAGCAGGGCAGTCCGCTGGCGACCCGTAAGGAGATTGAATTCAAGACGGCGAACGGTGCGATCCGCTACCTGGGCCTTTCGATATCGCCGCTGCGCACGGCGCAGAACCAGAACACAGGCTTCGTTTACAACTTCCAGGATTTGACCGAACTGAAGCGTCTCGAAAGGGAAGTAGCGACGAAAGAGCGCATGGCGGCCTTGGGCCGGCTTTCGGCGGCGATCGCGCATGAAATTCGCCAGCCGCTAACGGCGATGACCGGCGCGCTCAAAGAGCTGGCGCGCCTGGCGCCCCTCGATGACGACGACAAGAAGCTGGTGCACATCGTCAGCCGCGAATCGCAGCGCTTGAACCAGATCATTACCGATTTCCTGAACTACTCCCGGGAGAAAACCTATTCGTTTGCCGACGTGGACATCCTGCCGGTGATTGAGGATACGCTTTTGCTGCTGGAACGAGACGCCCTGGCCCGCGGGAAATTCCATATCGTCCGCAACTATACGGTCCGCACCTTGCGGGCGCGCGCCGATCGCGACGCGCTCAAGCAAGTTTTCTGGAATCTGTGCAACAACGCGCTGCGCGCCATGCCGGATGGCGGCGAACTTTCCGTCGCGCTGCACGCTGACGAATCCTGGGTGCGCATCTCGATTCGCGATACCGGCGTGGGGATTGATTCCAAACAAGCCACGCGCATTTTCGAACCGTTCCAGTCGGGCTTCACTGGCGGCACCGGCCTGGGTCTGGCGATTGTTTACCAGATTCTGCAAGCGCACAAAGGCCGCATCCGAGTGGAAACGGAAAAGGGACATGGCGCTGAATTCATCGTGGAGTTGCCCCGGGCGGTGCCAGCCCGGGTGCCGGTCCCGCGCCTGCTCGTTCCTGAATCCATGCACAGCGTGGAAAGCCTCCACCCGTCGGGGAAGGTGTAGCCATGGCCCACCTCCTGGTCGTCGACGACGAACCCTCCATCAGCGAGCTGCTGGAAATCAGCTTTCGCAAGGAAGGGCATAAGGTCGAAGTAGCCTCAAACGGACAGGCTGCCAAGCGCCGTTTGGCCAGCCAGGTTTTCGATATCGTGATTTCCGATATCTGCATGCCGGACATGGACGGCGTCGAATTGCTGCAATATTCCAAGGAAGTCTCGCCCTCGACGACCTTTATCCTGATTACCGGCGTTCCCACCGTGGATACCGCCATCGACGCCGTTAACTTTGGCGCAGATCGCTACGTCATCAAGGGCGACCGGTTGCTCGATGAATTGCGCCCGGCCGTGCGGCGCATCGCCGAAAATCAGGCGGTCAAGAAAGAAGCGGGCGAGCTTCGCCGCCAGTTGCGCAAGTTTACCGGGTTCGATCACATCATCGGCGCCAGCCCGAAGATGCGCAGCTTGTTCGAATTGATTGAAACCATTGCACCGCAAACCAGCCGGGTCTTGATCACCGGCGAAAGCGGGACCGGGAAAGAGCTGGTGGCCCGCGCCATTCACGAGAACAGCTCGCGCTCCAAGGCGCCCTTTATCACCATCAATTGCGGGGCGTTTCCCGAAACCCTGCTCGAATCCGAACTATTCGGCTACATGCGCGGATCGTTTACCGGCGCCAATGAGAATCGCCGCGGCCTGTTTCAAGCGGCCGACGGCGGCACNNTACCGGGTGCTGCAGGAAGGTAAAGTCCGGCCGCTGGGCAGCACCGAAGAAAATAACGTCGACGTGCGGGTCATTGCCGCGACCAATAAGGATTTCGCCAAAGAGATCGCCGAGGGCCGGTTCCGTGAAGACCTTTATTACCGCCTCAGCGTTATTCCTATTCATTTGCCGCCGCTGCGCGAGCGTCGCGAAGATATTCCCTTATTGGTGCGCTCGTTCCTGGATCGCTACACCAAATCCATGAGCAAGAAGATTGACGGCATCGAACCCGAGGCGATGCGCCGCCTGGAAGTGTATGACTGGCCGGGGAACGTCCGGGAGCTTGAAAACACGATTGAGCGTGCGGTCGCACTGGAAGGGTCGGGAAGGGTCACCGTCGAGGGCCTGCCCTCCCGAATTCGCGACCACTATCAAGAGACGGTGGCGAACTCCAGCAACGGCCACGTTCACGGAAACGGTCACGGCAATGGAAACGGCCACGGCAACGGACATGGAAACGGGCCGGTCCTGCCCGACCAGGGGCTCGACCTCGAGAAGTACATTCAGGATCTGGAACGGTCGTTCCTGCTAGCGGCGATGGAACGGTCCGGCGGAGTCCGGACGCGCGCCGCCGACACGCTGAAAATGTCCTACCGGTCTTTCCGCCACTACGCCAAGAAATACGGCATCTAAGTCCCCGCTCCTTAGTCCTCCACGCAAAATCGTTTTGCAATGTAACGACCACGCGCGTCCGCACCTTGATCCTTGAGAGTTGCTGGGACGCAGGCGTGTGTTTGTTTGAAACACTGTTCCATTTCCAACAGCCACGTTGAGTCCACCTGCCGCGACAGAATTTGGCTCTATCCGTTGAACGGGGAATGTGAGTTCGGTTCACAACGGAACATCCCGAAACGATACACGGTTATCTATATAACGCAGTAGTACATATGCAGGACATGATCCGTTGCCTTGACGCGGAATCGTCTGGCCATCGATATGCAATGTGATCGGTGCACGGCCGAGAAAAAAGAAATTGGAAGCCATTAGTTTCAGAACGAAACAGATTCTCGGCGGCCAAAACTTCAAGGGAGAAACTATGAAAATCACCAATAAACAGAAGGGCTTTTCGTTGATCGAGTTGTTGATCGTCGTCGCGATCATTTTGATCATTGCGGCCATCGCCATTCCGAACTTGCTGCGCGCCCGTATGGCGGCCAATGAGTCGTCCGCGGTCGGTTCGTTGCGCACGATTGTGACTTCGGAATTCAACTACCAACAGACCTACGGCATCGGCTATGCGCCGCTGACCAACCTGGGCAGCACGGCCCCTTGTGCCCCGGCGACGCTCGCGACCTCCGCTGCGGCTTGCTTGGTCGATTCCCAGCTGTCGAGCGGCACTAAGAGCGGCTACAACGTCACCACTCCGGCTCCGGCGGCGGTTGGCACGTCGGCAGCTCCGAACAACACCTTCACGGCGGTTGCGGTTCCGACGGTGATTGGTCAGTCCGGCCAGCGTGGTTTCTATGCGGATCAGTCCGGCGTCATCCGTTTCAACACCGATGGCACCACGCCGCTGGCGACCAGCCCGGCGCTGCAGTAACTCGCTAGCATCGTCCCGTGGGGAGGAAGCTCAAAACTTCCTCCCTTTTTTTGATTTTGGCACGCGAACGAAAGCGTTCGGGCAAGCACGGTACTCAATTTAGATCTTTATGCCAGCCCCTGGGAATCGAACGAGGTGTCGTGTGAGGCGGACTGTACGCGGGTTTTCGCTGATCGAGCTGGTGGTGGTGGTGGCCATCATTCTAATTCTGATGGCGATCGCGATCCCGAATTTCTTGCGGGCGCGCATTGCGGCCAACGAGGCCAGCGCCGTCGAAAATTGTCGAACCATTTCTACCGCGAACGTCATTTATTGGACGACCTACGGCGTCGGGTTTGCACCATCCCTGTCGAATTTCGCCACACCCACTTCCGGAAATGTCAGCGCCATCAGCGCCGGACTGCTGGACAACATCCTGGTGACCGGCACCAAGAGCGGTTACGTGTTTAGCTACGTGCCGCTGACGCCTGATTCCAACGGCTACTTCAACGACTACACCTTGAACGCTGACCCGCTGACCATCGGGGTTACCGGACAACGCCATTTTTTTACCGACGAGCCGGCCGTGATACGAGTGAACTTAACGGTTCCGGCATCGGACACCGATCCACCGCTGTAGATCCTTTTTACTTGAGGCTCGCGAGTTCTTCCGTCCTCAGGCGCTACAAATTGAAAACGTGGTTTCTATTCGGACCAATCCGGTGTCATCCGNNAGAGCGCTTCGAACGAACAGCTGCCCGTAGGGAGGGGGGCGAGGACTTCCTCCCTCTCCCTCACCTCACTTCGTCCAGAGGTTCGGGCTCCCGGCCTCCATTTGACCCTTTCCGTCGCGCGTCCCAGCCAAAAAACGTCAGGATAATAGGCACGTCTAACCCCGAGGCACGCTACAATGGCCGGTGGTGCGCGGGGATAGTCGCTGTATCCCTTTACGTATCATACAGATGGGATGGATTGTGTTCCGAAACTAAACACCTGCACCGATTTGGAACGGGCCGTGCATTAGACTCCGCGTACCCCGCCAGGGCGTACAAGGAAATCAGAACTTCGAGCCTTGAAACACGAGCCTTAAGGAGAA
>PMHK01000250.1:241-5752 GCA_003156635.1 Acidobacteriota bacterium | reverse complement strand
TCGCCATTGCCTTTTTCGTCGAGGTAGAGCTCGAGTGCGGAGAACTGATATTCGCGGGAGCGCGCGCCGCGGACCAGTTCGAAGAAAGACATTTTGCGATCGATCAGGATGCGGATGGTACGGCCTTTGGCGGTGGAGATTTGGCGAATGTAATTGGCGTCGTTGCCGACCTGGCCGGTGACGGCGATGCGGCCTTTGGGAGCCATGCTTTGCAGCGTGTTGAGTAATTCGTTTTTCTTGCCGGACTGCACGGCTTCGAGCAGCAGCGAGGCGTCGCCTTCGGTGGAGTAGGAATTGATGTTGATGGTGATGCCGAAGGTTTTGCCGCTGGCCGCGCCGCCGGTGCCGATGACGGTGGCGGTGAGTGTTTCGGGCGCGGCGGGTTGGGATGGATCTTGTGCGCGAACGAGGACCGAGCAGGGGACCAGCAGCAGGGCGGCGAGAAGCAGCGAAAAAGATACGGACGTTAACGAGGTTTTCATGGTGACTCCCAGCGCAATGGTGGCGCGGCGAAATCGTACGACAAAAGTTGGGTGGGGTCAAAATGGGATGTAGCGAGGGTTTCGTTGGCGTGGAACGCTGACCCTTCGTGGAGCCTAACGGCTCAGCGCAGCGATGCCCGACCATATAAGTCATAAGTCAAAACGCGATGTGGAAGATGGTGGGGAGGCCAGCGGGTGGTGTGCCGCGCCTCCGGCGCTCGNNTCCCTCGTCGGCGCAAAGGGCGCGCCTCTTTTGGGATGACAACGAAAACCGAGACGAAGGCAAAACCGCTAAATGCGTTGGAAGCAGATCCCTCGCTGGGCTTCGGGATGACAACGTGAACCGAAGCAACGGCGACGGCAAATCGCCCAGCTAAAGCTGGCCGCTACAGACGGAAATACTTTTTGGCGGACGATGCATTGGCCGGGAGTTTTGCGGTTGGGGGCAAGGCGGCGACAGAGCCACCGCACTCCAAAGGTTCTTGGATTTGACGTTTGTGGGGTAGGGTGAAATTTCGGTGGGGTTAGGGGGATTAGCTGATGTTTGGAAAATGAGCGTGGCGGTAGGATGCGCGGGTCAAGTGAAGTTGCGGCCGTTTCTGGCTGACGAGATTGCCGGGCGATTGCTGGACAATTCTTAGGCCAGCGCCAGGCATGAACACATGGGAGGATCGCGATGCTATTGCTTATTATTATTTTGGTGCTGTTATTTGGCGGTGGCGGCGGATATTACGGATATTCGCGGTGGGGCGCCGGCGGCGGATTGGGCATCCTGGGCACCGTTTTGCTGATTTTGCTGGTGGTTTACCTGCTCGGCGGACTTCGGCTGTAGCCGAGTAGAAGCGGGCGGGCGAGTTGGGCCCGCCCCATGAATTGAAAACGCGNNCTGGCCGTTGAATTTGGTGAAGCTGAAGCCTTCGAAATTTTCGTTCCAGGTTGGGCCCATGTCGTTAAGCACGGCGATGGCGACGGCTTCGCCCAGAGGCAACGAATCGGCGTAGTCATGGCGCCAGTGGACGCCGGCATGGTTGCGGCCGACGGCGATGTTGGCGGCGAGCTTGTTCATTTCGCCACCGATGGTGAGCTGGCCGGCGTCAGAGCCTTCGTACGGCACCAGCGAAAAGCCATCTTCGCTGGGCTGCATGATGTTGGCCAGACCCGGGATGCTGGTGAGCGGCGCGAGATCGTTGAACCAGGCTTTGACCACGGTGGCGCAGGCGCCGGCGACGGTGCCGTGCCCTTGACCGTAGGAAGGATGCTGCGGACAGCCTTCGGGGAACGCGTGCGGCAGAAAATAGGTGCCGTTCTTGGCGAAGACTTCCGCGAGCGCATGGGAATTGAGCACGTCGGGATGCAGCGGGTAATTGGCCTGGCCGGTTTTTTCCATGTGAACCAGGCCGCCGAAAGCTTCGGGGCGCAGATGACGATGGACGAACCATTTCTGATACCAGACGGCCTTCAGCGCGCGCTGCGAAACTTCGGCGACGATGGTTTTCAGATGCGGGCTGCCCCAGGTCCCGAAGCCGGATTGGGTTTTGGATCCGACGTAAGGATTATTGGGATCGAGCGGAGCGCTGTTGTCGATCAAAGCGAGGCAGGCGATGAAGTAGGCCTCGAACAAAACATCAACGTGGACGTACGCGCCGATTCCGCGGCCGTTGCGCAGATGCTGCAGGTTGGGGTCGGGCTGGCTGGCGCCGAAGGGGCCTTGGCCGTTTTGCACCGCGAGCCAGGAAGCCTGGTCGGTCATGTAATCGAGGCCGGGAGTGTAGGTGGTGAACTGCTGAGTGAGTGGGATGGCGCCGAACGCCGTAGGCTGAAGAATGAATTGTGAGGGATACGGCCCCACGACGTCGCCGGGAGTGAATCCGCGGAAAAGATTTTGCGGAGTGACGGGCTTGGGGCCGGCGAAAGCGGGGAGTGAATTCAATTCCTTGATGGCCGCCTGGGAAATGGGCTCGTTGCCGTATTGGGTGAAATTGACATCGCGGCACAAAGACATCCAGTAGCTTTCGACCATGGTGTCGGCCATGGTTTGGCTGGCGACCGAAGGCGGAGTGCCGATGGCGAGCTGGTGCGAATCGGTGCCTTCGAGATCAAAAGCCAGACCGGCCTGGGGATCGACCAGCAGCGCGGTGCCGCCCAATTGAATCTGGTCGAACTGCTGCGGCTGGCCGCCGTGAACGGCGTTGAGAAAACTGCCGTAGGAAGCGGGCGTGACTTCGCCAATGTTGTTGTGTGCGAGGCCTTTCGAATAATTTCCGATGCGATTGGGATAGCGCTGCTCGTCGCCGTTGGTGATTTCGGGCGGGGTGGGGACGGCGAGTTCGCCGCGAGCGGCAGCGACGCGAATCATATAGCTTTCCTGTGCGCGCTGATTTCCGAAACCATTCGAGCTTGCACTGGTGGATTGGGCTTCGGCGGATTGGGCCAGGGAGCTGAGGCCGGTGGCGCTGACCGCGAGCGATGCGGCGGCGGCGCTGCCTACGCGGCCGATGAATTTGCGGCGGCTGGTGGTTTCGGGTTTGGCTTCGAGGGAAATTTCGTCCGCGCGCGGAGCGGTATTGCGCTTCTCCATGATGCATCTCCTTTGAGCAATCAAAATTGGGTCGGTCGAATCTGGGCTGGAGTAGGTGGAGGCACACTATGCCGATCCGCGAAAGTTAACAAGGCGAAAGTGGGACAGTTTTGGTACAGGCAGGTTTGGGCGTAATGGTACTGAAGCGTGGGCGTACGGAACATTGTTGGGGGAGTTGTCGTACCAAGGGCGAAAGAAAAACAACGGCGGCGAGTGGCATGGTGCTGGTGAGTGAGCACGCAAGAATTAAAAACGAAGAGAGATCCCTCGTCGGCGCAAAGAACGCGCCTCTGTCGGGATGACAACGTGAACCGAAGAAACGCAAAAGCAAAGGATGCATAGGTGGCGGGCCGGGAGGACGGATTGATGGGAAATTTCAGCGCAGAGTTTCGGCAGGTGATGCGGCGGTTGCTGCGGGCGCCGATGTTTACTGCGATTACGTTGATAACTTTAGCGGCGGGGATTGGCGCGAACACCGTGGTGTTCAGCGTGTTGAATGGAATTTTGCTCAAGCCCTTGCCTTATCCCGACCCGGACCGGCTGATTGGAGTGTGGCTGACCGCGCCGAAGGTGGGGATTAAGGAACTGAATATGTCGCCGTCGTGCTATTTCATTTTCCGGGAGCAGAACCAATCGTTCGTGGACCTGGGGCTGTATAACGGCGATTCGGTGAGCGTAACCGGGATCGCGGAACCGGAGCAGGTCAAATCGATCAACGTAACCGACGGGATGCTGCCGCTGCTGGGGATTACGCCGATGCTGGGGCGGACGATCAGCCACGAGGACGATTTACCGGGGAAACCGCCGACGGTTTTGCTGACTTACGGATACTGGAAGCATAAATTCGGCGGGTCGCCCGCGGCGATTGGGAAAACGATTACGCTGGATGGAACGCCGACGGAAATCATCGGCGTGCTGCCCAAGGACATGCAGTTCATGAATTATGACGACGTGCAACTGGTGACGCCGTTTCAATTCGATCGCGCGAAAAGGGTTTTGGGGAATTTCAGCTACGAGGGAGTGGCGCGGTTGCGGCCGGGCGTGACCGTGGGGCAAGCCAGCGCGGACATCACGCGCATGATGCCGATCGTGAATCGCAGTTTTCCGGCGCCGCCGGGATTCACGGTACAGCTCTTCGAGGACGCGCAATTTACGCCGAACCTGCGTCCGCTGAAACAGGACGTGGTGGGGGACATCGGAAAAGTATTGTGGGTGCTGATGGGATCGATCGCCCTGGTGCTGCTGATCGCCTGCGCGAACGCGGCGAATCTGCTGCTGGTGCGGGTGGAAGGGCGGCGGCACGAATTGTCGGTGCGCGCGGCGCTGGGTGCGGGGCGCAAGCAGATCGTGGGCGATCTGCTATTCGAAAGCATGATTTTGGGATTGATTGGCAGCGCGCTGGGATTGGGGATTGCGTATGCGGTGCTGCGGATACTGGTGGCGATGGCGCCTACCGGCTTGCCCCGGCTGCATGAGATAGCCATCGACTGGCGCGTGCTGCTCTTTACGCTGGGGATTTCGCTGCTGGCGAGTTTGCTGGTGGCGTCCGTGCCGATTCTTAAATACGCCGGAGCAAAGCTGAATGCGAGTTTGCGAGAAGGCGGGCGGGCGCTGAGCGCGAGCCGCGAACAACATCGGGCGCGGAATGTGCTGGTGGTGGTGCAGGTGGCGCTGGCGCTGGTGCTCTTGATTTGTTCGGGCCTGATGATCCGGACGTTCCGGGCGTTGACCCATGTGAATCCGGGATTCACGGGTGCCGGCGAATTGCAGACGTTTCGAATATCGATACCGGATACGGCGGTGAATGAGCCGGAACGCGTGGTGCGGATGGAGCAGGAGATCGAAGATAAAATCACGGCGATTCCGGGAGTGCGGTCGGTGGCGATGTCGACGTCGATCCCGATGGATGGGCAGAACAGCTTCGATTTGATTTATGTCGAGGGACACGACTACGCGCCGGGGGAAATTCCGCCGGTGCGCCGGTTCAAATATATGTCGCCGGGATTCTTGCAGACGATGGGCACGCCGCTCGAGGCGGGGCGCGATTTGAATTGGGACGACCTGTATCAGAAGCACGACGTGGCGCTGGTATCCGAAAATTTCGCGCGCGAATACTGGGGCAGCGCGAATGCGGCGCTGGGCCACCGGGTGAGATCGAATTCCAAGGAGCCGTACCGCGAGATCGTCGGCGTAGTGGGCGATGTGCGGGACGACGGAGTGGATCAGAGGGCGTCGACGGCGATGTACTGGCCAATTTACATGGACAACTTCGAGGGCGACGAGCCGATGGTGCGGCGGGGGTTGGGTTATGCGATTCGCACCAGGCGCGCGGGTTCGGAAAGCTTTCTGAAGGAGGTGCGGCAGGCGGTGTGGTCGGTGAACGGCAATTTGCCGCTGGCCGAGGAACACACCGAAGATTATTACTACACGCGGTCGATGGCGCGGACGTCG
>PMHK01000250.1:0-220 GCA_003156635.1 Acidobacteriota bacterium | reverse complement strand
CGGATGGCGTTGGGCGCGCAGCAGGCGAGTCTGACGAAAATGTTTGTGCGGCATGGATTGATTCTGGCGGGGATTGGAGTGGTGTGCGGGATGGTGGCCGCGGTGCCGTTGATGAGTTTGATGTCGTCGCTACTGTTTAATGTGAAGCCGGTGGATCCGGTGACGTATGCGGTGGTGTCGGTGGGGTTGGTGCTGACCGCGTTTCTGGCGAGTTATTTGC
>PMHK01000052.1 GCA_003156635.1 Acidobacteriota bacterium | reverse complement strand
TTCCAAGAGCGGGAAGGATGGGCACCCTCAAAATCTTTAGATCCTAAAAACAAAAAACGCGGGCGGCGAATTGATCACTCGCTGCCCGCGGGTTTGCGCCGTCGCGAAAATCGGCGGCTATTTGTAGGTGGCGTCGGTCCGGGTCAGTTCGTCACGATGCCCGGTGGAATCGAGTATCGACCCGACCGCCGGGCTGATCAGCGGATTGTTCTTTACGACGTCGGTGATGGCGTCGTCTACTTTGTCCAAGCCCTCAGCATTCGGCGTGATGTAAAAAACGGCGAACGAGCCGGGCGCGCTGGTGTGGATGGCCTGGGTGTCGATTTCGTATTCCTTGATGGCGCCCGCGGCGAGCAACTTTTCAAAAAGTGGCACGAACAGATTCTTGCTGAGCGTTTCCACCCCGTCGTTGGGCGCATCGGCTTTCAATTTGTAGAATGCCCCGTGGGTGTAGCAGCCCTTGCACGATCCCGGAGTCCAGTTGTAATAGCGGCTGACCAGAATTTCGTCGTAATGCTTGGTCGCGGAGCTCAAAACCGGGCTGGCGGCGCTGCCGTTTTTGTAGAACTGGTCGAGCAGGCTGAGCAGGCCGGCCATGGACATGGACGACCAGAACTCGTCGTGGGTCGGGCCGTCGGCGGTGTGCACCAGGGCAGTGTCGTGGCCGTAGGCGACAATCGTGCCGCTGGCCAGCGCTTTGGCCATGGTGTCCGTATCCGCGGCGTCGGACTTTGCCATTTCGCCCCATTGTGCGCGCGGGATGGTCCAGATGCTGGCATAGGTGTACATCGCCGGTTTTTCTTTCACTTCCGATGTGGATTGGGCGCGAAGGGCGGTGGCCGAAATTCCTAGAGCAAGAACGAGCAAGCTGAACGCGAGCGCGAGTTTTCTGAACACGTTTGAACGTCTCCTTTTTTCAATTCGAATTGAGTTGGATTACGCGGGAACCGTGAAACGATCGAGCCGTAGACCGAATCACAAGAATGGGAGGGACGAGCGAGAGTTGGCTTCCCCCGGAATAGCTCCCAAAGATGTGGTTGGCGCGACTATAGACCTTGCGCGGCAAGAGTCAAGAAATTAGGAGCAGGCGTCGGTGCGAATTGGTTTTTTGTAATATTATGGCGCACCAAATCTCATGGGCGGCTGGCACTGAAATGGAAGTAAAAGATCCCACACCGGAACGGTTGGCGGCGTTTTCTGACGGCGTGATCGCGGTGATCATCACCATCATGGTGCTGGAGCTAAAACCGCCGCACGACGCATCGTTCGCGGCTCTGCGCGAATTGTGGCCCACGTTTCTGAGCTACGCGATCAGCTATGTTCTGGTGGGCGTGGTGTGGGTCAATCATCATCACTTGCTGCGTTACGTCGAACGCGCGCGCCCGTCGATCATCTGGACCAATCTGTTGTTTCTGTTTTTCGTATCACTCATTCCTTTCCTGACCGCCTTCCTGGCTGAGAATCGCCTGAATTCTTTCACCACCGCCCTGTACGCATTGGAATTTGTGCTGATCACGATCTCGTTCCACTTCTTGCAAGGCATTGCGGTCAGTGATTTCGGCGATGACCCAAAATTGCGCGCGATGGCGCGCACCATCAAGCGCCGCAACCGCTGGGCGCTGGTGCTGTACACGTTCGCCGTTCCCGCGGCGTACATTCATCCGTATTTCGCGTTCGCGCTGATCTTCGGCCCTACATTGTTTTACTTCGTTCCGGAAAAAGTGGAAGCCGCCGCGAACAGAACAGGCGCCTGACCGGCGCGCTTGTCGAACCGCCTTAGAGTTCGTCTACGAACGCGAGATCGTGCGGCACGACGTATCGCGCGTGGCACGCCTCGCATACCCAGTGCTCGCTGAGATCGCAATAGCCGACGTTTCCCGCATCGATGTGCGCACGGCACAACTCACAATGCTCATGGTCCCAGCCACCTGAAACGATTCGAGTCGTTGCATTCGGTGGTGCGGCTTGATCGCTGGCTGGATAGTAGCGAGATGAACGATCGTCGCCGCGGACTGCCTGCAATTTCGTCCAGGACTTAACTTCGCGCCCGTCCACGATCGACACATCTTTCGATTTGAAGCCCTCCGCAACGGCATCCAATGCTTCGAATGTTTTTCTTTCCCAGATCCACAGGGGCTCAGCGACCATCCAAACCTGATGAGGTGACCAGCGACTCCACAGATAAGCGGCGGACTTCCCCACCAAACCCGGTCCGTCTTTCTCGTCACAAGTAAGAACGGCCGAGAGACTATCATCGAGCGATTGCAGCGTGACACAAACGGCTTCACGCTCGCCGAACAGGAGATAAAACCAATCGGGCGGGGTTTCGCGAACGCCTCGGTCAAACTTTCCGGCATATTCGAATCGGACAAAGCCGCCGGTACCCGGGACGCCGCGGGTCACGGCGGTGGCCGCAAAATGAGGAAAATCTTCAAGTGTCTTTGGTTTGGTCACGTGAATTCCGGGCGAAGGACGCACTAGTGCCAGCAACCCAGCACGGAAGATATCATGGGGCCCGCCCTAAATTTCTAGATTCCGCTTAGCGGGACGGCGAAACGCGCTGGGCTATGTTTATTTTTGGCACGCTCGGGGAGCTCGCGGCTTTGGGCGCCGCCATTCTCGCGCCAGCATCATCCATCATCGCCACAGCTGGTGTAGCTGAGGCGTCCAGCACGCTGGTTAGCGTGGCGTGGAACGTGTTCAGGGTGCGGAGGGTGTTGGTGGAACCCGGTTCGATCAGGATGCCGAACTCCGCGCCCAGAAAATCGTTGGCGATGATGTCGTTGAAGTTGCCCTGAACGTCCACCCCGGCCTCGTCGCTCTGCGCAATTTCGTTCGATAGTATTTTGTTGCGATTCGAAGCAATGGCTATGCCATCGAGAACCAGCGAATTGAAAATGCTGTTCCCGTAGATCACCGTGTTCGCACCGTTAGTGAAGATGCCCACCTGATTCGTGCCCACGTTATTCTGCAGCACACGAATATTATTGGAGCCAAAGATCAGAATGCCGGTGCCAGTCGCGGTGCAATCCGCAACCGAAACGCATGGAAACCACACATTATTTGCCACGGTATTCGACTCGATCAAGCCCGTGGCGCCGAAACCGATCTGGATTCCGTTTTGCGCCGCGCCGGTAGTGGGCCCGATTCCCGAGACGAAATTCGAACGGATGGTGACGTTCGATCCGGTTTCATTCGCGGT
>PMHK01000226.1 GCA_003156635.1 Acidobacteriota bacterium | reverse complement strand
AATTGACGCCTTTGAAATCCGCGGCGGCGGCGCCGGGCGCGGGTGATTCTTCTTCATCCTCTGCTGCGGCGGCAGGTGCGAATCAAAGCGCGCCGGAAAAATCGACGGCTGCTCGTCAAAATTGATATGAGCTCCGATTACATGCTGAACATGAGCGAGCACTCCGACCGCAACATCGAAGTGCACAAGTTCTACAACGGGGCGATTTTTGCGGTGTGCGTGCTGGCGCTGGTGTTTCAGGCGTTTTTGCACAAGTACGGGCGGTGGTCGGAGCTGATCGACCTGCCGCTATTGGTGACGATTTATTTTGGATTCAGCCGGCGGAATCCGATCAGCGGAATGTTTCTGGGCGGAGTGATCGGCATCGCGCAGGATGCGCTGAGCCACGACAATCCGATCGGGATGTACGGGATTGCGAAGACGATTGTGGGCTACACGGCGTCTTCGATCGGCGGACGGATCGATACGGAGCATCCGGTGAGCCGGTTTGGATTGATTTTCGTGTTTTTTCATTTTCACCAGGCGATACTGGTGATCACGCAGCGGGTGCTGCTGAATCATTCGGCGCGTTTTTTTTCGTGGCAACAGCTGGTAGATTCGCTGGTGACCGCGGCATTTGGCGTGCTGCTTTTCGCGCTGCTCGATCGACTCCGCAGATCTTCGTAAGCCCTTCCGTTTCCAAGTCTCGGTTNNACGGTCGGCGTCGTTAGAGATAACGTGGTACTCGACTGTGCGGATTCCGGCGAAACGCATTTGCCCGGCGGCTCAGCGGAACTGATACACTCCCCGATTCTTACTTATGCTGCTTAACATCATTGCGCCTTTCGGGGTTGTGCTGGTGGCGCTGCTGGTTTGCATGGCGTGCATCATTCGAATACGCAGCCTTCGGCGCAAGGATTATGGAAAGTGGCGTCGCGTGGGCGAAACATTCGTTCTGGTGGTAGTGATTCTTTTCGCGGCGTCGCTGGGAGCGGGAGCTGCGTTCAATGCGGTGGCCAGCCAATATTTTTTCTCACGCCATGCAGCCCCGGGAAAACTTTACGATGCCGGCGGATACAAGATGCATCTGTACTGCACCGGCGAGGGCTCGCCGACGGTGGTGCTGGATGCGGGCCTGGGCAATGATTCACTGATCTGGGCCAACGTGCAGCCCGAACTTTCGAAGATCACGCAGGTTTGTTCCTACGATCGCGCCGGATTCGGTTGGAGCGAGGCGCGACCCGAACCTCGCGACGCCCAGCGGCTCAACGATGAACTGCATGGGCTGCTGAGCGCAGCCGGTGTTACGGGTCCCATCGTTCTGATGGGACATTCGATTTCGGGCTTGTACCTGCGCGATTACGCCACTCGCTACCCGCAGAATTTGTCGGGCCTGGTGTTTGTCGACGGCTCGACGCCGCTTCAAGATGAACGCTTTCCCGCGGAAATTCAGTTAATGGAAAAGCAAGAAATTGTTGAGCTGCGCAAGCTGGAATGGCTTTCGGTTTTGGGCCTACGGCGGGCAATGGGCGGCTGCGCGCCAGAAGAAGGTTTCAGCAAGAGCGCGGCGAAACTGATTGCCGAAGATCAGTGCCGCACTTCGGTGCTGGCGGCTGCGGCGCAGGAGTTCAGCAGCGTTCAGCAGTCCGGCGACGAGACGATACATACCGGCCCGTTCGGCGACCTGCCGATCTTGATTTTCTCTCAGGACCTGGAGCAGCCTGCTACGCCGGGTATTTCGGTGGAAGCGGGAAAGTCGGTCAGCAAAACTTGGAACGAAATGCAAGAGGACCTGAAGAAGCTCTCGGCGCGCAGCCGGCGAATCATCGCGAAGGGCAGCAGCCATTTCGTGCAGATCGATCGAGTCAGCTTGCTGAACGGCGAAGTGACCACGTTCATCCGGCAGATTCGCGGCGAACTGCCGGAGCCAACGGACTACGGTTCGACGAAAGTCGAATAGTTGGTTGTGCTGATTGCTGCGAGCAGGAGGAAAACTCCCAGGTAGAACGATTCGCCAGATGCGAAGTACACGGCGGCTGGACTCCTTTTGGAAATCGTACCATTAGCGAGGCGCTGGGTGAGCCGCACCGCCGGTGCTCTGGCCATTCCATTCATTCCTTACCCCGGGCCTTACGNNTATGCCGCGCCTCCGGCGCTGGGCGGGGGAGGCTGCGCGAAAGTTTTGGAGGCGTGGTGGTGATAGTCAAAGGCGGGCAGAGCCGCACTTCAAGGTAGGTTGATCTTGTTTGATTGGCGCTCCTCGATCGACTCCATAGATCTCTGCAGGCCACTGAGCTTCCTTGAACCCTAAAGTCCCCTGGAATAATCGAAGAGGTGCGGCTATTGGGCCGGCTCAAAATTATTTTTTCGGGAGCACATACGCATGTTCGCAGTGACTGGAATTACGGGGAATGTGGGCGGGCAGGTGGCGCGGAATCTGTTGGCGGCGAAAATCCCGGTGCGGGCGGTGGTGCGCGACACGGGCAAGGGAGAGGAATGGAAGGAGTGCGGGTGCGAGGTAGCGAAGGCCGATATTAATGATGCGGCGGCGCTGACCGCGGCGTTTCGCGGGGCGGAGGCGGTTTTTGTGATGGTGCCGCCGAGTTTCGATCCGTCGCCGGATTTTCGGGAGGCGCGGGCGATTGGGGCGACGTTGCGGACCGCGATCGATGGGGCGCGGCCGGGGCGGGTGGTTTATTTGTCGACGATCGGGGCGCAGGCGGCAAAGCCGAATTTGCTGACGCAGCACGGAATGATCGAGAAGGCGCTGGGGGACGCGGCGGTGCCCATTACTTTTTTGCGGCCGGGCTGGTTCATGGAGAATTGCAGTTGGGACGTGGGGCCGGCGATGGATGGAGGAGTGATTCCGAGTTTCCTGCAGCCGCTGGATAAGCTGGTGCCGATGGTGGCGACGGCGGACATTGGGCGGGTGGCGGCGGAATTGATGCAGGAAACGTGGAAGGGGCGGCGGGTGGTGGAATTGGAAGGGCCGCGGCGGATTACGCCGAATGAGATTGCGGCTGCGTTTGGGGAGTTGCTGGGAAGGCCGGTGAAGATGGAGATTGTGCCGCGGGAGAGTTGGGAGGGATTGTTTCGGTCGCAGGGGATGAAAAATCCTGAGCCGCGGGTGCGGATGCTGGATGGATTTAATGAGGGGTGGATTGAGTTTGAGGGTGGGGCGCGAAACGGGAAGGTGGAGTTGAGGGAGGTTTTGCGGGGGTTGGTGGGGCGGGCGGGGAGAGGCTGAGGGCTGGCGGATGGTTTGGGTGGTTGAACGTTACGGAAAGCTGGCGCAGAAAGCGCGCAAAAGGAAATTTACGAAAGGCGTTTTTTTTGGCACGGCTGAAGCCGTGCGCTGACGAAAGGCGTGGCGTTGATGTGATTTTCTTCGCGATTGGGTGGTGCGGTGCCGTCGTAAAAAGCAGATCCATCCTTCGCTGCGCTGCGGGATGACAAACGGTTGGTACGCAGCGCAACAAAAAAGCAAAGATTGCCCAGCTGAAGCTGGCCGCTACCGGTGCATTTCCTGGACTTCCTGCCTTTGATTATACTTGCCTCCCAATGAAGCAGCAGGCACGGGCAAAGGCAAAGGCTGCCCGCCTAACGGCGGCCGCTACAGGTGGCGATTCGTAGACGGCCAGGTCAGGCTGGACGCTGCGGGGTTTCGCTGTTCTTTCGGCATTATCGTAATGGACATGGCAGCTTGCTCGTCCTAGTACGGGGTGTTAATTTTGATACTCCTATATTGTCCGGTGTCTTAGCTGGATTGGCGCATGTGGGTGCGGTTTTGGCCCGTGCGGGAGTGGGAGTCCGTTGGGTTCATGGAATATTAACGACCAGAGAATTCCGCAGGAACGGCTGGCTCTGGTTTCGTATTTGTCGGTGGGCCTGGTCGTGCTGTTGATGGTGGGGTTCTGGAAGCTGCAGGTGGTGCAGTCGGGGCATTTTCTCGATCTGGCCGAAAAGAACCGGGTCCGTTCGATTCCGATTATTGCGCCGCGCGGGCCGATGCTGGACCGCGAAGGCCGCGTGCTGGTCGATAGCTATCCATCCTTCAGTATTCTGCTGCTACGCGACGATCCCAAAGGTTTGGAAAAAACGCTGCCGCAGATTGAAGACGGTTTGGGAATCAGCGACGAAGATCTGCGCCAGGAATTAGAGACGGCGAAGTTCGAACCGAAATTCCAGCCGGTCGTAATCAAGCCCGCAGCGAGCCAAGCCGACATTGCTTTTGTGGAATCGCATCGGGCGGATCTGCCTCTTCTGGAATTGCTGATGGTGCAGCGCCGGCGCTACCAGAATGGGGAAATGCTGGCGAACACGATCGGGTATGTCGGCGAAGTATCCGAACAGCAGATGGACGACAGCGACGGGCATTACCGGCCGGGCGATATCGTAGGCAAGGCGGGCCTCGAACGCGAATACAATGATCAACTGGAAGGCACCGACGGCCTGCGCCGGGTGGTGGTGAACAGCGTCGGCAAAGTGATGCGCACGCTGGACAACGTGGAAGCGGTGCCGGGGCGGCCGATTCAGTTGACGATCGATTACGATCTGCAAGCGATTGCGGAAGCGGACATGGTCAACAAAACCGGGGCGGTAGTGGCGATGGATGCGCATACCGGCGAGATCCTGGCGATGGTCAGCCGGCCGACGTTTGACCCCAACGATTTTGCGGTGCGCATACCGAAGGCGGAATGGCAGAAATTAAATGGGGATAAAGAAACGCCGCTGCTGAACCGCGCGATTCAAGCGCAACTTGCGCCCGGATCGGTTTTTAAAATCGTGATGGCGGCCGCGATGGTCGACTCGAAGGCAATTCCGGAATCGTACGGCGTGTTCTGCCCGGGCCATGCGAATTTCTATGGCCGCGAATTTCACTGTTGGCGGCCGCAGGGCCACGGCGAAGTGGAATTGCACAAAGCGCTGGTGGATTCCTGCGACATCTTTTTTTATAACGTGGGCAAACTGCTGGGCATCGACAAGATCGCGTATTACGGCTCGGGGCTGGGGCTGGGAAAACGGACCGGCGTCGATTTGCCGAGCGAAGAATCGGGACTGATGCCATCGGAAGAATGGGTGCAGCGGGTGTACCACCGCAAGTGGTATGCGGGTGAAACGATTTCGGTGGCGGTGGGACAGGGCGCGGTAACCGTGACGCCGATTCAACTGGCGCGGATGGCCGCCGGCGTGGCGAGCGGCGGGACTTTGGTGCAGCCGCATTTGCTGAAAGGATTCTTGAACGCGAAGACGGATCATTTTCCGCTGAGCGATGAAGCGGTGGAGCAGGTGACGCAGGGACTGTTCGGGGTGGTGAATGAACCGGGCGGGACGGGCTATCACCTGCGGCTGCAGAACATCGACTTCTGCGGAAAATCGGGCACGGCGCAGTTGATGAGCTACGACGCGTCGAACCGGTTGGGCACGAAAAAAATGGATGGATGGTTTGTGGGCTTTGCGCCGCGGAAGAATCCGGACATTGTGGTGGCGGCGATTGTGCAGGATACGGTGGAGCACGGCGGCGAAGCGGCGGGGCCGGTGGTGCATGACATCGTGAAAATGTTCTACGACAAGCGGACCTCGAAGACGCAGCAGCAGGCGACGACGGCGGCTCCGGCGCAACCGGGTTCCGGCGGGAGCGTTTCCAGTTCGCTAACGCCGACGCGCGCAAACGCGCCGCTGGTGGCGGCGGTGGGAGGTCAACGCCCATGAGCGACCGGCCGCAGATTAAAGATTTCGACTGGACCCTGCTGGCGATTGTGGCCGCGATCAATCTTCTGGGGCTGCTGGAGATTTATTCTTCGACGCATGCCAGCGCGATGAGCGGGATGCACTGGAAGCAGCTGATCTGGCTGGGCGTGGGCGTGGTGGTGATGTTCATCATGTCGCAGATCGATTACCACACGCTGCTGGACCAGGCGCCGATCCTTTATATCGCGGGAGTGGCNNTGCTGGTGGTGGCGGTGATCGGGTATTCGCGGCTGGGGGCGAAGCGCTGGATTTCGCTGGGCGGCGGGTTCAACCTGCAGGTGTCAGAATTGATAAAGTTGATTATAATCATAGTACTGGCGAGGTATTTCAGCGAAGTCCGCACCGACAAGCTGACGCTGACGGATATCTGCAAGGTTAGTGTTTTGACGTTGATTCCGGTGGCGCTGATTTTGAAGCAGCCGGACCTGGGAACGGCGATGGTTCTGGTGCCGGTGCTGCTTGTGGGGATGTTCCTGGCCGGGATCGAATGGAAACATTTGGCGGTAGGTTTGGTATTAATTGCCCTGCTGATTCCGGTGG
>PMHK01000216.1:7805-7956 GCA_003156635.1 Acidobacteriota bacterium | reverse complement strand
ACGGCGCGAAGGATGGGGCACCTACAAGAACGGCAACGACTCCTACTGCTCGATTTGCGATTACTTGCCTTTGATTGAGAGCAGCTCGATATCGAAGATCAGGGTGGAATTGGGGCCGATGTCGCCGCCGGCGCCGCGGCTGCCGTAGGCG
>PMHK01000216.1:0-7780 GCA_003156635.1 Acidobacteriota bacterium | reverse complement strand
TGCCGCGATAGTTGCAGACCACGGAATCGGTCGCGACTGGTTTGGGGCCGGTGCCAGGGGTGACGATTTTATATTGCAGGCCGCTGGGAAGAGTTACGACGCCGTCTTTCGCTTGGTTGGCGGCGAGGAACGCGTCGCCTTTTGCTTTATTTATATCGCCTGCCTGGGCCATCTTTTCCTCCTCAGTTTTGCGCATCTCGGTCTGGAGCGCGTCAAGCACTGCTTTGGCTTCGTCGTCGGTTAAGAGCATTTTGCCGCCGGCCAGGGCGTCTTTCATGCCGCGAAGAAAAATGGCGTTGTTGACGTCGAGTGAATCAGACTTGAACTTGGCGGCGACGCTCCGGCCGATGTTCATGCCGATGGCGTAGCTGGCTTTGTCTTTCTGGGTGGTCAGCGCGAGTGGCGCCGGAGTTTTCGCGGTGGTGGCGGTGTGCGGCTTGGTGGCGGCGCCGGCCGCGGGAGTTTTCGCGGCAGGGGTTTGAGATGAAGTGGAGGACGCGGGCGGAGTGGATGTGGTTTGCGCCGCGAGCGTCGTGGAGAAAAGCACGATACCAGTTGAGAGAAGGGTTAACTTCAATTTTGAGTGAAAATTTGGCATGGGAAGAGTTTCGCATTGGTGTGACGAATTCGCAAATCGGGCTGAGATCGAGGTATTTTTGTGGAGAAAGTTAAGATAGGTGAGGGCGAATGGTGCGCGGATGAAGGAAAACACGGCGAGCGGCACGGCGTTGAGTGTGGCGAAGGTGAGGGCGGCGCACCAACTGATCGACGACGAGCCGCGGATTCTGAACGATCCGGTGGCGCTGCGGTTGATCGGGCAGGAAGCCGTCGAGGCGATTCGGGCGGACGCCACCTTGCGTTCGAATGCACGTTTTGCGGCGTTCCGGGCGCATATCGTCATGCGAAACCGCTATGCCGAAGATTGCTTGAGTGCGGCAGTGGAACGGGGAGTGAGCCAGTACGTATTGCTGGGCGCGGGGTACGACACCTTCGCGTACCGGCAAACGCCGTGGGCCGCAGGACTGCGGATATTCGAGGTCGATCATCCGGTGACGCAGGCGGCGAAGCGGGAGTCGCTGGCGTCGTGCGGAGTTGCGGTGCCGGCGAATCTGAGTTTCGCGCCGGTTAATTTTGAGTCGGAATCGCTGCGGGAAGGCCTGGCGCGGGCTGGATTCGATTTTTCGCAGGCGGCATTTTCTTCGTGTCTGGGTGTGCTGGTTTACCTGGACGAAAAATCGGTGGAAGAGCTGTTTCGATTCGCGGGCTCGATGCCGCCGGGTTCGGAAATTGTTTTTACGTTTTCGCAGCCAGATGCGGCGCTCGATGCGAGGGAACTGGAAGCGCGGGCCAAGATCAATGCGACGGTAAGCGAAATGGGCGAGCCGTGGCGTTCGTATTTCGAGCCGGGGAGGTTGCGGGAGCTCCTGTTGCACTCGGATTTCTCGGAGGTTTCGTTTTTGAGTCCGGAAGAGGCGGACGAGCGATATTTCCGCGGCCGCACCGATGCGCTGCGGCCGCCGCGGCAGGTGCGGCTGGGCCGGGCGCGGGTGTAGGATATTTTTATGGGCCTGCAAATTCTGGCGATTGTGATTCTCGGGCTGATGTGCGGAAGCGAACTGAATGTGGCGGCGTTCGGGCACCCGATTTTGAACCGGCAAACAATTGAGGTGCACGTGCCGGTGCGCGCGGCGCTGGCCCGTTGGCTGGGGAGGGTGATGCCGTTCTGGATGGCGGGATCTACTTTGCTGAATCTGCTGTTGCTGTTGCCGTTTGAAGGTTTGAGTGCGCAGGCGTGGCACCTGGCAGCGCTTTCCGCGGCGATTCAAGTGTTTGCGGTGGTGTTCTCACTGGTGGGCCCGGTGCCGATCAACAATCGAATTACGAAGTGGACGGCGAGTACCGTGCCGGAGGACTGGAAGGCGCAGGAGAGGCGCTGGGATCAGTATCACTGGTTCAGGACTTGCGGGTTGATCGTGGCATTCGCGATTCTGACGGTGAGTGCGATGGTGCGCTGACAGTTTCTGAGATTCGAGGTGGTAGAACGGAGCGCCGGTGAACGTTGCCGATTTGTATTCCTTCATGACGCGGTTCCGGTATGGAGTGGTGTCGAGCGCTACAGTGGACGGGTCCCCTCAATCGGCGTTGGTGGGAATTGCGGTAACGCCGCAGCTCGAAATTGTTTTCGATACTTTGAATACTTCGAGGAAATACCGAAATCTGGTGGCCCGGCCGTCTTGTTCGTTCGTGGTGGGGTGGAGCGGGGAACAGACGGTGCAGTTTGATGGCGTTGCCAGCCTGCCCGTGGATGAAGAGCTGAGACGGTATCAGGAAGTCTATTTTGGGGTTTGGCTGGATGGTCCGGCGCGGATGACGTGGCCGGGTATTGCTTATTTTGTGGTCCGTCCGAAGTGGATTCGATATAGCGATTTCGATCAAAACCCTCCGCTGCTGGAAGAGATGCGGACGCCTTAGGACGCGCGGGGCCGCGAGTCGGGTGTCGCACCTCCGGCGCTTGGAGTCTTCGGGACCGTTTACCCGGGCCTTACGGCCCGGGCTAACATATGCCGCCCCTCCGGGGCTGGGGCAATGGAGAGCTGCAAGAGGCGGATGCGGCGATGGCGCGGATTCGTGGATGAGATTCTTCGCGGCGCTCCCTTCCTGCGTCAGGGCAGGCAGAATGACGGCTGGTGCGGCGATGATGAGGCTGGGCGATTAGTTGACTTCGATGGTGGTGACGCTGAGGGCGGGGAGCGTCAGGGTTAGGGTGGAGCCGATGACGGGCATGGTGCCGATGGAGACTGGGGCGACCTGAGTTTGGTTTTGGGCGGAGGCGGCGGTGATTTGGTAGAGCTGGGCGGTGCCGGTTAGGGATTGGCCGGTGATGGCGGTTACTTGCGACGAGGTGGAGCGGTTGATGGCGACGAAAACGATTCGGCCGGGAGCGGTGGTGTCGCTGCTGGCGTAGACGACCACGTTGGCGACATTGCTGGAGGCGGATTGCAGCGACGTGTCGCCGAAATTGGCTCCGGCGCCGTCGAAATCGCGGAAGACGCGGAAACCGGCGAGGGCGTAGGAGTAGGTGCCGTTGGGCGGCCAGAAATTCGCGGCGAAAACTCCCTGGGCGCCGAAGATGCCGAGATTGTCGGCCTGGGCGATGGTGCCGGCGATGTGATTCCAGCCGCCGCTTTCGTATTCGGTCATGGAAATTTTCATGCCGGGAAATTCGGAATTGATTTTGGATTGCAGGCGGCCGAGCAGATTGATCGGAGTGTTGCCGAGTTCCTGGTAAATCCACGGATTGCTGTTGGTGAGGGTGTCGTTGAAGGTGGGATCCCAGAGGTTGCGCGGGCTTTGGACGATGAGCTGGACCTGGGCGGCGGTGAGTGTGGTGCTGGTGAGGTCGAGGCTGCGCGTGCCGTCGGAATCGTATTCTTCGGCGTACCAGTGGAAATCGTAGACGTCGACAAGCGGCTTGCCGAAGGTGGCCGACGCGGCGCTGATCGCGGTGAGATATTTGTCGGGGAACCAGTTGTTGCCCGTGGGCGTGGCGCTTAGCTCACCCTGCCAGTTGTAGATGCCCTGAAAACCGTAGTGCACCGGGCCGAAGATAATCATGTTCGGGAATTGGGTCTTCAGCGCCTCGGTCATGGTGATGGTCTTGGCGATGTAGGCGTCGGAGGTAACCGGGTTCGGGCCCTGAATTTCGAGGTGGGTGGAATTCCAAAGTTCCGGCTCGTTGTCGAGGCTGACAAATGTGGGATGCGCGGGATTCGCGCCAAAAATTCCCTGGCCGGAAAATTTCTGGTCGAGGGCCCAGACGAATTCGTCCATGTAGACGTTGGCGTCGGTGGTGGGCGGGGTGATGGTGAACGGCGCACTGGAAACGGTGCTCTTTTGATCGACGACGGTTTTGAAGCGCGACAAGTCCGGCGGACTGGTGACGCTGACCGGGCCGCTTTCGTCGGCGGAGACCAGACCTTGCAGCTGAACGGTCATCAGGCTGGCGAGGCCGCTCGATTGGTCGCCGGCGATGAAGACGCGAACGGCTTCGGCCGGGACGGTGCTGCTGCTGAGGTAGTCGTCGTTCTCGTAGAGGTAATCGCTGCCGGCGTTGGAGGCGTTGGTTTCCCAGTTGTAGGCGGTCCAACGATTGCCGCCGGCGCGATCGAAAGTGAGTTGCGGCGGAGCACCGGTGACGCCGGAATAAAAATTGATTCCGTAGATGTAGGGCGAGATGGGTTTGGTTTGGGTGGGGTTGATGGTGATGGTGACGTCGGCAGTGGCGGCGACGGGAGTCGCGGTGACTTGCGATGAATTGGCGCTTTCACCGGCGGCGTTGACGGCCGAGACGACGTAGAAGTAGGCGGTGCCGTTGGTCACGGTGGTGTCGACGTAGTTGGAGGCGGTGGGCGAGGCGAGCGTGGTGCTGAAGGGTCCGCCGGATGTGGTCGAGCGCTTGACGTTGTAGCTGGTGGCGCCAGTGCTGGCGTTCCAAGTAAGTGAAATTTGGGCGTTGCCGCCGGTGGCTTGGAGGCCGGTTGGTGTTGCGGGAGCGGTGGCGGGCGCGGTGGGCGTGGCGCTGACTTCGTTCGAGTTGGCGCTTTNNAATATTTGGTGCCGTTGGTGACAGTGGTGTCGGTGAAGCTGGTCGAAGTGGGTGCGGAAATTTGTGTTTCGGTTCCTGAGGTGGTGGAACGTTTTACGTGATAGCTGGTGGCACCGGTGCTGGCGGTCCAGGTTAGGACTACCTGCGCGTTGCCGGCGGCGCCTTGCAGGCCGGTGGGTGCGGACGGAGCGGCGGNNAATATTTGGTGCCGTTGGTGACCGCGGTATCGGTGAAGCTGTTCGAAGCGGGCGCGGCGATTTGTGTTTCGGCGCCGGAAGTTGTGGAGCGTTTTAGGTGGTAGCTGGTGGCGCCGGTGCTGGCGTTCCAGGTGAGGGTAACTTTCGCGTTGCCGGCCGTGCCTTGCAGACCGGTTGGCGCTGCGGGAGCGGTTGGAGTCGCCGCGGGCGTCGCGCTTACTTCGTTCGAGTTGGCGCTTTCGGCGGCGGAATTTACGGCGGAAACGACGTAAAAATATTTGGTGCCGTTGGTGACGCTGGCGTCGGTGAAGCTATTCGAAGTGGGCGCGGCGATCTGGGTTTCTGTACCGGAAATTGTGGAGCGTTTGACGTGATAGCTGGTCGCGCCGGTGGCGGCGTTCCAAGTGAGCGTTACTTGGGCGTTCCCGGCAGTGGCTGCAAGACCCGTGGGAACTGCGGGCGGCGCGAGCGTGGGAGTGGCGCTGACTTCCGCGGAGTTGGGGCTTGCGCCGGCAGAGTTGGAAGCGGAGACGACGTAAGAATATTTGGTGCCGTTGGTCAGAGGCGTGTCGGTAAAGGATGTGGTGGGCTGGGAAGCGATGGCGGTATACGGGCCGCCGGTGGTTGTGGAACGCTTTACGGTATAGCCGGTGGCGTTCGCGGTCGCGGCCCAAGTCAGCAAGACTTGCGCGTTGCCCGGAGTTGCGGCGAGACCCGTGGGCGCGGCTGGCGCGGTCGTTTGCCCGCCGCCTCCGGAATTGCCGGCGGTACCGGCGCAGCCTGCTTCGAGAAGGAGGGCGCCGAGGAACATTATTAGCGCCACGGTGCGGACTGTGCGAGTGGTGAACATAGGATTTTAGTGGCGAATGTGGACGGATTGCCTCAAGTTCCGGGCCCGAAACCTGGGAGTACAGGACCGCATGGAAACAGTTTAGGAGTGGGATGACGAGGCGACAAGCTGGCCCGAAGGACAGAAAAGGTTCTAGGCGAAGTGGACGCGAATCTTACGCGAAGGCGGATTTTGCCGCGGCTACCGATTTCGTTGACAGAAGTGCGGTGATACTTTAGACTCGGAGTTTGTCTCTAGAAGGAAAGGTGTGACTTAGCGATGCGTACGTATGTGCCCAGGGGCCGAGAGGCCGAAGCATTGATGGTAGGCAAGGACTGGTTCGTGATTGACGCCGAGGGAGTGGTGCTCGGACGGCTGGCGACGAAGGTCGCGAGCTTGTTGATCGGCAAGGATAAGCCGACGTACACGCCGCATCTGGATTGCGGCGATCACGTGGTGGTGGTGAACGCCGAGAAGATCAAACTGACCGGGAACAAGATCGATCAGAAGATCTATCGGCACCACAGCGGTTGGCCGGGCGGATTGCGGGAAGAACCGATCCGTCGGTTGTTGCAACGGCGGCCGGAAGAAGTATTGCGGGAAGCGGTGCTTGGGATGCTGCCGAAGAACAAGCTCCGTGCGCGAAGAGCAAAGAAGCTGCGTATTTATGCCGGAAGTGAAGGCCTCGCCCGCCACACCGGACAAAAGCCTCAGCCACTCTCGCTATAGCCTCGCGATTGACATTTTTGGTTGGAAAATCCAGGTGCTGCGGAGAAATCTGTCAGGGGCTTGGTTTGGCCGCCTGCGCGAGGGCGTCAGGTAGGCGCGCCTGCGGCGGCCGCTACAGGTGGCGCGATTTTTGACCGAGCTGCGATTCAGGGTATGGCGGCGGGGGAAAGCAGAAGCCGATCCCTCGCTGCGCTTCGGGATGGCAAGTTTTTAGTGGGATTTGGGTACTCGCTCGAGGCAAGACTTTTTGCAGAGTTTCAGTTGGTGAGGAGGAATTTTGAGTTCAGCTTCGAGTTCGCTGGCAGGTCGCGTGAAGCAGTTCTACGGCACGGGGCGGCGACGGGAATCGATCGCGCGCGTGTACATCAAGCCGGGCCCGGCGAAGTTCACGGTGAATGGCCGGCCGGTGGATAATTATTTTACGAATGTGGCGTGGCACACGGCGGCGGTGGAGCCGTTGAAGTTCACGCAGATGCTGGACCAGTTGGAAGTGAAGGCGATTGTGAAAGGCGGCGGCGTGGGCGGACAGTCCGGGGCGGTGCGCATGGGTTTGTCGCGCGCGCTATCGGTGCTGAACCCGGAGCTGCGGCCGGCCTTGCGCAAGAACGGATTTTTGACGCGCGATTCACGCATGAAGGAACGGAAGAAGTACGGGCAGAAGGGAGCTCGTCGCCGGTTCCAGTTCAGCAAGCGCTAATTGGGATTTGCTGGGGTGGGCCTTTTGTGGGCCCATCCCGGCAATTGTTGCTGCGGTAGAAGTAAAACTTTGGACCCGGTTTGGAAAATTCGGGACCGGGTTACATCACGGCCGGGAAGGAACCGGCAAAAAAGGGTGCTGCTCCAGTCGTCGCATGGTGACGGCGGAGAAATAAGTACCCCTTCAAAAAAAGGAGAGACGGTGGGAGTCGAGATTACGATGAAAGAACTGCTGGAGGCTGGAGTTCACTTCGGCCACCAGACGCGACGCTGGAACCCGAAGATGAAGGAATATATCTTCGGCGAACGCAATGGCATCCACATTATCGATTTGCAAAAGACCCTGAAGATGTTCCGCGACGCGGCGCGTTACGTGTCCGAATTGTCGGGACAGGGCAAACGAATTCTTTTCCTCGGAACCAAGCGCCAGGCGCAAGAAGCGATCGCTGAAGAAGCGAACCGCTGCGGCATGTTCTACGTGAACCACCGCTGGCTGGGCGGCACCATGACCAACTGGGTGACGCTGCAGAAATCGATCAAGCGCTTCAAACTGCTGAAGGCCATGACCGAAGACGGCCGCATGGCGGAATTTTCCAAGAAGGAAGCGGCGCGGCTGGATCGCGAATTGAAGCATTTGAAGCAGAATTTCGCGGGCGTCGAGAATATGACGACTTTGCCGGACGCGTTGTTCGTGATCGACCCGAACGCGGAAGTGATTGCGGT
>PMHK01000190.1:289-22348 GCA_003156635.1 Acidobacteriota bacterium | reverse complement strand
CGGCGTGTTGGCGTCCTCGAAGAAAAAGCTGCTCTCCAGTTCGCCGTCGTTCTGGTCTTCGATGCGGATGGGGAAACCGCTCTGGTAGGTGATGATGGCCGAGAGTTGCCAGCCATTCGCAAACTTGCCCGCCACTCCTTCTTGCTTTGGAATCGGCAGCTCCCACACCGGGCTGNNGCCTTGCTGAAGGTGTACGAAGCCTGGAACAGCAGTCCGTGGGTGTAGTTTTTCTCCACCGAAATCTGCAGGGCGTTGTAGTTCGAATTGGCGATCGTGTCTTCCGCGAAAATGTTGCTGAAAACCGGAACCCCGTCCAAGGGGCAGCCGACGCCGCCGGCCGATAGAGGCTGGCAATTCGGCGACGAGAACGGCCGCGTACCTACGAACGTGATTCCGTTGGGGGCGACGTTGCTCGTGGCCAGATTGGTTCCGCCCGGAATGCAATTTCCGCCTGCGCCGGCATTGTATGGAAGCGGCAGTCCCGTACAAGTGGGAGCGGGCACTTTAAAGGGTTGATTCGGTGGCGTGAAGGTCGGAATAATCACCGGCGCTCCGTTGCTGTAGGTCGTTGGAATAAAATATGGGGCGTCCGCGCCCACCGGCCCACAACCTTCACCGTTAAGCACCCCGGTCGGATCGTTGTTATAAATCTGTCCAATTTCCGCGCACGTTTGGGCATTGCCAGCGTCCAGGTCGTGCGAGGCCAGGAGGTGATGGGCCTGCGTTCCGACATACGAAATGCGGAAAAGCATGTCCTTGGTCAGCTGGCGTTCGATGGTCAGGTTATATTGTTCGGAATACTGCGATTTCAAGTGCGGCTGGAACTCGCCGAAGAGCAAAAGTGGGCGGAACGTTGACCAATCGACGCAACCCGGAGGCCCAGTCGCCGCCGCCACCTGGACCGCGCAGGGTGTTGTTGGAGTCTGATTAATCACGCCCGTGAAGGGATTAGGCGCGTTTCCGCCAGCTTGAAATTCGAAGGGAGTATTAAAGAGCGTCTGCGAAAGGAAAGTACTGCCGCCGAATGGCGGTTCCGCACTGAACTGCTCCAGGACTAACTGTTCAATTGGGTTGTAGAAGATTCCAAATCCGGCTCGCACGCTCAACTTTCCAGGCCCGCCAGTGATCTTGGCGATCAATCCGTCGGTCGCTCCGGGACTCCAGGCGATACCGATTCTGGGTGCGAAGGCCTTGTAATACGTCGTCGTCAAGCCTCGCGGCACGCCTTTATCGCCGGGAAATACCAAGCCTAGAGGAAAGACGGCGTTGTTGCCATTCGTAGTCGCCTGTCCGCAATCACCGCCACTTAAACCCAAGGCGCTGGCATTTGTATCGGAAATAAAGCATGGATACTGCGTGGTCGCCTGGCCGGGCCGGAAGGTCTGAATGCGGTTGCCGCGGTCGTAGTAGGGAGTATTGAGTTCCCAGCGCAAGCCGTAGTTCACGGTGACCGAATTCGACACCTTGTAGCTGTCCTGGGCGAAAAGATAGAGCGCCGTGTTACGGACGTTTTCCCCCTGCGCCGAGCCCTGCTGATAGGAGTCCGCGGCTCCCAGGAAGTAGTTCGGATAGGCATCGTTTCCGGCGATTTGATCGCCATTCGCCTGGTTAATGAAGGAATAGTTTCCGCTGACTTCGAAGTAGAGAAATTGATCGAAACGCTGGCGCCGGACATCGCCACCGAATTTGAAAGTGTGCTTGCCCATCGTCTTCGTGTAGTTGTCCGTCCACTGGAAAGTATTTCCGGTTTGGGGAAGTTCTCCCTCAAAGTTGTTGCCGATCGCAAAGCCTCCGGAAACATTGATGAATGGAAGCCCGACACGTCCGGGAAGATCCGTTGTGATTCCGGCGGCGGGATTGCCCGGGTCGGTAAAACAATTGGTCGGCGCAATGTCGATACAGGAATCTTGAACGCTAGCGAAAGTGTGCAGTGGATGGTTCTGACTTTCCTGCGATTCGCGGAAGTAGTTAAAGCGGAATTCGTTGACAGCGGTTGAGCCAATGGTCCAGGTATGACTCAGATTCCATTGCTGTGTGCGGGTCTTGAAAAGCGCGTCGAATCCCGGAAGGTTCGCACCGGCCGCTTGAAAGGTAGAGAACGGGTCGGTGCGGCTATCATCCTCAAAATAATAGTAAGCGGTGAATTTCTGGGAGGGTGTGATGCTGTGGTCCAGCCGAACGGTGAACTGGTCGGTGCGCAGGTTCCGGTTGCCGCTGGAGACCAGTTGATTGGTGGTCGGGTCGGCTTGCGCTTGAAACTTCGAAACGTATTGGTTGTACACACCCAGGGCGGTGGGATCGAAACACTGGGTGGGAATCTGTCCGTTCGGGAAAATTGTGGTATACGGCTGCGGAGTATTGCCAAGGGCCGCCTGGTTTAACGCCGCGGCGCCGTTGGGCGTTAGCGCCGCAGTACACCCCGGACGAGCTTGCACCACCTGCGCGAAATTCTGGTCGCCAATCGCCCCCTGAAACGGACCTCCGAAGTTCCCGTTCACTTCATCGGTGCTAGGCAGAACAACCGTGCCGGAAGAAATTCCCTGAATCAACCGGTTTCCTTCGTAAGAACCAAATATAAATGTCTTGTCTTTCTTGATCGGCGCGCCGAGCGTGGCCCCGAATTGATTCTGTTTGTAGTCCAGAAGAAACGGATCGAAATATCCCCTGGTGTTCAGCGCATCGTTGCGGATGAACTCGTAGAAATCGCCGTGTACGGCGTTCGTCCCGGATTTGGTGACGACGTTCACCACCGAACCCGAGTTCCGCCCGTATTCGGCGTCAAACGTATTGGTCAAAACGCGAAATTCTTCGATGGCATCCGGTGAAGGCTGAATCGCCGGGGCGTTGACGAAAATATCGTTTCCGTCGCCGCCGTTCACCATGTAGTTGTTCGCCCGACCCCGGCCGCCATTGACCGACACCGCCCCGGCGTTATCGCTGCCGAAAAACAGGTCATTACCCAGCTGGGATTGCACGCCAGGCTGCAACTGCAGCAGGCTGTAAGCGTTTCTGGTGTTCATCGGCAGTTGGACGATCGCCGTATCCGTCATCACCGCGCCTAATTGCGTGCTGCTGGTTTCGACCTGCGCCGCGTTGGCTTCCACCGTTACCGTATCGGCCGAGCCGCCGATCTGCAGGGTGATCGTGATGAAGTTCACGTGCCCGATGGTCACTACGACTGCGGTGGTCACCGACTTCTTGAATCCCGGCGCTTCGGTGCTCACATCGTAGCTTCCCACCTCCAGTTCGGGAATGACGAAAGCGCCATCTTTATCGGAGGTAACCACGCGAACCGAATCCGTGCCAGTCAACCTGGCCGTGACCGTCGCATTGGGCACCACCGCGCCGGATGGGTCGTTTATCGTGCCGCGAATTTCACCGTTGGTCTGGCCCCAGGCCGCACCGGATCCGAACAGGCTCGCAAACACCAATAGATACACCCACGCCCATGCCGTGCGCTTCATAGCCGCTCCTTTGGAAAAAGCTGGCGCTGCCCACTCCCCCCAGACGCCTAACTTTGAGTTTTCGGTTGCAGCTTTCGAAAAAACCTTACTATAATTCGCGAACGTTAGAAGATGGTCCGTAAGTTGTCAAGGGGAAACTGATTTGCGCACCGCCCGGAAGCGTCCGGCCCGTCATTCCCGCGCACGCGGTTATCTGCGCATCAGCGAAGTGGCGCGCATGGTCGGCATTTCGCCCACCATCCTGCGCGCCTGGGAAAATCTGGGCCTGGTTTCTCCGACCCGGACCCAGAGCAAATACCGCCTCTATTCCCCGCGCGACGTCCGGGTGCTCAAGCGCGCGCAATTTCTGCGTCGGGCCCGCGGCATGAACGCCCCGGCCATCGTTCACCTGCTCAAAAGCCAGGGACTGTTGGCCGCGAATGCGCCGAGCCCCACCACGAATTCGATCGGCCGCCGTTTGCGCCGGCTGCGCCTGCAAAAATCCTATTCGCTCAGCCAGGTGGCCAGCGCCGTGGATGTTTCTATCGGTTTTCTAAGTGCGATCGAACGGGACCAGATGACTGCGTCGGTGGCTACTTTGCGCCGGTTGGCCCGGTTTTATCAAATCAAAATTCTTTCTTTGTTCAATCCGTCGGACGCGAATCCCGGCCGGGTCACTCCCGCCGAGCGCAAGATCCTCGATGCCGGCCCAGGGGTGAGGATGGAGCTGCTTTCCTGGGGCAATACCATGATGGAGCCGCACCTGTTCCGCATCGCGCCATCGGCCGGCAGCGGCGAATCTTACGCGCACGAAGGTGAGGAATTTCTCTATATACTGCGCGGTAAGCTCGAAATCTCCGTCGCCGATGGCGAACGTCTTTGCCTGCAGGAAGGCGATAGTTTTTATTTCGAAAGCAGCAATGAGCATCACTGGCGGAATCCGGGCAAGAAAGACGCCTTGGTGTTGTGGGTGAATACGCCGCCGACCTTCTGAAACACGCACGCTTTTTGCATCGCTCTGGAGCCGAACATTGAAAGTTAGACATCGCGGAAAACGCATTCTCTTGGCGGCCGGCGCGACGGCGGCGCTGATTTTTTCTTTTGGCTGCGGGACCAAAACCCCAACCCTAAGCCTGTTGGTGTGGGAGGGCTACGCCGATCCTTCGTTCGTTCGCGGGTTCGAAGAATCGCATCATTGCAAAGTGCAGGCCGCTTATATGGGCTCGAGCGATGAGCTGGTGGCCAAACTTCGCGGAGGCAGCGCCAGCAACTACGATGTGATCTCGCCGTCCAGCGATGTGGCCACCATGATCTCCGCCGCTGGGCTGGCCGCGCCGCTGGATCTGTCCAAGCTTCCTTCCTATCCGCAGCTTTCCGAAAAATTGCGCGCGATGCCGCTGGTTCGCCTCAACGGCAACGTCTACGGGGTTCCCTTCGTTTGGGGACCCAATCCCCTGCTGTACGACACCACCGCCTTCCCCCAGGCGCCCGCGTCCTGGGCCGATCTGTGGGACCCGAAATTGAAAAATAAAATCTCCTTGTGGGACGACCTCTCTTCGATCTGCATGGCCGCGCAGGTGCTGGGCTACGATAAGCCCGACCCAGATCACATCTACAACCTGAGCGATCAGGAACTCGACAACGTAAAAAAGAAGCTGATCGAGCTGAAGCCGAACATCCGCAAATTCTGGTCCACCGGCGGCGAACTGACCAATCTTTTTCAGAACCATGAAATCGTCGCGGCCATGGGCTGGCCGCTGATGACCAACCAGCTGCGCCAGCTCGGCTTCCCCATCGGCGAAACGATCCCGGTCCAAAACACCACCGGCTGGATCGACCATCTCATGATCACCTCCGCCAGCGAAAATAAGGAACTGGCCACGCAGTTTCTCGAATACATGATCGAAGCAAAAACGCAGAAGCTGGTCGTCGATGTCACCGGCTATGACCCGGCCAACGGGCAGGCCGCCGCCCTGCTGACCGATGCGCAACGAAAATCGCTGCATCTCGACAACGTCGACGAGTACATGACCCACATCTATTTTTGGCAGAATTATCCGCGCCGCGGCAAATACAACGAAATCTGGAACGAAGTAAAAGCAACCCAGTGAATTGGCTCTCGCTTGGTCAGGACCGCCGATGACCAATTCTCCAGCCCGCTCGGTGGCCGACGTTTCGGAAACCTCGAATCGCGCGCTGCTTTCCATTCGCCACGTGCTCAAGCGTTTCGGACCACGCCCGGTTCTGCGCGGCATCACCCTCGACGTCGCGTCCGGAGAGTTCCTGACGATCCTGGGCGAAAGCGGCTCCGGGAAAACGACGCTGCTCCGTCTGATCGCCGGATTCGAACGTCTCGACGGCGGTGAAATCCTGATGGATGGCGCGCGGCTGGACCCCATACCCGCCCACCAACGCCAGGTGAATACCGTCTTCCAAAGCTACGCGATTTTTCCGCATCTTTCCGTTTTCGAAAATGTCGCCTACGGGTTGCGCGCAAAAAACGCGCCAAAATCAGAAATTCCAGACCGCGTGACGCAAGCGCTCGCCATGGTCAAGATGTCCGACTTCGCCCAATCCGCGCCATCGCGCCTGAGCGGCGGACAGCAACAGCGCGTCGCGCTGGCCCGCGCGCTGGTCAACCGCCCGCGTGTGTTGCTGCTCGACGAGCCACTCTCGGCGCTCGACGCCAACCTGCGTCGGCAGATGCAAACCGAACTGAAATCCTTACAGCGCGAAGTGGGCATCACCTTTATTTTCGTCACACACGACCAGGAAGAAGCCATGGCGTTGTCCGATCGCGTCGCCCTGCTGCGCGCCGGACACTTAGAACAGATTGCCGGCCCCCGCGAAATCTATGGCGAGCCCGCTACCGCCTACGCCGCCGAATTCATCGGCCAGACCAATCTGCTGCGCGCCGACGTGCGCGACGGAATCGCCAGCGCTGGCGCGATTGTCTGGCGCACCTTCGGCCCTCCCGGAAAGGTCACCTACTCTTTGCGCCCGGAGTGCATTCGCCTGGTCCCCACCGTCGATGGTCTAACCTCTGCGCCCGACGTTTCCACGGCGCGCTTCCGCGCAACAATCCGCAACCAGGCCTTTGGCGGCGCCATGGATATGCTGGAACTCCATTGCGGCAACGGCGCCCGCATCCGCGCCCGCATCACCAATCCCGGGCCGCTCCACGGTGATCACGAATTTGAATTCCACGCCAACGACGCCGTGCGCGTCCGCGAAACAGGTGAAGACTAACCGTGTACTCGCGCGCCTACAAAGCCGCCGTAGCGATTCCTCCGATTGTCTGGGTCACCGCGTTTCTGCTGGTGCCGTACGCGATTCTTTTCTGCTACAGTTTTTGGTCCGTCTCCTCCATTCAGACCATCGTGCACCATTGGAACCTCCAGAATTATCTGGAGCTCGCGCGCAATTCCCTGTATCGCGACGTTCTGTTCCGCTCGATGCGCATCGCCGCGGCCGTAACCTGCTTCGCACTCCTGCTCGGCTATCCGCTGGCCTACTATTTGTCGTTTCACGCCACTACACGCAAAGACCTGCTGTATCAGCTGGTGATTATTCCGCTGTGGGCCAGCTATCTGGTCCGCGGATATGCCTGGAAAACGATTCTGGGTACCGACGGCGTGCTGAACGGAGTCCTGCGTTTCACCCACGCCACCGATTTGCTGCTGGCCATTCAGAATTCAGTCAATCTGCATCTCGCCGCCAGCCATCAGATCACGTTGGTCCCGCTTCCCTTTCTGCTCTACAGCCCATTTGCCGTCGTGCTGGTCCTGACTCACATCTACACGCCATTCGTGATTCTGCCGATCTACGCCTCGCTCGAACACATTCCGCGCAATTTGGTCGAAGCCTCACACGACCTGGGTTCGTCGCCGTGGTCGACGTTCCGCCGCGTGATCCTGCCGCTTTCGTTGCCCGGCGTAATCGCTGGAGCCACCTTCGCGTTCGTGCTGACCCTCGGCGATTTTCTCGCCCCACTGCTGGTCGGCGGTTCGAGCGGCATCATGATTTCAAATATCGTCGTCGGCCTGTTTGGCGCAGCCTATAACTGGCCGCTCGGCGCGGCGATCGCCTTCTTCATGATGGTCATCGTCATGGCGCTGCTTTTCACCACCGAACGCCTGGAAAAAAGGTTGAAAGTCTCATGAGCGGCGGCTTCTCCTCCGGTCGTGCGCCGCTGCTGGCCGCCTATACCTGGCTGGTCTACGCGTTTCTGTATCTGCCGATCATCGTTCTGGTGGTTTATTCCTTCAGCGGTTCCGGCGTCGGCGGATTTCCTCCGGCCAGTTGGACCTTCGAATGGTATCGCCAGCTTTTCGCCGACGGAGCGCTATGGGACTCGGTGCTGAACAGCCTGAAGGTAGCTGCCGCCGCAGTAGCAATCGCACTCGGTTTGGGAATGCCGGCAGCTCTCGCGCTTGATCGCACCGACTTTCCGGGCAAATCGCTTTTTCGTCGTTTAGTTCTGCTGCCCCTCATTCTTCCCGGAATCATCACCGGCCTGTCCCTACTCATGCTGTTTGTCGGTGCCAGAATGAACTTGAGTTTGATCACCATCACCCTGGGCCACGGCACCGCGCTGATCTCCGTCGCCACCACCGAAATATTCGCCGGATTGCAAAAGATGGACCGTGCCCAAGAGGAAGCATCCCTCGACCTGGGCGCCAGCCCGTGGCGCACTTTTTGGCGCATAACGCTGCCGAATCTTCGCGCCTCGGTGCTCGCCGCGGGCCTGCTGATCTTCACTCTTTCGCTCGACGAAATTGCGGTGAGCTTTTTCCTGTTCGGCCGCGACAACACGCTGCCACTCGAAATCTGGTCGCGCCTGCGCCGCGGCATCACNNATCCTGATCTGGTACCGCCTGCGCACCCGCTCGCAGCGCGGCAGCGAAAAAGTCGCGGCCGTACTGGCCACCGCGGGAACGGGAGAACCGGCATGAGCGAAACGCGCAGGGACTTTCTGAAATTTGCGGTCTCCGGCTCGATCGCGGCGGGTTGCCCGATCGATCTCTCGCTGCTGGCCCAGGCCAACCCGCCCAAAGCCGAGGTCGACGGCGATCACTTCACCATCTGCCACCAGGTCCGCGATGGAAAAACGTTCGCGCCGCAGCCCGTCACCAAACGATACGAGNNCGAGGACTATCAGGGCCAAGGGTTCGCCACCGGCTCCGCTTTCGATGAGCAGGGCACGGTCAGCCAGCAACTCGCGCAGGAGATCGGCCTCACGCTCCTGCCCATAAATTTCCCCGACCCATCCATCATCAACCAGAAATGGATACCTGATTTTTGGCGGGCCGGCCTCGAACAGCTGCCTTATCCCGCGTCCGTCCAGGAAAGCTTCAAAAAGTTCCGCCGCGAATTTCTAAAACTTGATCCCGAAAAAGATGCCGAGCATCTCGACGCGCAGTCGTTCGCCGATTATCTGAAGGACTACGCACCCGAACTCAAACAGTGGTGGGATGGCTACGGAGCGTCGAATTGGGGCGCAGCGTCGGAAGATACCTCGCTGCTCGTCGCCGTTACCGACTTCGCTTACCAAAATCAGGCCGAAGACACCCGCGTAACCCTGCCCGGAGGCAATGGCGCCTTCTCCGCGAAACTGGCGGCCACGCTGCAACTGAAACACACGGAACAAATGATCGCCGACGCGACCATTGTTTCAGTGACGCCGCAGAAATCAGAAGTGCAGATTACATTTTCTTCCGCCGGAAAGTTGCAGACCGTCGCCGCAAAACACGTAGTGATGGCGACGCCCAAATTCATCACCGCGCGGTTGGTCGCCGGATTACCCGACGATCAGCACGAAGCGATGCTGTCCTATCGCTATTGTCCGTACCCCGTGATCAACATGATTTTCGACCAGCCTATCTACAATCGCGCTTACGACACCTGGTGCCCGGGAAATTGCTTCAGCGACTTCATCGTGGCGGATTGGGTTTTGCAGAAACAACCGGGATACAAACAGAAGAATAATATTTTGACGTTTTACACGCCGCTGACCGAAGCGCAACGCAGTACGCTGCTGGACCTAGGCTCCTGCCAGCGCCTGGCCGCGCGAGTGCTGACGGACTTCCAGGCGCTGCAGCCTGAGTTCCAGTCGGCCGAACCGCTCGAGGTCCATTTCTACCGCCGGGGCCATCCGATGTTCCTGCCCGCGCCCGGAACTTTCACTAAAGTGATTCCCGTCGCCAATCAGCCGTTCGATCGCATTTTTTTCGCGAATACCGATTCGGTAGGCCCCATCTCCGAGGTCTCGGGAGCGGTGGAAGCCGCACAAAAAGCGGCGGAGTGGATGAAGAAGAGCGCCGCGAAAACCTCGGTCCCTGCGTCTTAGTCCGCCCCAAAAGGCTGCCGCGCGATTATCCTCGGCACCAAAAGAAAAAGGCACCCGGAGGAGAACCGGGTGCCTTCGAGCCTCTTCCCGCCAGGAAAGAAAGGTTCACTGCATTGCGCTACGGCTACAAATTCGTTACTGCAGGCTGCTGGCCACGTGCAAATTGTGCACGCCCGAGAAAATCGAAATTCCGGCGCTCAGCGTTTGCGGCATCCACCAAACCCGGCGCACCAACGGATATTCGCTGTGCTGCATGTGCCGCGCCAGCAAATCGAAAAGCACCGGACCCACCTGCGTCGCCAGGTAAATCGCGGGCGAGCCCGCGAAAGGACGCATCAAGGGATCCTGTTCCACCGCGCCGTGACCTACCGCTTGCCGGGTCGAATACGCATCAAACCCCGCCGCGCCATGTTCGATAATCGCCAGGGCGATCCATTGCCGGCGCGATGGCGAATTGACCGCACGCTCGATCGCGTTTTCTTTCGAAGACTGCGATTCCGGAATGCGCATCGTCGAAAGCGTCTGGCCTTCTTGCGCCGTATCAAACGAAACAGGCTTCACCGCACCCGGCTTTGAATTTTCGCTGACCAGTTCCACCGACGCTACGTTCATCCGGCTGGAAGACGATTCGGTTTCCGACGTAACGTATATAGGTTTTGCAGCAGGAGCGGGCGACGCGGCCGCTGCTAACGCCAGGGTCGAAGTTTGCGAATTTGTTGGAGTGTTGGACCCACTCGAGATCGTGGCTGGGACCGCCTGGAACTGAAGCAACAGTGTCGCAACCGCAAGAATCATGGAAGGGGGCTCCTGGCCGGCGCCTAAACCGACGCTGGCCCAAGGAGCAACGGCAGTACCATCCGTCCTATGACCGCTAAAGCCTGAAACGAAGCCACTTAAGACCTGCCCGCGGAGCGATTAGAGCGAGGCGAAAAGGAAAACGGTTTCCTTGAACGGGCAATCACAGCTCCCGTAATTTTCTTGTTTTCAAGAGTTTCGCAGGGCCTTCGCTTCGAGGATTATTCGCTTGTTTGAGGGTAAGCGCGGTCGCACCAACACTCGGATTTCAGGCGTGGGACATTCGCGGCGAATCAGTTGTTCGCCAGAGCGCCGAGACTCGAGCGCGCCGCCGCAATCGTCTGGTCGATTTCCGCGTCCGTATGCGCCGCCGAAACGAAAAGCGCTTCGTATTGCGATGGTGGCAGAAAAACTCCTCGCCGCAGCATTTCCTGGAAGAATCTTCCAAATCGGGCCGTATCGGATTTCTTCGCGTCGGTGTAATCGCGGATCGGATTACCCGCAAAGAAAATCGTAAGCAAAGATCCTGCGCCATTCACGACGCCTTCGACGCCCGTCTCGCGCAGCGCGGACCTCAACCCCTCGGCCAGCCGCAACGTCTTGCGATTTAACTCTTCGTAGAATCCAGTTGCTTGCAATTTCGGGAGCATCGCCAGTCCCACGCGCATCGCCAGCGGGTTACCCGCCAGCGTTCCGGCCTGGTAGACCGGCCCGAGCGGCGCCACCCGTTCCATGATTTCGCGTTTGCCGCCATACGCCGCGACCGGCAATCCGCCGCCGATGATCTTCCCCATCACCGTGAGATCCGGCACGATTTTGTAGACCTGCTGCGCGCCGCCGTACGCCATCCGGAAACCGGTAATCACTTCGTCGAAAATCAGCAGCGCGCCTTCCCGCTTCGTAATCTCGCGCAAGCCTTCCAGAAATCCCGGCGCGGGCGCGACCACGCCCATATTCGCCGCGACCGGCTCTACGATGATCGCCGCGATTTTGTTCGGATGCTTTTTGAATAGTTTTTCAACGCCATCCAAATCGTTGAACGGAGTATTCAGCGTCAGGCTGGCAAACGCTTCCGGCACACCGGGGCACGCCGCGATTCCCAGCGTCGCCAGTCCCGAGCCGGCCTCCGAAAGGAATCCATCCGAGTGTCCGTGATAGCAGCCTTCGAATTTGATGACCATGTCGCGGCCGGCAAATGCGCGCGCCAGGCGCACCGCGGACATCGCTGCTTCGGTTCCGGAACTTACGAACCGAACCATTTCTATCGAAGGGACGGCTTTCACAATCATTTCGCCCAATTCGATTTCGAGTGGCGACGTCATGCCATAGCTCGTTCCCTTCGCCGCCTGGTCGCTCACCGCTGCCACCACCTCCGGATGTGCGTGGCCCAAAATCAGCGCGCCCCACGAACAAACGTAATCGAGATATTCCCGGCCATCGACGTCGTAGAGTTTCGTTCCCCGCGCGTGATCGATCACCAGCGGCGTGCCGCCCACCGCGCGAAACGCGCGAACCGGGCTGTCCACTCCGCCCACCAAAGTTTTTTTACCGCGCTCGAAGATCTCCGTCGATCGCGGCCGCGCCTCGTCATTCACTTTTTGGTTTACGCCTTTGGAAGTCCCGCTCGCCATTATCGATTCGGTCCGGTCCTTGTCGCCCAACTACGCTTTCAGCCAGCGCGCCGCGTCCTTCGCGTGATACGTCACGATAATTTCCGCGCCGGCCCGTTGAATGCCGGTCAAAATCTCCAGCACCACGCGCTGCTCGTCGATCCAGCCGTTCCGCGCCGCCGCCTTCACCATCGAATACTCGCCGCTCACGTTGTAGGCCGCCACCGGAACATCGAACCGCTCGCGCACCTTCTGGACAATGTCCAGATACGGCATCGCCGGCTTCACCATAATCATGTCCGCGCCTTCTTCCAGATCCGTGGCCACCTCGCGCAATGCTTCGCGCGCGTTCCCCGGATCCATCTGGTAGCTGCGGCGATCGCCAAATTGCGGCGCGGACTGCGCCGCCTCGCGAAACGGCCCGTAAAAACCGGAACAATATTTTGCGGCATACGACATGATCGCCAGGTCTTCGAAATTATTTTCGTCCAGCCGTCGGCGAATCGCGGCTACCCGCCCATCCATCATGTCCGAAGGCGCCACGATGTCCGCGCCGGCCCGCGCATGCGAAAGCGCCGCGTCGGCCAGAACAATCAGGCTCGGATCGTTCAGCACCTGCTCATTTTCGATGACCCCGCAGTGCCCATGATCGGTGTACTCGCAGAGGCACACGTCGGTGATCACCAGCAGATTCAATTTAGCCTTGCGGATCGCTTCCACCGCGCGCTGCACCGGACCGCGCGGGTCGGCTGCTTCACTGGCCAGCGCGTCTTTCTTTTCCGGCAGGCCAAAAAGTAAAACTGCCGGAATACCCAGCCCCGCGACCTCGCGGCACTCTTCCACGATTTGATCGACCGACTGCTGAAAAATTCCCGGCATCGAACTCACTTCGGTTCGAACTTTCGTGCCCGGGCAGGCAAACATGGGGTAGACCATACTGCTCACCGAAAGTTTGGTCTCGCGCACCAACCCGCGCAGCGCTTCGTTGCGCCGCAACCTGCGCGGCCGGTGAGTGGGAAAACTCATGAATGCCTCACAATACTTGGCGACTTCCCATAATACTTCGCCATCGCCTCGGCCAAACCCGCCACCGAAAATTCGTCGGCCTCGATCGCCACGCGCGCTCCCGCCTCGCGAATCGCGCCGGCCGTGGTCGGCCCAATCGCGCAGAACTGCACCCGTTTCGATAAATCCACAACCTGGTCCGCCGTCATCGCCGTCCGGAAATTGTCGAAGGCCGACGGGCTGGCAAAAACCACCGCGTGCACCCCGGCCCCCTTGATCGATTCCAGCACGCCCGAATCGACTGACTCGGGCGCGGTGGTTCGGTAGGCTTCCACTTCCAGCACCTCCGCGCCGGCTGCGCGCAGCGCCGAGGGCATCCGGTGATCGGCGCGGTCACTGCGCGGTAAGAACACTTTCTTTCCGGCTAGGCGCCCGCCCAGTTCAGCGGCCAGCGCCTCACCACTTTGATTCTCCGCGACATAATCCACGCGAATATCCAGATTCCGGGCCGCCTGCGCCGTCGCCCGGCCCACCGCAGCGATCAAGGGACGAGCCGGCTGCGTCGAACGTCTCGATTTCAATTCGCACCCGCGGCGAAAAACAAACCGCACGGCGTTTTGACTGGTGAAAATCACCCAGTCGAATTCTGGAAAACGCTGCAACGCGGCATCTAAGTCGGTGGAATTTTCCGGTGGCGCAAAACTCACCATTGGCAACTGCCGCACTTCCGCGCCGAGCGCTTCCAATGCGGCGGTAAGTTCCTGCGCCTGTTCCGGCGCACGGGTATTCACCACGATTTTTCCGGACAGCGGCTGTTTATGCAACGGACCTTCCCGCGAGATGCAGCAGACGCTCGGCGCCCGCTCCGAGAAGTTCGCCCGCCACTTCCTTTCCCAGGGTTTCAGCGTCGCGTTCGTTATGACAAACTTTTTTCCGCCGGCGGCGAATGCTTTCGGTGCCGTCGGCCGCCAGCACACAAGCGTCGATAACCATCTCGCCCGCCTCGAGGCGCGCCCAGGCCCCGAGCGGCAGCCGGCAGCCGCCCTGAATGTCCGCGAGCAGCGCACGTTCGGCATTCACCGCGAGCATCGTATTCCGGTCGATCAGTTGATCCACCAAACGAAATTCCTTTTCGCGTGACGCCATGAATTCCACACCCAGGGCGCCTTGCCCTACGGCCGGAAGTACAATCTCGGGCGACAGAACTTCGGCGACGCGCGACGCGTGACCCAGCCGCACGATTCCTGCCTTGGCCAGCACCACCGCATCATATTCGCCTTCGGCCACCTTCCGCAGGCGGGTGTCGACGTTCCCGCGAATCTCGATGATTTGAAAATCCGGCCGGAACTGCCGCAATTGTGATGCGCGCCGTAGGCTGCTGGTCCCAATCCGCGCGCCGCGCGGCAAATTTTCCAGCGTCTCGCCACGAAAAGAAACCAGCGCATCGCGCGGATCTTCACGCTCGAACACTGTGGCCACCCGGCACAACTCGGAAAATTCCGTCGGCACGTCTTTCATGCTGTGGACCGCCCAATCCGCACGCCCATCGAGCAGCGCGTCTTCCAGTTCCTTGGTGAAGACCCCGATCACGCCAATTTGCTCCACCGGCGCGGACGTTTTATCTCCGGACGTTTTCACCACCACAATTTCCGATTCTACGCCGCAGGTCGTGCCTAGCGCTTCGCGCACATGATTCGCCTGCCACCGCGCCAGCGCGCTGCCCCGCGTGCCAATCCGCAGCAGCGTCACTTCTTTTCCTCGTCGAGCCCAAATAGATGTCGCATCGCTTCGAGTCCCGCCAGCCGTCCGCGCATGCCTCGACCATGTTTCAGCTTCTGTTCGGGATGTTCCAGCAAACGCTCGATCAGCTTTTCGGTGATGTGCGCGATGCGGTCGCGCTCTCCCGCCGAGACCTCGTCCATATCTTTCAGCTGTTCACGAATTAGAATTTCTCGCTGTTGGTGGAATTGTTCGCGCAGATCGCTGACGATCGATCCTGCCTCGAGCGCCCCGCGCCATGCTTCAAATTTATCGATATGCTCCGCAATAATCGCTTCAACTCGAGGAATTTCCGATTCGCGAGCCTTTTTGTTCTGTGCCACGATCTCGCCCAAATCATCGATGTTGTAGAGATACAGGTTGTAAAGCCCGGCGGCATCTTCCGCGACATTCCGCGGTACCGCGAGATCCACCACGAACATCGACCGGCCCGAACGCGCGGCCAAGGCCCGCTCCAGAATCGATCGTGTGAGTATCGGCCCGCTCGCCGTAACCGAAGTGACCAAAATATCCGGCAGGCCCAGTTCCGTTTCGAGCGACTCCCACGCCACCGCTTCGCCGCCGACGCGTTGCGCGAGTTCCGCCGCCCGATCGAACGACCGATTCACCACGCGCAAATTCCCAATCCCTCGCGCGCGCATGTGTTCCACCACCTGTTCCGCGACCGCGCCCGCGCCCAAAATCAGCGCTGAATGTCCCTTCAAATTTCCGAACACGCGCTCGGCAAGTTTCACGCCCGCCAGCGCCACCGACATCGGCCGCGCGCCCACTTCCGTTTCGCTGCGCACTCGTTTCCCAACTTCCAGCGCGCCCTGAAACATCCGGTTCAGAATCGGACCGGTCGCGCCATGATCCAGCGCCTGATTGTAAGCGCTGCGCAACTGGCCCAGAATTTCAGCTTCGCCCAGCAGCATCGAATCTAGCCCCGCCGCCACTCGATACAAATGTCGGACCGCTTCGGGGCCACTCCAACGATACAAACGTCCATGCAATTCGCTGCGCGGAATCTGGTGAAACGAAGTAAAATACTCCTCCATCGCCTCGGTGGCCGACGCCGCTAAATCTCCCGGCACGCCATACAATTCACTTCGGTTGCAGGTTGAAATAACCACCGCTTCTTCCAAAATGCCCTGATGCCGCAATTCATCGGCGGCCTGCAAGGCCTGCTGCGTGGAAAAAATAATGCGCTCGCGCAGTTCGACCGGCGCCGTCAAATGATTGCAGCCGATCAGCGCAACTTTGATCCGCACCGTGTTGTTGCGATCCGTGGTGCTCGTCGTCATCAGAGAAACCGGTGAAAGCGCGTGAGGTACAAATTGACGAACGTATAGCTGAACAGTACGATCACGAAATTCAGCGCACACAACAATGCCGCCCGCGCCCCGCGCCACGCCGCATTACGCGCCAGAAACAAGTAAGCGAGATACACGCCCAGGATCGCCACGGTGATTATGACCTTCGGATCCCCCAGCGAATATCCCCCGCTCAGCCGGTGTTGCCAGACTAACCCCATGCTCACACCCGCGATCAACGCCACCAGTCCCACGTAAACGCTGCTGCGCGCCATGCGATCCAGAACGTCCAGCGCCGGGAACCGCCAGAACGCCGTACCGAGCCGGCGCGATCGCAAAACTCGATCCTGGATCAGATAAATCAAACTCAATACAAACGACAACGCGAACGCGGCGTAGGCCCAGGTATTCAGCGTGACATGCAGCGCAAAAAGCGCGCCGTGCGGAACCGTCGGCACCGGCAGCGCACGCGGCGTCAGAACGCGCAGCGCGCCAATCCAGCAGATCAAAAGCAGAGTGACAAACGCTCCCACCGACCGCTGGCGGTGGAAAAATTCCAGACCCAAATACGTTAAGCCCAGCAGCCACGCAAACAAGGACATCGAGCCGTACAAATCGTCGTACGGCACCGTATGCAGCATCAGCGAACGCTGATACAGGTAGAAATAATGAACAATGATTCCGGCAGCAAGCAGCGCCGTCGCGATTCGGCCGACCCAAGGATTCGGGACGTACAGATTCCAGGCGTAGCAGGCGAAACTCGCCGCGTACACCGCCAGACTCCAGTAGCCGAGGTGATGCATTAACCCTGGACCCTCTTCAACCCGCGATCTTCAATCCGAAATGGCGCCGCTTCAGCCGATTATAGCGCCAAACCCATGCCCCCATGGTCCCGGGATGGGCAATCCCGTGCCAGAATGCCCGCCCGTGCGGCGCGAAATCGCTTCTGCTATCATGGCATAGAACGCATGGCTCCCGAATCCAGCGCCGTCGAAAATCGAGCACCGAAGACTTCCGCAGCGTTAAATCGCAAGGACCTGTTTCTGCGCGCCTGCCGAGGCGAACCCGTCGATCGCGTCCCGGTCTGGATCATGCGCCAGGCGGGGCGCTATCTCCCTGAATATCAAGAAGTTCGCAAGACTCACACGTTCCTGCAAATTTGCAAGACCCCGGATGTCGCCGCAGAGGTGTCGCTGCAGCCGTTTCGGATCGTCGGCGTTGATGCCATCATCGTTTTCTCCGACATATTAATTGTTGCCGAAGCGATGGGACTGCCGCTGGACGTCCCCGATTCCGGCCCGGTCCTTTCAAATCCTGTGCGGGACTTGGCCGCCGTACGCCGACTGCGCGATTTTGACCCCGAGCGTGATACTCGTTTCGTGGGTGACGCGATTCGCGCCATCTGCAAGGAAGCGGGCCCGACGGTGCCGGTCATCGGTTTTGCCGCAGCTCCCTGGACCCTGGCGTGCTACATGATCGAAGGGCGAACCCGCGGCGACATTTCCCACGCCAAGCAAATGCTGCGCGACGAACCGGAAACCGTGCGTGAGCTGCTCGAACGTATCGCGCGAGCGACCGCTGCATACTTGAAATCGCAGATCGCAGCCGGGGCTGCGGTGATCCAACTATTCGACACCTGGGCCGGAGAATTGAGCGAAGCGGAGTACGCCGCCTTCGAACTTCCGGCCACCCAACTGGTCTACGAACTGCTCGCGACTGAGAATATTCCAAAAATCCTATACGCTAAAGGTTCGCAGCACCTGCTGCGGCACCTCGGCCAATCCGGTGCGAACGTCATCAGCGTCGACTGGCGGACCGATCTGGCCGAAGCGCGCAAAATTCTAGGTCCGCACCTCGCGCTGCAAGGAAATGTTGACCCGACGATTTTGCTGCAAGCAGAAGCAGGTGTCCGGGCAGCGGCCGCCTCCGCGGTAGCCAAAACCTCCGGCATCGGGCATATTCTGAATCTAGGCCACGGGATACTCCCCAACACCCCCGTCGCCAACGCCCAAGCCTTCGTCGCCGCAGGTCAGGCCGCGCCGGTTGCTTCGCCGATTCGCGCGAGCTAGCGTTAAAAAACTATGTCGGACGCCATCACCAATTCGGCGGATTCTCTCGAAATCGGTCAGATCACCGACGCGATCCTCGAAAAATACAATCGCCCCGGGCCTCGTTACACCAGTTATCCCACCGCGCCGGTCTGGAAGGACGATTTCGGCCCGGATGATCTGGAAAAATATTATTTCCAGGCCGACGCTGCTGCCGCGCCGGTGTCGCTCTACATGCATCTTCCCTTCTGCGAAAGCCTCTGCCTGTTCTGCGCCTGTAATGTTTCCATCCAAAAAGACAAAGGCGTAACGATTCCCTACTTGAAAGCGCTCAAAGACGAAATCGACCACGTCGGCGCGCGTGTCTCCAAAAAACGTGAAGTCACTCAATTTCACTGGGGCGGCGGCACGCCGACCTATCTCACTCCCGCCCAAATGGAAGATCTTTTCGGCCACGCCCACGAACGATTCACCTTTTCGAGCGACGCCGAAATTGGAATCGAAATCGATCCGCGCGTCACCAACCGCGCCCATCTCGAAAGCCTCCGCCGCCTCGGCTTCAATCGCCTGAGCATGGGCATTCAGGATTTTCAGCCCAAAGTGCAGGAAACCATCCACCGCGTTCAGCCCTACGAAATGACTCGCGATTTGATCCTCGCCGCGCGCGAACTCGGATTCGAAAGCCTGAACGTCGACCTGATTTACGGCCTGCCCCATCAGACCACCGACAGCTTCCGCGCAACCATCGATAAAACTCTTACCCTCGCGCCCGATCGCGTGGCCATGTTCAGCTACGCCCACGTTCCCTGGCTCAAAAAACAACAGGGTTCGTTTCAAATGTATCTGCCCCAGGGCATGGAGAAATTCCGAATCTTTCGCACCGCCCTGGAACATTTTCTCGGCGCCGGATACATCTACATCGGTATGGACCATTTCGCCGTTCCCGGTGACGAACTGGCCGTNNCTCCGTGGCCGGCGCCTACGCCCAAAACCTCAAAGAAGTAGCGGCATATCAGAACACCATCCCGGCCCGCGGCATCGCCACTGCCCGCGGATACCAGCTCTCCCCGGACGATATCCTGCGCCGCGCGGTGATCAGCCGGCTGCTCTGCCACACCGTGATTCCCAAGCAGGAAATCGAAAAGGAATTTTCGATTTCTTTTGACGAATATTTCGCGCCGGAACTCGAGCAGCTGAAGGTATCGGCCGATGAGGGCCTGGTGATTCTGGAACCCCACCAGATTCGCGTCACCAACTTGGGCCGCATTTTTATCCGCAACGTAGCCATGGCCTTCGACCGCTATCTGCGCGAGCAGCAAATGGACCAGCGCCCGCTTTTTTCCAAAACTCTCTAGCGATCTCGAATGACCGAACTAACCCAGCGCGTAACGATCGTCGGCGCCGGAATCTGCGGTTTGGCCTGTGCTTATCGCCTGGGCCAGCTCGGCATATCCGCCACGGTTCTGGAACGATCCCCAAATTCCGGCGGCGTGATCGATCGCGAAGAAACTCATGGCTTTTTGTTCGAGTCGGGACCGCAGAGTTTTTTGGGCGGCGAGCCGCTCCTCACCCTGGTCCGCGAGCTCGGCCTCGAAGCCGAACTGCAAATCGCCGACCCCAGCGCGCCGCGCTTCATCGTAAAAGGCCAGCGTCTCCAGAAGATGCCGATGTCGCCGCAAGCGATGTTGCGATCGCCATTTCTGGCGCCCGGTTCGCGTTGGAAGCTCGCTTCCGAGCCTTGGCGAAAAACCAAACCGCCGGCCGACGATGAAAGCATCGCCAGTTTCGTGCGTCGCAAATTCGGCAACGAAATACTCGAATATCTGGTCGCGCCTTTCGTTTCGGGCGTTTACGCCGGAGATCCGGAACGGTTGAGTCTTCGCGCCGCATTCCCTCAGGTCGACCAGTGGGAACGCCAACACGGCAGCGTGCTGCGCGGCGCTATGAAGTCGCGCTCCAGGGGCGATACCAAAACGCCGCGACCGCCGCTCTGCTCTTTTCCTAAAGGCGTGGCCACGCTCCCTCGTGCCATCGCCAAAACCCTCGGCGCCAATTTGTATGCCGGAGTCAACGTCGCCCGAGTGAGTTCCAGGCGGTCCGCTCCCNNCCGTTTTTGATTTTGAGCTGGCTGAATCCGGCGGCAGCGGATTGAATTCCTCATCCGCCGTCGTGATTGCCACGCCCGCCTACGCCACTGCTGAGCTGATTCGTGGAATTTCGCCGTCTCTTTCCGCGGCTTTGTCCGGCATCGCCTACGCGCCCGTCGCAGTGCTAGCCGCCGGATACCAACGGCCGCAGGTACTCGATCCGCTCTACGGTTTCGGTTTTTTGGTTCCGCGCAAAGAGAAAATCAGAACCCTCGGCACCGTCTGGAATTCATCATTATTTCCCGGCCGCGGCCCGGAAGGCACCGTCACCATGACCAGTTTCATTGGGGGCGCCACCGATCTCGAAATCGTGCAGCACTCCGATCCGGAAATTGCCCGAATCGTCCATCACGACAATGCGATGCTNNCTCGGCATCAGCGGAGAACCGCTCGTGACCAAAATTTGGAAGTATCCGCGAGCCCTGCCTCAATACAACGTCGGCCATGGGCGAGTCGTCGAATCAATTCGCCACGCTGAAAAAGGATTGCCGGGACTATTTCTCGCTGGAAATTATTTGGACGGACCATCGCTCGCGAAATGTGTCGAAAACGGCTTCCAGACCGCCGCCAACGTCGCGGCCTATTTGTCCGCTGCGCGCTGAACCTTCGGCCTCTTGGCGTAGGTGCCCTTGATCGCTATAATGATCTAGTTAACCGATGCCCCCGACCCAGAAAACCCGTCGCGAAGTCCTGGAGCAGTTCGTCGCCGAAAAGCCCGGCGATGCCTTCGCGCGTTACGGCCTGGCCCTGGAATGTACCAAGTCCGGCGACGATCAAGCCGCCACCGGGCATTTCGAGAAGTTGCTCGAAAGCAACCCGGCCTATGTCGCCGGATATTTTCAGTTCGGCCAGCATCTTTCGCGCGTGGGCGAAATCGAACGAGCGCGCAAACTTTTGTCCGAGGGCATTCTCGTAGCGCAAAATGCCGGCGACATGCACGCGCGCGACGAGATGCAGGCTCTGCTGTCTCTGATGCGGTAGTTCGATTCAGAATCGCCAGCTGCACCGGCCATATGCGATGAAACGAATTCGGATCCCACTTTTTCCGCTGAACGTCGTGCTNNATTTTCGAGCATCGTTATCGCGTGATGGTCCGCCGCTGCCTCGGCGAAGAAATCGAATTCGGCATCATTCTCGCCACCGACAAAGGCGTCGCCACCGTCGGCTGCACCGCGGCCATTACTCAGCGGCTGAAAGAATATCCGGACGGCCGCTTGGAAATCCTCACCGAAGGCCGCTCGGTTTTTCGCGTGATCGAACTCCTCGAAGAACGCGAATATCGCGAAGCAATCGTCGAGTACCTCGCCGAGGACATCACTCCGGTCTCCAAACGCGAACTGCAGCAAAAGGAAACCGCGCTCCTGGAAGTTTTTCAGGAGTGCCATGCCTTGCTCTACGACCAGCCCTGGGTCACCACCAGCTCCGAAAAGCCGGGCGAACTTTCCTACCGCATGGCCGCCCGCCTGCCCCTGAATCTTGACGACCGCCAGGTCATTCTGGAACTCCGCGATGAGCCCGGACGCCAGGATTTCCTGACTCAGTGGATGAACGACCTGATTCCCCGTCTCCGGCAGCAGCAGCGCAACCGGCA
>PMHK01000190.1:0-268 GCA_003156635.1 Acidobacteriota bacterium | reverse complement strand
CACATCGCCGGCAACGGCCACACCCACGGCGCCAACTAATCCTAATCGGGCCATTTTTAGCCCCTGAAACGAAAGTATCCTCGCAGCCTCCCATACTCTATAATATCCATCAGACGCGGAATTTGCCTCACGCCGCCGCGTCGCTCGAAATATCTGGGGCCCTCATGAATTCTCTGCCGAAAAGTCTTGGCGAACTTCGCCGCAGTCAGTGGTCGGAAGAAAGAGTGGCGCAGCGCAGCGTGCGCCAGGAATTGCGCGAGAACCTGCT
>PMHK01000129.1 GCA_003156635.1 Acidobacteriota bacterium | reverse complement strand
GGTCCGAACATGAAGTGATAGACGATCAGCTGGCCGCGGCCGTCGAACAGATCGGCGAACGTTACCTGGCCGTGGGGACCTTCGAAGACGTAAGGTTTTTCAACTTTTTCCCACGGCAGTTCGCGGCGCTGGCGGCTTAGTTCGTCGCGCAGGCGGGAAAATTCTTTTTCTTTCTGCAGGAATTCGGTGCGGGCCACGAGCCATTCGTTTGGCGATACGACTTTCGGTGCGTTTACTTTTTTCATTTCTGCCGCTGAGGCCATGATCGTCTCCTTAAATTGAATTTAGTGCGGTTGATTTTCGTTTCAGGCGAACGGATTTTCGTCCGCGCTGGGGCCGTAGATCGAGGGCACCGGAACTTCAAGCATCCGGAGGTACACGGAGAGCTGGCCGCGATGGTGATAGAGGTGGTTTAGAAGGACGGAGCGGACAAATCCGATCCGGGGGACGGACATGATGGTTTTGCCGTTCCGGGTCAAGGTCCACGGCGCGGTCAGCCGGGCGTCATCCATTTTGCCGAGGGTCTCTTTGGCGCTCTCGAGACTTTTGGAAAAAGTGTCGAGGATTTCCTGGCGGCTCTGGGCTTCCGGTTGAGAGAAAACCGGGGCTTCCACGGTATCCATCGCGGCCAAGGCAGCGACGTTGCCCTGCGTGGAGGCGATGTGCAACGCCAACTGACCCAAGGAATAGGATTTCGGGTGAGGCCTCCACGAGCATTTGTCGTCGGGAACGCGTTCGAGGACTCGTCTGGTGGTTTGCGCTTCCTGATCAAGTTCCGAAAGGATCGAATCGGCGAGTCTCATAGGTCACTCCTGTCATTCGGCGTAGGATTGGGCCGTTTGCTTTTACTCTACGTATATAAAAACGCTCAGCGCGCCGGAGAGGTCACGTTTCGCTGCGACGGCGTGTCGCGGCGGTCTTTGATCGAGAACCGCTTGGTGACGAGAGCGGCCAAGGTTCCGGCCGAGGAAACTTTGGCAGCGATGAGTACGGCGGCCGCGAGGCATGCGGGACACATGGGTTCCTCCCTGGGTGCGAAGCATTTTTATTGCAAGAGTTTGCCGGTGGCGGAGCCCAACGCCTCGGCGTGTTTGCGTATGCGGTCAAGCAGGCTGCCCCAACCTTTGCTGACGCCCTGGCGGTGATGATCCTCAAGAATGCCGAAACCGGTGTGATGGAAAGAGATCAAGGTGCCGCCGTCTTTTTCGCTGAGGCGATATTGGACATTGGAAATGAAAGGGGAGGAAGCGAACAGCGGCCCGGTGATTTCGAGGAGCGTAGGGCGCTTGATGGCCTGGACATTTCCCCAAAAGTGGCCGTTGCTATTGCCGAGGTCGCGAAACCAGCGGCCGCCGGGCCACGGTTCGAGGATCATGGGCATGGGTTGGCCTTCGCCGTTCTGATTTTGCGGGCCCATTTCTTCGAGCAGGGCGGCGAAGGTCGCGGCTAGCGACGCACGGACCTGGATTTCCTGCGTAACAGTCAACGTGTAGTTTTCGAGCGATGGTGCAATGGCGGTCATGGCTTCTCCTATGTAGGTCTGATTTGAAATTTAACTACTTCCCCGTTTCGGACTCGGCCCGATCTTTGATGCGATGCAGTTGCTGCTTCCAATAACGCTCGAAAGTGCCGGTCCATTCATGCAGGGGCTTGATGGCTTCGGCGTTGGTGCGATACATCATGCGCCGGCCGTCGCGCCGGACGTGGACCAGGCCGACATCCCGCAGCACCCGGAGATGCTTGGATACAGACGGCTGGCCCAGCCGCAGGGTAGAAACAATCTCCCCTACCGCCCGTTCCTGCAGCACCAGGTAATTCAGGATGTCCCGCCGGCTGGGCTCGCCCACGGCGTTGAACGCATCAGCGGTAGTAGCCACTCGCGACATGCCCTCAACATATACCCGTATCGGAATATGTCAAGAGGTTTTTTGGGCGCAAGGGCAACTTGGCGCTCTGATAGGTTTTTGCCCATGATCCCCATTGAGGCGCAGTGAAATTTCCGGGCCAAACGAAATGAGTGCATGGAATGATCGTGATCGTTGGGCCGCGCTTGGTTCCGGCACGGCGTGTCCGATCTGCAGCCGGGGCGCCCTGGACGTCGTAGCCAAACTGGAGGCCTGCTGGGTCACGATGCAGGAAGCGGCGCCGGTTACCGGCTACGTTTGCCTGGTGTCGCAAGCCATGCCGTCGAGCTGCATGACCTGCCAGAGGAGGGTGCCGCGGCATTCATGCGTGCCACACGAAGAGTCTCGCGGGCCTTAGCAGCAGCTACTGGAGCGGTGAAGTTGAACTACGAAATTCACGGAAACTCGCTGCCTCATTTACACATGCATTTGTTCCCCCGATACCGAGGGGACCAATTTGCTCGGTTTCGGCCCTTGTGCTGGCTGCCTCAGAAAATGGACAGTTTTACGTGCAGAAATTTTTTCGGATCTTTCCGGAAATCGCCCAGGAGCAGACGCAGATCGGCGGTGGCGCCGGTTAGATTGTCGTAGAGGGCCGGGTCGGACATGAGTTTGCCGGCGGTGCCGGTGTTGGAATTGAGCTTGGCGGTGGCGTCGCGGACCTGGGCGGTGGCGTCCTTCATATTGTTGTAGAGCTGATCGTCGTTGACGATTTTCCCCAGGGAACCTTTGCCCTGGCGAATGCCGGCCATTAAATCGTTGCTGTTGTTCAGGAAAGTTTTCGCGCTGTCGTAAACGGCGGGATCGTAGATCAGTTTTCCGGCAGTTCCCTTCTGATCTTTCACGGCGCCGATTACGTCGTTCACGTTGGCGACCGTGCTGTCGACTTTGCTGTAGAGCTCGTCGGAATTGAGCAGTTTGCCCACACTGCCCTTCCCTTCCTGAATGGAACCGGCGATGGCGTTGAGGCGCGCGGCGGTGGCGTTCAAATTATTGTAGAGGGCGGGATCGTTGATCAGCTTGCCGATCGAACCGTTGCCGTTGCGGGCCTGGTTGATGACGGCGTTCAACTGGTCGGCGAGGCCGCCGACGCGGCCCATGATGTCCTTCATTTCGACTTCCTGCTTGCCGGGGAGCACGCCGTTGTTGGGCACTTCGGAGCCGGTGAGGCCGCGGGTGATCTGCACGTAGCGATTTCCGAGCAGGCCAGCGGTGACCAGGCTGGCCGTGGAATCGGAGCGGATGTCCGGGGCGTATTTTCTGCTGAGGCGCAAGACGAGCTGAATATTGTCCAATTCGCCTTGGGGTTTGGGATTGATGCGAATGCTCTCGACGTTACCGATCTCGACGCCGTCAAGGCTGACGGGAGCGCCAACGGTGACCTGCTCGACTTCCGGGAGATAGGTGAGCAGGCGATATTTCGGGCCGAACGAGCCGGCACCGGTGATGTAGAAAATTCCGATGGCCAAGATGGCGAGTGCGATGAGCACGAAGACTCCGACTCGCAGTTCGGTCCAGGTAAGCTGTTTGCGCTGTGCCATGACGTTGTTCCTCCCTCGTTCACTGCGAAATCCGTGCTGATAATCAGCGTGCCGCCGCGAATGCTATTCGGCCGACGCCAGAAATTGTTTTATGTACGCATCGGAGGAGATCAGCACCGCGTCGGCCGGTCCCTCAAAATAAATTTTCCCGTCGCGAAGAATCAGCACGGTAGTGGGGTTCGCGGAGTTGCGCTCTTGGCCGCTCTCGGCGAGTTTTTCGCGTGCGGCCAAGTCCAGTGCAGTATTGGCATTTCCATTTTGCAGCAGCGGAACCACGCGGCCGGTGCCGCGATCGAAGCGGTAGTTGGCCAGGGCGAAGGCATCTTGCACGCGATGGGTGGCGAGCAGCGAGCTGACATCCTGCAAATCGCGGCCGCGCAAGATCAAGGTGATGATGGTCTGGGAAGTAACGGGATCGAGCCCAGCGGTGGGCGAATCGTAAAAGACAATGGGCGGCCGGTCCACCAGGGCGCGAGCGATGGAAACGCGGCGGCGCATGCCGCCGGAAAGCTCGGCAGGATAACGATCGATGGCCTGTTCCATTTCGACGAAGCGCAAAGATTCGCGGACGCGCGAATCGATTTCTTCTTCGTCGGTATTTTCCTCGCGCAGGCGGAAGGAAACATTTTCGGCCACGGTCATGGAATCGAAGAGGGCGCCCTCCTGAAAAACGAAGCCAATTTCGCGGCGGAAATTGAGCAGTTCCTTTTCGGGCATGGCGGTTACGTCATGACCCATGACCAAAACGCTTCCAGAGTCGGGGCGAATCAATCCGGCGGCCATTTTCATGAGCAGAGTTTTTCCGGTTCCAGTCTCGCCGAGGAGAACTTTGGTTTCACCGTGCTGAACGTTGAAGGAAACGCCATGCAGCACGTCGCGGTCGTCGAAACCGATGGAAATATTGCGAAAAGAGATGAGGGGCGCGCCAGCATCCATTTTTTCAATCAGGGGATGGGGCGGAGCCGCAAAGGTGCCGTCGGGACGCGGGACGTGGGAAAGATTGCGCGAGGAAATTGGCGGCGGAAGGTCGCTCGGCATGGCGGGATTATAGATGGAAATAGCGGTCGGCGTCGCCGCAGAAAACTGGGTGGTAGTGGCTCATGTGCGCTGGAAAAGGTACAGGAGCAATTTGGTGATGAAAGTGTCGACGACCAGGATGAAAACGGAGGAGACGACGACCGCGGTGGTGGTGGCGCGGCCCACGCCCTGGGTGCCACCTTTTACGCGGAGGCCTTCGTAGCAGCCGACGGTGGCGATGATCAGGCCAAAGACGAAAGGCTTGGCCAAGCCCTGGACGACGTCGCCGATTTCGAGAGCGTCCACGGCGCGGGTCCAGAATTGGACGGCGCCGAGGCGGAGGGTGAAGTACGCGACGAAGAATCCGCCGCAGAGACCGACAAAATCCGAGATTACGGTGAGCAACGGGAGCATGAGCACAGTGGCGACGACGCGGGGCGTGACCAGTTTGCGGACGGGATCGGTGCCGAGGGCGCGCATGGCGTCGACTTGCTCGGTGACGACCATCGAACCCAATTCCGAGGCGATGCCGGAAGCGTTGCGGCCGGCGACGAGCAGGGCGGTGATGGCGGGACCGAGCTCGCGGACCAGGGCGAGGGATACGGCATCGCCGGTGAGAGCGGTTTCGCCGAACTTTTCGAATTGTGACGCGGTCTGCAGCACCATCACTCCGCCGATGAAAAAGCCGGTGAGAATAACAATCGGCAAAGAACCGACGCCGATGAGGTCCATTTGCTCGAGAGTGTCGGACCAATAGCGCGGGGAGGTGGCGAGATTGGCGAGCGAGCGGAAGGTAAGCTGCGCGTACTCCTGCACGCCGAGAACCTGGCGTTTGATTCCGTCGGCGAAAATGGAGAAGACGGAGGGCGTGTGGCTGGATTCGGGCATCGTGTGGACGCGGACGCAAAACGCGGGTGCGAATGAATTACACCGCGCGCCAGGCGTGCTGCTTCACCGAGTCTGGAAAAGCGTAACGGGTGGTGTGGGTTAGGTCAAGGAATAGTCAGCACAGAGATAAAGTTGGAAGAGCGTAAGAATCTGAGCGCCGGAGAAACTCCGGGCGTTTTGCAAGGAGAGCAAGCGCGGCTTTACGCGACAGAGCGGGTCCGGTAGAATCCGTGTTTCGTTTGTACACTCGAGGCTCAACAGAAGATGCTGCGTTTTGTCACGGCTGGGGAGTCTCACGGACAGGCGCTGATCGCCTGGATTTCGGGATTGCCCGCGGGCGTTCCGGTGGATTTAGACTTTATTCAGCGGGAAATGCACCGGCGGCAGCTGGGCTACGGGCGCGGAGCGCGCCAACGTATAGAGAAGGATACGGCGGACATTCTGTCCGGCGTGCGGCATGGCAAGACGATCGGGGCGCCGATCGCGGTGCGGATCGAGAATCGCGACTGGAAGAATTGGGAAAAAGCGCTGCCGGTGGAAGACAGCGAAGGCGCGGAGGACGCGCAGCGCAAGTTGACGGCGCCGCGGCCGGGGCACGCGGACCTGCCGGGCGCGCTGAAATATAACCTGCATGATGCGCGATACATTCTGGAGCGCGCGTCGGCGCGCGAAACCGCGGCGCGGGTGGCGGCGGGCGCGTTCGCGAAACTGTATTTGCGGGAATTCGGCGTGAAGGTGTTGAGCCATTCGATTGCGGTGGGCCACGTACGGCTCGAACGGGACGCGACGTGGGCGGAAATCGAGGCAATATGCGAAAATCTAGAATCGCCGCTGCGCTGCGTGGATTCCGCTACTGAAGCATTGATGAAGGCCGAGGTGGAACAGGTTTTGCGCGCGGGCGATTCGGTGGGCGGAATTTTCGAAGTGGTGGCCCGCGGAGTGCCGGCGGGACTGGGCACGCATGTGCAGTGGGATGAAAAGCTGGACGCGAAAATCGCGCGTGCGGTGATGTCGATCCAGGCGGCAAAGGCCGTGGAATTTGGATCCGGCGTGGCGAACGCGACGAGCCACGGGTCGCAGGTGCAGGACGAAATCGTTTACGACGCGGCGAAGAAGCGATTCGAACATACCTCGAATCGAGCGGGCGGTTTGGAAGGTGGAATCACGAACGGCGGGGATATCGTGGTCCGCGGCTACCTGAAACCGATTTCGACCTTGCGGCGGGCGCTGCAGTCCGCTGATTTGAATACGAAAGAAGTGGTGAAGGCGGCGTACGAACGCTCGGACGTGTGCGTGGTTCCGGCCGGCGGAGTAATTGGCGAAGCGATGGTGGCGATGGAACTGGCCACGGCGTTCGTCGAGAAGTTTGGCGGCGATTCGCTGGAAGAAACGCGACGGAATTTCGACGGATACCAGAAGCAGCTGGATGACTTTTAGACATTTGGCGATGGGCAGAGGAAAACGCGAAAGATGATTCATCCGATTGTGAAATTTGGCGATCCGGTGTTGGAGACGCCAACGAAGTGGGTCGAGAAATTCGACGAGGACCTGCAGAAGCTGGTCGACGACATGTTTGAGTCGATGTACGCGGCTTCGGGCGTGGGCCTGGCGGCGCCGCAGATTGGCTTGGGGCAGCGGATCACGGTGATTGACGTGTCCAACGGCAAAACCCCGGAAGCAAGAATTGTGCTGGCGAATCCGGAAATTATTTATGCGGATGGGCAGCAGCGCGAAGAAGAAGGGTGTTTGTCGATTCCTGGATTTCGGGGGTACGTGGAACGTCCGCAATATGTGACGGTGCGGGCGCAGGACGCGCAGGGGAATATTTTCGAGCGCAAAGGCGAGGGGCTGCTGGCGCGCGCGTTCTGCCACGAGATCGATCATCTGAACGGGGTGCTGTTTATCTCGCATCTCAGCATGTTGAAACGCGACATGATCAAACGAAAAATCCGCAAGATGAAGAAAGCCGGCGAGTGGTAGAAACCCCGTGCCGCTGAAAATCGTTTTCTGCGGCACTCCCGCATTTGCGCTTCCTACGTTCCGCCAACTGCTCGAGCAATCCGATTTTCAAATTCAGGGCGTGGTGACTCAGCCGGATCGTCCGCGAGGCCGCGGACAGGCCATGGCGAGTTCGGCGGTGAAGGGCGCGGCAGTGGCAGCGGGAATTCCGGTATTTCAGCCGGAGAAGATTCGGGCGGAAGAAGGCCTGGAATATTTTCGGAAACTAGCTCCGGATGTGGTGGTCATTATCGCTTACGGGCAAATTATTCCGCAAAGGCTGATCGATATCCCGCGGCTAGGGTGGATCAATCTGCATGGGTCGCTGCTGCCGAAGTACCGCGGGGCTGCGCCGATACACTGGGCGGTAGCGAACGGCGAGACGCGGACCGGATTGACCACGATGCAGATCGATGCGGGACTCGACACCGGCCCGACGCTGCTGAAGCATGAGACGCGAATCGGGCTGGACGAAACTTCTCCGGAGCTTTACGAGAGACTGGCTGAGGCTGGCGCGCCGTTGATGGTTGAAACTTTACGGGGATTGGAAAACGGATCGCTCACCGCGACGCCGCAAGATAATTCGTTGGCCACGCTGGCGCCGCCGCTGAAGAAAGAGGATGGCAAGATCGACTGGTCGTTTGCGGCGCAGAAAATTTACGACCGCATGCGCGGATTCAAACCGTGGCCGGGGACGTTCAGTAGTTTTCGCGAGAAAGGATGCCAATTGTGGGGAAAACCGGCCGCGGAGGCGGACTCGGCAGGGAGTGGGCGGGCGTTGAGCGGTGCCGCGCCGGGATCGTTATTTGCCGTGGGACACCGGCTTTTCGCGGGGTGCGGCGGGGCAACCGTTTTGGAGATAGAGTCGATCCGAATCGAAGGAAAAAAACGCATGGCCATTCGAGATTTTTTGAATGGGGCGCACCTGAAGAGCGGCGAACGATTCGGCGAGTGAGTTCCCTGCTGGTTCGGTAGCCGGCACGTGATCCGGCCGACCAACGCAAAATTATGGCGATTAGCGTAGCGAGGAAAATTGCGTACGAAATTCTGCGCCGAGTGGAATCGGAGGGCGCGTACGCCAGCGACTTGCTGCATGCGGAGTTGGCCGTAACCGTAAAACCGGAAGATGCGGCGCTGGCCACGGAAATCGTGTTGGGTGTGCTGCGCTGGCGGCGGCAGCTGGATTTTTTGCTGGAACGGCATCTGAAGAAGTCCGTGGAAAAGCTGGACCTGCCGGTGGCGATCGCTTTGCGGATGGGGATTTATCAACTGCGGTTTCTGGATCGGGTTCCGGCGCGCGCGGTGGTGAATGAGTCTGTGGAACTGGTGAAGAAGGCGCGAAAGACTTCGGCGGCAATGCTGGTGAATGCGGTGTTACGGCGAGCGGCGAGTGAAGCCAAAGAGCCAGCGGAAAAATTCATTCTACCGACGGCGAATGCCGCCGACAGGCTCGGAATTCTGAACGCTCATCCGACGTGGATGGTGGAGCGCTGGCTGGGGCGCGTGGGTGAAGTGGAGGCGGCGGCGTTACTCCAAGCGAATAACCGCACGCCGCGACTTAGTGGGGCGGTGCATGACGTTTCTCGGCATGAGGAGATTGTTACAGGGCTGGGCCGCGCGGGGCTGCGGATCGGGCCCGGAGAATTAGTGCGATCTGCGTTTGCGGTCAGCGGCGGAAGTCCGGCGCGAACGGAAGCGTTTCGAACCGGCGCCATTTCGATTCAGGACGAAGCCTCGCAGATTGTTCCTTTACTGCTCGAGGTGCGAGACGGAGATCGCGTCCTGGATTTGTGCGCGGCTCCGGGAGGCAAGACGCCGGCGCTGGTTCGAGGCGCCGGGAAAAGTGGAATGGTGGTGGCGGGGGACCGGCATGCGCATCGGTTGCGGGCGATGCGCGAGCAGTTCAAACGGCTGAATTTATCGAGGGTGCGGTTGGTTGAATTGGACGCGGAGAAGGCGCTGCCGTTTGCGGCGGGCTTTGATCGGATTTTGGTGGATGCGCCATGTTCGGGGAGTGGCACGCTGGCGCGGCATCCCGAGATACGGTGGCGGCTGCGGCCCGAGCAGCTTCTGGAATTTCATGGGTTGCAGTGCGCGTTGCTGACGAACGCTCTGGGGATGCTGAGGCCGAAAGGACGGCTGGTTTATTCGACTTGCTCGATGGAGCCGGAAGAAAACGAACGCGTGGTTGAGGAAGTTTTGAAGAGGGATAAGAGTGTCGGGATGATCGGTGTTTCAGCGGCCGCCGAATCGCTGCGCGGGAAATTGGTCGACGGCGTCGAGGCAAGTTCCCTCTTCGGGGCTGACGGATATTTTCGAACCTCGCCTGCGGTTCGGCATGTTGACGGCTTTTTCGCGGCGGTTCTGGAGAAGGAGATGACTTAAAGCTCAGGCGGGTGTTTCCACACGACTGAACTTCCTTCGAAACGATTCCCTGATTAGTCCTCGCGTATGCCTTTATGCAATTCGCATTTCCCTACTTTCTGCCGTCGCAGCGATTCATGCTAGCCTCGTCAGCGTGAGAAAATCAGAGCGATGAAGTTCCGCGACCGGCTGGAATGGATTTTCCGGATTGCTTTGCTGGCGTTCATTTTGACGTCGGTGGCGTTCCTGAGCGCGCTGACGGCGATGCGCTTTGCGATCCAGGGACGCGAAGTGGTGATGCCGAACGTGGTGGGACAGAAAACGGCGGAAGCGCAGCAGCAACTGCAGGGCCGGGGACTGGGAATGCTGATCGAGGATCGCACGTACACTCCTGCCGGAGTGGATATGGTGATTCGGCAGACGCCCCCGCCGGGAATGAAGGTGAAGGTGGGCCAGTCCGCGCATGTGATTGTGAGTCTGGGGCCGCAGCAAGCGACTATTCCGCATCTGGATGATCTGAGCATTCGCGCGGCGCGCATCGAGCTGCTGCGCAGCGGACTGCAGGCCGGGGAGATCTCGAGCGCGTATTTGCCGGAAACGGGCGGCGACATGGTGCTGCAGCAGGACCCGGCGCCGGGAATGTCAAACGTGACGAGTCCGCATGTGGACATGCTGGTTTCGCTGGGGCCGCGACCGGCGGGGTACGTGATGCCGGAGCTGGTGGGGCAGTCCTTGAATGAGGCCGAATCGAAATTGACTGGAATAGGATTGAGGTCGCCGAAGTTGACGCTGACTCCCCTGCCTGGCGGGTTGCACGGAACCGTGGTGGGGCAGACCCCCGCACGCGGCGCACGGATTGACTCGAGCATGCAGGTCGACTTGCAGATCGCCGAGTAGCGGCGTTGGCCGGCGGCCTGGCAGGACTGCGCCAAAAGCTATCGCCTCTCGTCGTATGTTAGAATTCCAGTGAAATCATGGCCTACGCCCGCGTCGAAATCGCGCCCTCCATCCTGGCTTCCAATTTCGCCAAATTAGGCGACGAAGTACGCGTGGTGGAACAGGCCGGGGCGGAAGTGCTGCACGTCGACGTGATGGACGGGCACTTCGTGCCGAACATCTCGCTGGGAATTCCGGTAGTGGCGGCGTTGCGCAAGGCAACCAAGTTGCCCCTTGATGTGCATCTGATGATTGAAAACCCGGAACTTTTCATCGAGGAGTTTATTCAGGCGGGGGCCAGCCGGGTGTTGGTGCATCAGGAAGCGACGGTGCATCTGGACCGGGCGCTGGCGATGATCCGGGAGCACGGCGCCGAGGCCGGAGCGGTGATTAATCCGGCGACGCCGGTGGCGATGCTCAGCGAAGTGATGTCCAAGGTGGATACGGTGCTGGTGATGTCGGTCAATCCGGGTTTCGGCGGGCAGAAATTTATTCCCAATGCCTACGAAAAAATCCGGCAATTGAGCGCCATGCGCCAGCGGTATAATGGGAGTTTCCGGATTGAAGTGGACGGTGGCGTCGATCTGGAAAATATAGCGGAGCTGGCGCGAGCGGGAGTGAATACGTTCGTGGCCGGCACATCGATTTTTCACGCGTCCGACCCAGCGGCGGCGACGCGACAACTGAAACAGCTGGCGACCCAAGCCCTGAGCCAAAAAGCCTGAAACCGATTCAGGAGAGGTCTGACTTGAAAAACATAAATACAAACAGGACTCAGCGAAATCATATGTTGCTTCGTGGTATGTCGCTCGCGTTCGCCGCGGCGGTGTTGCTGCTGGTCGCATGCCCCGGGGCGCTCGCGCAGGTGCCGACTCCGCAGAGTGGAACGAGCGGAAGTGCGCCGACGGACACGCCCGCGGCCAAATCCAAGACGCCAGACAAGCCGGCGGCAAAAACGCCGGCGAAGAAGGCGGTCAAGAAAGCCGCGCCAGCTCCGAAGCCCGTCGCCAAAGAGGCTTCCGCCGAGCCGGATAAAGTTTTGTACGATCGCGCGCAGGCCGACTTAACGCATGGACGCTACACGGAAGGGCGGCTGGCACTGCAAACGCTGATCAACACTTATCCGGACAGCGAGTATCTGGCGAAAGCGAAATTAGCAGTGGCCGATTCCTATTTCAAAGAAGGCGGTACGTCGAACCTGACGCAATCGATTCAGGAGTACAACGACTTTCAGACGTTCTTTCCGTTCCTGGATGAAGCGGCCTACGCCCAGATGCAAATCGGGCTGGCACACTATCACATGATGGAAAAGGCGGATCGCGACAAGACCCAAGGAGAAGCGGCGGAAGACTCGTTCCAGGCGTTTTTGCTGAAATATCCGACGAACGCACTGGCGTCGAAGGCCACTCAATATCTGCGGGACGTGCAGGAAGTCCTGGCGGATGGCGAGTATAAAGTCGCGTACTACTATTACGCCAAGCTGGATTATCGCGCTTCCGCGGCACGGCTGGTGGAGCTGACCGATCGGTACCCGCTGTACAGCCAGAATGATGAAGCGCTGTGGTTACTGGGTGACGTGTACGAGCGCGCCAAGACCCTTTCGAAGAGTGAAGACGACAAGAATCACTGGGGCGATCTGGCGGCGAAGTGTTACGACAAAATCGTGCGGGACTATCCGATGTCGAAGCTGGTGCCGGCGGCGAAGACGCGCCTGAAGGGTATGGGACGGCCGATCCCCGAGCCTGATCCCGACGCGGTCGCGCGAATGAAGCAGGAGCAGCTGTACCAGCAAAAGCACCATCAGGTCATGGCGCTGAAGATGCCGATGTCGATGATCAAGGGAGATCCCGATTTTTCGACGGCGGCGCATGGCGGAACTCCGCAGCTGAATCCCCCGAACGATGTGGTTTCTGCGACGGATGTGCTGCGCCCCGGCGCGCAGGGCCCGGCGTTTACTGTGGCAGGCGGAGCGGGAAATTCGCAGACGCCGGCTGAAACCGGGACCGAATCAGTAACTCCGGAAGACGCCCGAACTGGCCCGGCGGCGGGCAGCGATGGGCAGCCGAGCGTGGGCGTGGAAATAATCAGCACTGGCCCGGATTCGCAGCCAGGTACTACCGCAGCGCCCGCGGGCGCACCTTCTCCACCGGTCAATACACCGGGAACTACGGTCAACCCGGCACCCGACGCCAATGTACCGGCGACTGGCAACGCGGCGGTCGCCAGCCCGAACGCGACCGGGTCACCTGCTCCGGTTCCCGATGCCGGCGCGGCTGCGGCTGCAGCTCCGGTTGCGGCTCCGGCAGGGTCGTCGACGAGCCCCGATGCTGCGCACCCTGCGACAACCTCGTCGAGCACCGCTGACAGTTCGACGGCGACCAAAGCGACGCCGGTGGATTCTAGCGAGGAATCGTCGAGCAAGAAGAAGAAAGGCATAAAGAAAATCATTCCCTGGTAGGCGGCTTAGCCTACTGTTTACTCCCTGCTAACAACNNTGTACTTTGAGTTTGTTGACGCACCCGACGTGGGGTGCTGCAATAGACGTCTATCGGGGGCTAGGCGTGTCTCAGAATGGGCCCGCCTCCCAGGGGATGCTAGTGCCCAGGATTCTGGTTGCGGACGACAACACAAACATTCAAAAAATGGTGGTGCTCGCATTTCAGGAGCGCGGAATCGAGGTTATAGCGGTCGGCAACGGCGAAGCCGCGGTCCGGCGCATTCCGGACGCGAACCCTGATTTGGTGCTGGCGGACGTGTTCATGCCGGTGCGCAACGGCTATGAAGTCTGCGAATTCGTTAAGAAAGACGCCCGTTTCTCGCATATCCCCGTAATTCTGCTGGTTGGCGCCTTTGATCCGCTGGACGAGAAAGAAGCACGCCGCGTGGGCGCGGATGGAGTGCTGAAGAAGCCGTTTGTTCCGCCGGACCCATTGATCGCGATGGTCATGTCGGCGTTGGAAAAAAATCCGAAAGTTATTGCGGAACTGGCCAAGGCGAAGGAAGCGAAAGAGGCCGCGGCGGCGTTGACTGCGCTGCCCGCCGTAGCGATGGAAAGTCCGGCGAAGGCCGAGGTTAAACCGCTGCCCGAGTTCCCCGAACCGAGCCCGGAAGAAGCGGCGATGATTTATGGATTTGGCAAAGGGGTTCGCGCGATCGACGCCGAAGAGGGCGAAGAAGACGAACCGGAGACCAAGCAATCGAGGTCTTCACAAACTCTGAAAGATCCGCAGGCGGACAAGAAATCNNGTTTTCGACGCCTCGGCCACCGCGAGTGACTGGCGCCGCAATGCCGCCGATTTCGAAGTGCCAGAAAACATCGAAGCCAATCCGATTTATTCTTACGGCAAAAATTTCGAACCGATTACGTTTCCCTCGGAACGCGACGTTCCGCCGAAGCACGTGCGTCCGGAAGAAGCAGAACAGGCCGCTGCGCAAGCGTCGTCGGCTGAAGCTGCGCCGGCCAGCGCGTCGGCTGAGGCGCCCGCCGTTACCGATCCGTCGACGAACTGGGAACTGACCACGGATGATGAGCTGGAGACGCAGCACGCCGAGATCGTAAAGGTCGAGGCGGCCGCAGCGGTCGAGTCAGCGCCGGCAGCAGAAATTTCGAGCGCCAGCGCTCCGGAAATCCAAGCTCAGGCGGCCACGGAGACAGTTTCAGCCCAAACTCCCGAACCAGTGCTCCAGGCTGCAGTGGAAGCTGAGCCGGCCGTTGCGGCGGTGGAAAATTCAGCGGCAACCGCAGCACATGAATCCAAGGAAATGAGCCGTCCGAGTTTTGTCGCCCGGGTCCGCGGCTGGATGGACATGATGTCGCCCGCATCGGACGAACCGGCTGAGACCAAGTCCGAAGAACGCGAACAGCATTGGATGACCAGCCTGGCTGCGCCGGCGGTGTCGAATGAAAGCCTGCAGGTGGAAAGCACCGCTATCTCCGCGCCGCTGAACGTAACTGAGGTCGAGAACCCGGTGCAGACCGCGGAAGCGGAAGCGCTGGCGGAAACGGCTCCCGAACCGGCCGTCGTCGAAAATTCTGCGGTTGCGGAGATCGAGGCGTCCGCACCGGAAGTTCGCGCGGAACAGGTTCAAGAGGAAAGATTCGAGGCAATCCCGTTGGCGAACCTCGAGGTAGCTACCAGCGAACCGGAAGAGCCTGATGAGGTCGATGCCGGCAGCACATCGAGTTACGAGACCGCTCAAGTGGCGCTTCCCGAAGCGGTTGACGAGCCGGAGCCGATAGCGCAGGAAGAAGTCGCGCCGGCGGAACCGGTGCATCAGCAGGTTCATGCCGCCGAAGAAACGGAACCTGTTATCACGGCCGAGACGCCCGATCAGTTCGAAGTCGCCGCGCAGACGCGATGGACTGACACACTTCCCGCGTCCAGCGAGGCGCACCAGAACGGCAACGGCCTGAGCGAACAATTGCCGCTGGAACCGATGATCAGCGATTTGCACCAGCAACCCTTCGCGTCTGCCGTCGAGCCGGAACAGGAACCCGCGCAGGTAGCCGAATGGCTGCGTCACCGCGGCAATCAACCGGAGCAGCGCGCCGAACCATTGTCCGTGGAAACCGCAGNNCAGAACCCGAGCCGGTGGCGCAGGCGTGGCCGCAAGAGCATCACGAGCCGGTGTACGACGAGAAGCCTTTTGCCGACCAGCCGGAGTCGTCTATTTTTGAAGCCGAGCCGGTGCCAGCCGCGGCGCAGGAATTCGCCGAACGAATCCCGACCATGCCGCCGCCGAACCGCGAAGCGTTGTCGCAGATTCCGTTCCTAATGCCGCATGCGGAGCGGGAGCCGATCGTGTCGGATGGCGTGAATGCTTCGAATTCCGCCGCGGTCGATGAGGTCGTGCGCCGAGTTCTGGAGAAGCTGCAACCGCAGCTGCATGAGCTGCTATCGCAGGGCGTGAAGCCGCTGGTGGANNAACCTGCTGCGGAACGAACTGAAGACCGAACTCCACAAAAACGAAAAGTAAGATTCCTTGATCGCGCTGAGCTGCTTCGCACGGGTGGGTCCACCCTCCTGCGTTTCTGATGGCTTTCCGCGTTTGTCCACCTCATTTGACGCGCCCTGCGCTCGCCGCTTATATTCATTGATTCAGATTCCGCTGAAATTTTGCGTGTAAGGACCTATGCCTCAGGAAATACCGAAAGCTTACGAGCCGCAGGAAATCGAAGAGCGCTGGGCGAAAGCCTGGTACGACGAGAACTTGTTCCGCGCGGAAAATTCCGGAAACCCGCAGGTCGCGGGCACGGGGCAGCCGCGTTTTTCGATTGCACTGCCGCCGCCGAACGTCACCGGNNACGTTGTGGCTGCCGGGGATGGACCATGCCGGAATTGCAACGCAGTTTGTGGTCGAACGGATGCTGGCGGCCGAAGGCATCAAGCGCCAGGATTTGGGCCGCGAGGAATTCGAACGGCGCGTGTGGAAATGGAAGGCGGAGAGCGGCGGCGTCATCAAAGGGCAGATGATTCGGCTGGGCGCGTCGTGCGACTGGACGCGCGAGAAGTTTACGCTGGAGCCGGCGCTATACCGGTCGGTGCTGGAAGCGTTTTTGCGTTTGTACCGCGAGGGGTTGATCTATCGCGGACGGTACATGGTGAACTGGTGTCCGCGCTGCCAGACGGCGATCAGCGATCTGGAAGTGGTGCACAACGAGCGAACCGGGAATCTGTGGCATATCCGCTATCCGGTGGCGGGATCGAAGGAATTTCTAGTGGTGGCCACGACGCGGCCGGAAACGATGCT
>PMHK01000085.1 GCA_003156635.1 Acidobacteriota bacterium | reverse complement strand
TTCGCAAACTGCACCACTACCGTTGGGGTAGCGAGCGTGTTTTCCGGCGGAACCTGCTTTACACTGAGTTGTTGAATTCAAAACCACAGGTCTTAGTCGACCAGCTCCGCTCCGGCGATGCTCGCGCGCTGGCGCGTGCCATCTCTATTATTGAGAACCGCGCCGCTGGCTGGTGCGATCTTCTCAAGGCCCTGTTTCCGCTGACAGGCCACGCGCGCGTTATCGGCCTGACCGGCGCGCCGGGGTCGGGCAAGAGCACGCTGGTCGATCAGCTCGCCAAACACTATCGCAAAGAAAATCAAACCGTCGGCATCATCGCGGTCGATCCGACCAGCCCTTACACTGGCGGAGCGATTCTTGGCGACCGCATCCGCATGCAGGATCACCACAGCGATCCCGGCATCTACATTCGCAGCATGGCGACCCGGGGATCGCTGGGAGGCCTTGCCCGCGCCACCGCGGACGCTGCCACTGTGATTGACGCTCCGGGGCGCGACCTGATCATGATCGAAACGGTTGGCGTCGGGCAGGATGAAGTCGACATTGTGCGGCTGGCGGATGTCACCATCGTGATGCTTGTGCCCGGCATGGGGGACGATGTACAGACCATCAAAGCCGGGATCATGGAAATTGCCGACATCTTCGTGCTGAACAAATCCGACCGCGAAGGCGCGGACCGTTTCGAGCAGCAGTTGAAGGGAATTCTGCAGCTGGTGCCGGAACGGGAAGGGTGGAAGCCGCCGGTGGTGCGCACGATCGCGAACGACAATAAGGGAATAGATCTGTTGGCGGCGGAAATTGAACAGTTTCGGAAACATTTTGAGAATGCGCACGAGCGCCAGGCGCGCGAGGTCGGGCACTGGAAGGAATGGATCTTGCAGCTGCTGGAAGCGCGGCTAATGGAGCGAGTGGTGGGCGAGCAGTTGGGCGAAAAAGAGTTGAACCGTGTGGCGGAACTGGTCGCGGCGCGCAAAATGGATCCGTACGGCGCAGTGAACGATATTTTGGCGAAAGCCGGACTGGGAGCGAAACGTTGAAGCTTGGGGACCTGGAGTTTCACATTCTGGTAGATGGGAAAGTGTATTTGGACGGCGGCGCCATGTTCGGAGTGGTGCCGAAAGTTTTGTGGGAGAAGAAAGCGCCAGCCGACGCGCGGAATCGTATCGAGCTGGCGTTGAATTGCCTGCTGATCAGGGCCGGCGGGAAAAATATTCTGGTCGAAACCGGCGCGGGCGGAAAAATGTCGCCGAAGTTGCGGGATATTTACGGATTGGACGGGCCGTTTCTGAACGACCGCCTGCGCGAGTACGGACTGGACGTGACGGAAATCGATATCGTCATCAATACGCATTTGCATTTCGACCATTGCGGCGGGAACACGCGCGTAGTCGGCGACAAAGTGGTGGCGACGTACCCCAATGCGCGTTACGTGGTGCAGCGCGGCGAATTCGAGCATGCGCGGCGTCCGAACGAGCGCGATACGGCGAGTTATTTTCCGGATAACTACGTGCCGATTCAAACCGCCAACAAATTGTCGCTGCTGGAAGCCGATCGCGCGATTGCGCCGGGCGTGGAATTGATTCGGGTGCCGGGGCACACCGAAAATATGCAGTGCGTGAAATTGAGCGGCGGCGGAAAGACCGCGTTCTTTTTCGCGGACCTGGTGCCGACTCAGGCGCATCTGAACCTGCCGTGGATCATGGGTTACGATTTGTATCCGATGACCACGCTGGAAAATAAGAAGAAATGGATTCCGGAAGCGGTGAAGGAAGGCTGGCTGGCGATTTTTGCGCATGATGCCAAAAATCCGGCCGCGTATTTGCGCGATCGCGATGGCGCGCTGGAAGCAGAACCTACAAAGGTGGACTGAGCATGCCAAAAGCGAATAAGAAAGCGGCGTCGGCGCGCGGAAACAAAAAAGAGACGGTAAAGATCGGAATTATCGGCGGCAGTGGTTTGTATCACATGGACGGTCTGACCGACACCCGCGAAGTGCGAGTGAAAACGCCCTTTGGCGATCCTTCGGACGCGATCGTGATTGGCACACTGGAGGGGCAGCGGGTGGCATTTCTGGCGCGGCATGGTCGCGGGCACCTTTATTCGCCGACCGACATCAATTACCGCGCGAATATTTGCGCGATGAAGATGCTTGGCGTGGAACGGATTCTGTCGGTGAGCGCGGTGGGCTCTTTGCGCGACGATTTGCCACCGATGGATTTTCTGATCGCGGACCAGTTTTTCGATCGCACCCGCCTGCGCGTTTCGTCTTTCTTCGTCGGTGAGAAGGGAATCGTGGCCCACGTGGGATTCGACAAGCCCACCTGCACGCATCTTTCGGCCCATATTGCGGATGCGTGCGACCAAGCCGGAGTTAAGGCACATCGCGGCGGGACCTATGTGTGCATGGAGGGGCCGCAGTTTTCCACCGTGGCCGAGTCGAACACGTACCGGCAACTACGTTTCGACGTGATCGGCATGACCAATCTGACCGAAGCGAAACTGGCGCGCGAGGCGGAACTTTGCTACGCGACGATTTCGATGATTACCGACTACGATTGCTGGCATCCACAGCACGACTCGGTCACCGTCACGGAAATTATCGAGAACCTGAGCCGCAACGCCGCGAACGTGCAGCGAGTGCTGCATGGGGTGGTGCGGGCACTACCCGCCGAGCGGAGCTGCAAGTGTGGCGCGGCGTTGGCGCACGCCATATTGACCGACCGCAAATTGATTCCGGCCGCTGCGAAGAAGCGGCTCGCGCCGATTATCGGGAAATACATTTCGTAGGAACGGTTCAACCCGGCAGCCGCCGGAAATTGATAAGGGAGAATTCATGTCATTACTGGTCGTTGGTTCGATAGCGTTCGATGGAATTGAAACGCCCTACGGGAAGCGCGACCGCATGCTGGGTGGTGCGGCGAGTTATTTTGCGTTGGCGGCTTCGCAGTTCACGCCGGTGCGGGTAGTGGGCATCGTCGGCGACGATTTCACGGCGAAGGATATGGCGCCGCTGAAGCACCGGAACATCGATCTGGCCGGCGTCGAACACGCTACCGGAAAAACGTTCTACTGGGCCGGCCGCTACAACCAGAACATGAACGAGCGCACCACGCTGGTCACCGATTTGAACGTGTTCGCAAATTTTCACCCAACCTTGCCAGCGACGTACACCGATTCGCCGTTTATTTTTCTGGGGAACATCGATCCAACTTTGCAACGATCGGTGCTGACCCAGGTGAAAGCGAAACCGAAAGCGGTGGGCCTCGACACCATGAATTACTGGATCGAACGGACGCCGGCGGAGCTGAAAGAAACTCTGAAGCATACCCAGATCCTGATGATCAACGACGACGAAACGCGCCAGTTGACCGGAGAGCACAACCTGACCCGCGCGGCGAAGATGATTTTCAAAATGGGCCCGAAAACGCTGGTGATCAAGCGCGGAGAACACGGCGCGCTGATGGTGCACGACCGGTTTCTGTTTTCGGTGCCGGCGTTTCCGCTGGAAACCGTAAACGACCCAACCGGTGCCGGAGACAGTTTTGCCGGCGGCTTCATGGGCTACCTGGCCAGCCAGAAAAACGTGACGGAACAATCCTTGCGACGGGCGATGGTCTACGGTTCGGTTTTGGGCAGTTTTTGCGTGGAAAAATTCGGCGTGGAAAGGCTGACGCGCCTGACCCGCAGCGAAATCTCCGCCCGCGCCAGACTATTTTCGCGGCTAACGGCGTTCCAACTCTAAACCCCAACTCAGAATTTTCATTTCGCCAACAGGTTGATCACCATCGCCGCGGTTTCCGCAAGCGGAGCATGAATGAAAAACGGCGGCTGGATTCTGGCGGCGACCATCTTAGGGTCGAGCCTCGCGTTCATCGACGGGACGGTGGTCAACGTCGCGCTCCCGGCGTTGCAAACCGCGTTGCAGGCGACCGTCAGTGACGTGCAATGGGTAGTGGAGTCCTACGCACTGCTGCTGGCTTCGTTGCTGCTCGTCGGCGGATCGCTCGGCGATTTGTACGGGCGCCGGAAAATATTCCTTTACGGTGTCGTGTTGTTCGCTGGCGCCTCCGCTGGCTGCGGACTTTCTCATTCGATTGATTGGTTAATCTTTGCGCGCTCTATTCAGGGCGTGGGTGCGGCCCTGCTCATCCCCGGCAGCCTAGCGTTGATCAGCGCTTCGTTTCCTGCCGAAGTGCGCGGGAAAGCCATCGGAACCTGGTCCGGCTTTACGGCCATCATGGCGGCGATTGGTCCAGTGCTGGGCGGTTGGCTGGTGCAGCACGTGTCGTGGCACTGGGTATTTTTCATTAACTTGCCCATCGCCGCGTTGGCCGTGGTGCTGACCCTCTGGAAAGTTCCGGAAAGCCGCAACACGGAAATTAGCCCCGGGCTGGATTGGTCGGGAGCCGTGCTCGCGACCATCGGGTTAGGCGCGGTGACCTTCGCGTTGATCGAAGCGCCACAGCGCGGGATCGCGGCGGGGGCGGTTGGAATCGCCGGAGTGTGCGCGCTGGGCGGCTTTTTGGTGGTCGAAGCGCGCTCGGCTTCGCCGATGGTGTCGTTGAAACTTTTTCGCTCGCGGAATTTCAGCGGCGCGAACCTGCTGACCTTCTTCTTGTACGCGGCGCTTAGCGGAATTTTATTTTTCTTTCCCTTGAATTTGATTCAAGTGCAGCATTACACCCCGACGCAGGCCGGTGGCGCACTGCTGCCGTTTATCTTGATTGTTTTCGTACTGTCGCGCTGGTCAGGCGGCCTGGTGGCGCGCTATGGAGCTCGCGCGCCGCTCACCGCTGGTTCGGTGATCGTCGCTGTTGGATATTTTGTGTTGATGCTGCCGGGAATCGGCGGCGAATACTGGAAAACCGTTTTTCCGGGCATCGCGCTGTTGGGGATGGGCATGGCGCTATGCGTGGCTCCGGTGACGACCACCGTGATGGGCGCAGTGAGTCGGGAGCAGGCCGGCGTCGCGTCGGGCGTGAACAATGCGGTCTCGCGCATGGCTGGGTTGCTGGCCGTGGCGGTGTTTGGACTGGCGATGTACGGAGTGTTTAACCGCACGCTGGACCGGCGGCTGCGGACGCTGCATTTGTCGCCCGCGGAAATTCAAAGCGTCAATGCGCAGAGACCGAAGCTGGCCGGAATGGAGAGCAACGATCCGCGGGTGATGACTGAGGTCGGCGAATCTTTTATTTTCGGATACCGCACCATCCTATGGCTGGCGGTGGTGCTGGCGCTGAGTAGCGCGGTGACGGCACGGGTGTGGTTGGATCCGCGAAAGGAAAATTAAGGCTGGGGCAGCGCGGCCATCGAGGTACTTCGCGGCATCAAAAGGAATGCAAAATCGTTTGCGCGCGCCGCGGGCAATCGAAAATCTGCCGGCTAAAGCCGGCCGCTACAGGTAGTGACGTTACGAATTTCGTTCCAATTTTCACGCGTGCTTGAATTGGGGGAAAGGTCGGTCGCCTGGTTTATCTTTTCTGCGCTCGATTTGAGTGGAACTTCGGTGATAATTAGAGTTTCGCGCGGGGCATGGCGCAAGGATATGCAATTCTGCCGCGAACTGCGGCGCTACGATTCGCCAAGGAGCGTTGATGAAGGGGTTTTGCCGGTTCCTGTTCTGTTCATTGCTGATCTGCGCTGCGGCCTTCGGCCAAAATAATTCCAAAAAGGGTTTTCGCTATCTGTGGGTGGACTACGGGAAAACGAACGGAACGATCCGTTCGTTTCAGGGCGTAAACGGTCCGCCGAGCCCGCTGATCGAAGGCCTTCCGGATCTGATGCCGCAATATAAGGCGCTCGCGATCGATCAGGTGCGCACTCACGATTTCATGGGGCCTACGGAAATCGATTCCAAATTCGAGCAGGACAATCCGTTTCTGACCTGGCTGATTCCGGATGAGGCGCAGCGCGCGGCGGTGGTCAAAGCCGGGAACGACAGCAATATTTTTCCGGACTGGAGCGCGGATCCCGACAAACCGGCCAGTTACAATTTCGGCCCCACCGACAAAGTCATCACCGCGATTCACGACAGCGGCGCCGAAGTGTACTATCGCATCGGCCGCAGTTTCGGCGCGAATGTGAATCCGCCGGCGGACTTCGACAAATTTGCCGCCATCGTGGAACACATCGCGATGCACTACAACCAGAACTGGGCGGACGGTTTTCACTACAAAATTCGCTACTGGGAATTCTGGAACGAGCCAGAGCTGTTTTGGTCCGGGACGCCGCAGCAGTTCTACCAGTTATACGAAAAGACGGCGCGGGCGCTGAAGGCGACCGACCCGCACTTGAAAGTGGGCGGCGATGCCAAGGCGTTCCCCTACGACGGCGGACCTTATCGCGAAGGATTTATCGATTACTGCGCGAAACACAAAGTCCCGCTGGATTTTTATTCCTGGCATACCTACTCGCCCTCGGTGGCGGATCCCTATGACGCGGTGCGCTTGGGCGCGGAGATTCGCGAGATTCTGGACGACCATGAATTTCCCAAGGCCGAAAGCATCTTGTCCGAGTGGAATTTGACCGCCGACTTCACCGACGCGTCGAAGCCGGTGCTGCGCGGCGCGTACAACGCGGCGTATATCGGAGCGGTGCTGACCTATCTGCAGGATTCGGCCGTCGATAGCGCCATGTTTTATCGCGGTGACGCGGCGTGGATGGGGCTCTTCGACGCGAACGGCGAATATTTCAAGACCGCACGGGCGTTCGAAGCCATGGGGAAGATGATGAGCACGCCGCGGCGGCTGAAGGTCAAAGGCGACGACGATTTTGGCTTCGCCGTGCTGGCCGGAAGATCGAACGACGGCAACTCGATGCAGATTCTGATCAGCAATTTTGCGAACCCTGATGGTTTCAAGCCGCAGCCGCCGAAGATGCCGGCCGAACTGNNTGAAAGCCGGAGGCGCGATGCCGGATTTCTCCAAGGTGAAATTTCTGCCGGCGCGCAAGGATGTGGTGTACCGCGACAACGCGGGGTACAACTTGCGAGTCGATGGTTTGCCGTGGACCCACGGTTTCACCGTGAAGCGCTACCGAATCAGCGCGACGCAGAATCTGGATTTGGTCGACGAGCACGTCACCAGCGGAAATGTTCTGGAACTATCGAACGCCCTCGCGCCCGACACGCTCGAACTGCTCGTGCTGCAGCGTCGCTAGAAAAAATCTGCAGGGAGCCCGCGCGATTCGACGANNCCGCCGAATTTGAAACTGCCGACCCCACCCAAAACAACCGAAGGACCGTCTTGGGGTCCCTCGTCCTTGGGATTTGGTACGGCGATGGATTCGCTGACGGAAACCAGCAAACGCCTGCTGCCGTGGCTGATTGCCGTCGCGTTTTTCATGGAATCGCTGGACACCACTATTTTGAATACGGCGGTGCCGACCATCGCGGCGGCGTTGCACGTGGCGCCGTTGAACATGAAATCGGTGCTGGCCAGCNNTCAGCGGTTGGATGGCCGACCGGTTCGGCACGCGCCGGGTTTTTGCCTCGGCCATTGGAATTTTCGCGCTGGGCTCTTTTCTCTGCGGGATTTCGAGCAACATTCACGTCCTGGTAGCCGACCGCATTCTGCAGGGCGTCGGCGGCGCGATGATGGTGCCGGTGGGCCGGCTGACCTTAGTACGAACTTTCGCCAGGTCCGAACTGGTGCGGGCCATGAGTTTCGTGGCGATTCCCGGATTGATCGGACCGATGCTGGGACCGATCACCGGCGGATTAATCGTCGGGTACTTGCACTGGCGTTTTATTTTCTTTGTAAACATTCCGATTGGGCTGACTGGCCTTTATCTCGTTTACCGGCATTTGCCCGACTACCGCGCGGAGCACACCGCCCGGCTCGATTTCAGCGGCCTGGTTCTTTTTGGATCCGGCGTTGCGCTGCTATCTTACGTGCTTGAAGTTTTCGGCGAGCATACGCTGGGCTTTGGTGCGGTGCTGGGGCTGTTCGTGCTGGCGATTGGGCTGCTGGCGGCTTACGGGTTGCATGCGGCGCAGTCGGCGCATCCGCTGTTGCGCATGGCGCTGTTTCGGCTGCGCACGTTTCGCGCCGCCGTGCTCGGAAGTTTCGTCACGCGATTGGGAATTGGCGGCATTCCATTTTTGTTTCCGCTTTTGTATCAGGTGGGGATGGGTTTTACGCCGATTCAATCCGGGTTGCTGATGATGCCGCAGGCGATCGCGGCGATGAGCCTGAAATTAACCATGCCGAAAATTCTGGCGCGGTTCGGGTACCGCGCGGTGCTGGTATCGAATACGATCATCATCGGCCTGTTCATCATGCTGTTCGCGACCATCGGGCGGAGAACCCCCGTGTGGCTGATCGTGATGGAAGTGTTCTGCTACGGATTTTTTACTTCGCTTCAATACACCAGCATGAATACGCTGGTCTACGCCGAGGTGAACGACGAACAGGCCAGCAGCGCGAGCACCATCGCCAGCACCATGCAGCAAATGTCGATCAGTTTCGGCGTCGCGTCGGCGTCGCTGGTGACCGCGTTTTTTATTCCGGACCACGCGAAATCGAATTCGACGCAATTTATTCACGGCATTCACCTGGCTTTCTTCGTGCTGGGCGGGATGACGCTTTTTTCTACGGTCGTTTTCCGCAGTTTGAAAGCGGATGACGGCGACACGGTGAGCCAGAAGAAAGACATGCACGGGGAAAGCGTTTCTCGCCGTCCTGCGGACCTGCCGCCTCCCGCCAAAAGCTAAAAAATCAGCTTCCCCTTGACATTCTACTGGAAGCTTCGTACGCTCACCTAGCATGTCTACCAAAGGCGACAACGAACGCATCGAGCTGTTGCAGGGCACCCTGGACTTGCTGATCTTGCGCACGCTGCGCCTCGGTCCGACCCACGGCCACGCCATCGCCAAGGCCATCGAATTCAGTTCCGACTCCGTGCTGCAGGTGGAGCAAGGATCGCTCTATCCGGCGTTACACCGGCTGATCAAGCGCGCCTGGATTTCGGTGGAGGACGGCACCTCGGAAAATAACCGGCGGGCGAAATTCTACCGGCTGACCGCGAAAGGCAAGCGCCAACTGGTGGTGGAGACCAGCAAGTGGAACAGGTTGGCCGGTGCGATCGCGCAGGTGCTGCGGCCGGCGAGGCAGGAAAGCGAGTCATGAACCGCCGCGAGCGCATGCTGCAGGGCCTCGATGAGGATATCCGCGGCCACATCGAGACCGAGACGCAGGACAACATCGCGCGGGGAATGGCGCCGGACGAGGCGCGGCGCGCGGCGATGCTGAAATTTGGAAACGTAATGCAGGTTACGGAAGACACGCGCGAGGTGTGGAGCCTGATCTGGCTCGAGCAATTACTGCAAGACCTCCGTTATGGCCTGCGCATGATCTGGAAATTTCCAGGCTTCACTCTGGTTGCGGTGCTGACGCTCGCCTTGGGCATCGGCGCTAACACGGCGATCTTCTCGGTCGTATACGCGGTTTTGCTGCGGCCGCTCCCGTATCGCGACGCCTCGCGATTGGTTGTGATGAATGAGACGACCCCACGGGTGGGCACGTTGAGCGTCTCTTATCTGAATTTTCTGGATTGGCGCAAGCAAAGCACGGCTTTCGCGCAGATGGCCACGGTGCACCAGGTCGGCTTCAACCTCACCGGCGTCGCGCGGCCCGAAGTGATTCGGGGCCTCGCGGTTTCGCCGGAGTTTCTTGCAATGGTGGGAGTTGAGCCGCTTACCGGCCGCGATTTCACGGCGCAGGAAGGGAATGCCGGTACCGAGCCGGTTCTGATCCTGAGCTACGAGATGTGGCAATCGCATTTCGGCTCGGACCCGAGCGCGGTGGGTAAGACCATGTCGCTGGACGGCCGCCCGTTCACGATCGTCGGCGTGCTGCCGGCTCGCTTTCGCTGGCTGGACAAAATGGATGTGATCGAGCCGCTCGGCGTACTGCTGACGAACAATGCAGGGGTGATGGAGCGCGGAAATCGCGGCGAAAGTATCGTAGTGGGAAGGCTGGCTCCGGGAATCGGGTTGGCGCAGGCGCGGGCGGAAATGGACGGCATCGCGGCGCGGCTGGCCAAGGAATATCCCGCCGCCGATGAGGGCTACGGCGTGGAGTACAAGCCGATCCGGGATTCGTTCGTCGGTGATTCGCGCCCGGCGATCTTGATTTTGTTTGGCGCGGTGCTGTTTGTCCTGCTGATCGCCTGCGCCAACGTGGCGAATTTATTTTTGGCGCGTGGCGCTGGCCGTACCAGAGAAATTGCGCTGCGTTTGGCGTTTGGCGCGAGCCGCGGACGAATCGTGCGCCAGATGCTGGCGGAGAGTCTTATCCTGGCAATTTTGGGAGGGACGTTGGGCTTGGCGTTCGCCGAGGGCGGCATTCACGCCATGGCTCGATGGATTCCCAGCAACATGCTGTCCGGCACGGAAGTGAACTTGAATGGCGCAGTATTTGCATTCGTGGCCGCACTAGTGATCGTGGCGGCATTCGTGTTTGGTTTGGCGCCGGCGGTTCATTCGACCAAGACAGACGTGCAATCCGATCTGAAGGAATCCGGCCGAACGTCCAGCGCCAGCGCCGCCCAAAAGCGCTTGGGCGGAGCCTTGGTGGTGGCAGAGATTTCGCTCGCGCTGATTTTGCTCACCGGCGCGGGTTTGATGATGCAGAGTCTATACCGGCTGCGGGCGGTCGATCCCGGATTTCGGACTGCGCGGGTGCTGACCATGAGTCTCAGTTTGCCCGAAAAGCAATATTCGAACGATCCGGCAATTGTGAATTTCTGGCAGCGCGCGCTGGATGGAGTGCGGGCATTGCCGGGCGTGGAAAGCGCCGCGGTGGGTACCGCCGTACCGCTGGGCGGGGAGCATTGGCGGACTGACGTCGTGCTCGAAGGGATGGGGGAACTGCGGCCGGGAGACTATCCGCATCCGGACATGCACATCGTCAGCTCCGATTATTGGACCACGCTGGGAATTTCGTTGGTTCGCGGGCGCTGGTTCACCGCCGCGGACGACGAAAAAGCGCCGAAGGTCGGAATCATCAACGCGCTGATGGCTCGGCGGCTTTTTGCCGGAAGCGATCCGGTCGGGAAGCGCTTCATGGTTGGTCACCGAGCGAAGGAAGAAGATTGGATCACTATTGTGGGCGTCGCGGGGGACACCAAACTTTACGGACTGGAAAACCCGGCGCGGCTGGAAGTGTATCTTCCGTTTCGCCAGGCGCCCTTCGGCGACATGAATGTGATCGTGAAATCGAGCGTGGGTCCGGCGGCGCTGACTTCGGCGGTCCGCGCCGTGGTGAACGCCATCGATAAGGATCAGCCCATCGCCGAGACTGCGACCATGGAGCAACTGGTCAGCGATTCGGTGGCCACGCGGCGCGTAACGCTGGTATTGCTTGGATTGTTCAGCGGTCTGGCCCTGCTACTTGCCGCTATCGGAATTTACGGCGTCATTTCGTATGCGGTGGCGCAGCGCACGCAGGAGATTGGAATTCGCGTGGCGCTGGGCGCGCAGCGCAGCAGCTTGATGTCGATGATTCTGAAGCAGGGTTTGCGAACGGCGCTGCTGGGAATCGGAATTGGTCTGGTAGCGGCGTTGGGTTTGACGCAATTGATGAAGAGCCTGCTCTTCGGGATCGGCGCTACGGACCCGCTGACTTTTATTTCCGTGGCGGCCACGCTGTTGTTCGTGGCGCTGGCCGCGAGCTACTTGCCGGCGCGGCGCGCCATGCGCGTGGACCCGCTCGTGGCGCTGAAATACGAGTAGCAAAGCAGGAGGCGAATCGTGAGTCGCCGCGAGCGAATGATGGACGATCTCGATCAGGATATTCGCGAGCACCTCGAGCGCGAGACGCAGGACAACATCGCGCGCGGGATGCGTCCCGCGGAAGCCCGGCGCGCGGCTCTGCTGAAATTTGGAAACGTGACCCGGGTAACGGAGGCTACGCGCGAAGTTTGGAGCCGCGTGTGGCTGGAGCGTCTGCTGCAGGATGTGGCCTACGGCTGGCGCATGCTGCGCAAGCATCCGGGTTTCACGGTGGTCGCAGTGCTGACGCTCGCGCTCGGAATCGGCGCCAGCACGGCCGTTTTTAGCGTCGTGAACGGAATTCTGCTTAAACGTCTGCCGTATACCGACCCCGAAAAAATCGTGATGCTCTGGTGGAAGGCGCCAGTCACGTCCACGCAGGCCCCCGGAGATGAATGGCCCTGGACCCTGCGGGATGTGGCGCATTTCAAGGCGCGCCAAAAATCATTTCAATATTTCGGGGCGTTCAAGAGCGATTTCTTCAATCTAGTGGGCTCCGGCGAACCGATGCGCCTGGATGGGCTGCGGACCACCTCCGGATTTTTCGCGACGGTGGGCGTGGCGCCGGCGCTGGGCCGCACCTTCGCACCGGACGACGATCGGCCAGAAAATAAATTCGTAGTGATCCTGAGCGATCGCCTCTGGCGCGAAAAATTCAGCAGCGACCGGGGAGTCGTGGGCCGCGCAGTCGCGCTCAATGGCCAGTCCTACGCGGTGGTTGGCGTCATGCCTCCGGGTTTCTCTTTCCCTCGTGCCGAAGAGATGCCCATCACCATGAGCCTGCCACCGCAGACGCAGTTGTGGGTTCCGCTGGAAATTCCGCCGGCTCCCCGAGGACCAAGTGAGTACGCCGTCATCGGCCGGCTGAACCCGGGAATAATAACGGCGACCCAAGCGGCGGCCGAACTCCGGCAGTACGGCGATGACGTCGTCAAAGAATTTCCATCGGCGAAGGGCTGGTACGAGCCGGCGGTGGTGCCGTTGCCGCGTCAGGTGGTGGGCGACACCCGCGAGCCGCTCTTGCTGATGCTGGCGGCGGTGGGAGTGGTGCTGCTGATCGCTTCCTCGAACGTCGCCAGCCTGGTGCTGACCCGTTCGCTGGGCCGCAAGCAGGAATTCGTGTTGCGCGGCGCGCTGGGCGCGGGACGCGCGCGATTGCTGCGCCAATTACTGACCGAGAGCCTGCTCCTCGGCGGCATCGGAGCAGCTGCCGGAATCCTCGTGGCGGAGTTGGCACTTTTTTGCGTCAGAAATTTTGGCCCTTCCAACATCCCGCGACTGCAAGCGGCGACGCTCGATCCTCGAGTCTTACTGTTTACGCTGGGAATCACGCTGGTGACGGGAATCGTACTCGGCCTGGTCCCAGCGGTCGGGATCAGCCGCGAAAATCTGGCGGAGTCGGTCAAAGACGGAGGCCGCGCCGGCCGCAGCCCCGCACATTCCCGATTGCGCAATATTTTGGTGGTCGCGCAGGTCGCGCTGGCGTTGGTGCTGGTAATTTCGGCGGGCCTGCTCGTTCGGACTTTCCATCAAATGCTGACGGCGGATTCGGGCTTCAGCGCGATGCGCGTCTTGACCTTCCAGCTCTCGCTGCCCAATTCGAAGTACGCCGAGCCGGAGCAGATGGCGCAGGTGTACACCAAAACATTGCTGGCGTTGCAGGCGCTGCCTGGAGTGCAGTCGGCGGGCCTGGTCTCCGAGGTCCCGATGGGCGGGTCGACCGACAGCACGGTTTTGCGGATTCCCGATCATCCGCCGCAGGATCAAAATGATCAGCCCTTCGCCAACTATTCGTTCGCTTCGCTTGGGTATTTTTCAGCGATCGGATCGCCACTGCTGCGCGGCCGCGATTTTCTGGCGAGCGACACGGCGGATTCGCGAAAGGTGACGATCATCAACAGCGCGATGGCCTCGAAATATTGGCCCGGGCAGGACCCCATCGGGCGGGAAGTGGGCGTCAAGGATACTCGCTGGCCGACCCGCACCATCGTGGGGATTGTGGCGAATATCAAACACAGTTCGTTGCGGGAAGCTCCCGACCCGGAGATGTACGTACCCTATACCCAGAACGAAATCAAAATCTGGCCTTCGATGCAGACCATGCAAGCAGCGCTGCGCACCCAGGCCGATCCCGAGGGCTTGACCCGCAGCGTGCGCGACGCGCTGCTCGGCGTCGATGCCGATTTGCCGATTGCGAATGTGACGACGCTGGCGGCGCTGGTGGACGATTCCACGGCTCAGACGCGTTTTACGCTGTTCCTGGTTGGTTCGTTCGCCGGGCTCGCGTTGATCCTGACGACAATCGGATTGTATGGGGTCGTTTCCTATTCCGTGCAACAGCGCACCCACGAAATCGGAATCCGCATTTCGGTGGGTGCCACGCGCCACGATGTGGTTAGCATGGTGCTAGGGTCGGGAGCGCGACTCGCTGGCGTAGGAATCGTCGCGGGATTACTGGCGGCCTGGGCCGTGACCCGGATGATGTCGACTTTTCTGTATGGAGTGCGCCCGACCGACCCGCTCACCTTCACGGCGGTCGCCGCGCTGTTGCTGGGTGTGGCGCTACTGGCTTGTTATCTGCCGGCGCGCCGCGCCGCCGGAATCGATCCGCTGATCGCGCTGAAGTACGAGTAGCACACCAATCCGAAGTAATGCCTTTGGCCCGAAATTTCCGTTAGAATCGCACCGGCGGTACGCACGGGGGTGCGATGCCACACGATTTGAATTCGTACATCTTGCTGAAGCTGTTGCTGGCGGCGTTTCTGGGCGGCCTGGTGGGGCTGGAACGCCAACTGCGCCGCAAGCCGGCCGGCATCCGCACCAACTTGATGATCTGCTTCGGCGCGGCGCTCTTCACCATCATTTCGTATGAGATGGCTGGCGAAGTCACCGGCGATCACACCCGCATCGCCGCGCAGATAATTCCCGGGATCGGGTTCATCGGCGCGGGCGTGGTGATTCGCGAGCGTGGCGCGGTGATGGGAATTACCAGCGCCGCGACCATCTTCGTGATGGCCAGCATCGGCATGGCCGTCGGTGCGGATATGATCAAGACCGCCATTTTTGCCACGCTGATGGTCCTGGCGGCGCTAATCGGAATTGGCTTTCTCGAGGACCGCTTCGGTTTGCAGACGCGGCTGATGACGTTTGAATTGGCGGTGCCGGTGGCGCACGCGGATCTGTTGGCGCCCTGCCATCGCATCGTGGAGGAAGCCAAAATCGAAGCGCGGCGATGGCAGACTCACAAACACGATGACTGTTCGTTCGTCGAATTTGAGGCAGAGATAACGCACCCGCAGGAAAGGGAATTGCTCACGAAATTTGCGGCGCTGAACGCCAAAGTGGAAGTCCGGCCGGTGCGGAGCTGAAAATGGCGCGCTCGAACTTCCCGGGCGTTCGTGGGTTCGGCAATGCTCGCGCCGCGCGATATCTGCTTTGTTTTTAGCCAACCAAACACGCGTTTTCTGAATCCGAGTTGACGCATGTCCGAGGGGATGCTATCAATTCTGACGGGGTTTACGGCGCAGTTCGCATCGCTTCGACTGCCTCTTTACCGTAGGTCGCGCCTCATCGAATAAATAAAACGCGTCCCTGTGAGTGGGACGCGACTAGACACCAGATCGACAAATATCAGCGCCGATTCGCACGAAATTCAGCGGAGGGATCGATTGATGCATTTGCGGTGGACCACGTTCGGGATGCTCACGTTGCTGGCCAGCCTGGTAGCCGGTTGCGGTTCCTCGCAAACGCAACCCAACGCGACGCCGATCATCACGAATCTCGCACCCGCCAGCATCACCGCCGGCAGCCAGACCTTCACGCTTTTCGTTTCCGGCACGGGGTTCATCAATAGTTCTGCGGGCGTGACTACCGCGTTTTGGAATGGATCGCCGCGCACCGGCATCGTTAATACCAATACGAACCAGATTGCCCTGACGATTTTAGCCTCCGATGTGGCCACTCCGGGAATCGCGCAAATTACGGCTTCGAATCCGGCGCCCGGCGGCGGCTTGAGCCAAAATTCGGCGACATTCAATATCGATCCGGTGGTACCCGCGACGCCGCTGATCAGCAGCGTCAGCCCGGGAAGCGCTACGCCTGGTGGCAAAGCGTTCACCCTGACGGTGAATGGCTCGAACTTCACGCCGCCGACCGCGCCGATTAACTGCAATCAGCCGCTCCCGCCATCGCAACAGCTGGGTTCGCAAATTGAATGGAACGGCAGCCCCAGAGTCACTTGCAACACGTTTGTCAGCTCCACACAACTAACCACGACGATTAACGCCGCCGACATTGCCACCGCCGGATGTGACAGCGTGAGCGTGTACACGCCAAACGGAGTTGGGGGATTTGTTTTTTCGCCCAGCGTCACATATGCGGTTTCCGCTTCGAACGTGCCGTTGATTTGCGGGATTACTCCCTCGAACGGCGTGCAAGGCGGCCCGGCGTTTACCATGACCATTATCGGCGCGGGTTTCACCTCGTCGTCCATGGTGCAATGGAATGGCAGCGCCCGGCCGACCACGGTCATTAATGCCGGCGAACTGCAGGCCCAAATTCCAGCTACCGATTTGGCCAAAGCTGGAACCTTCCCCATTACCGTGGCCAATTCGAGTTCCAGCAGCGGCACCTCGGTCGCGGTGAATTTCGTGGTTTCGGCCGCGGCGCCGACCATCAGCGCGGTTTCACCAGCGACTACGGCGGCGGGCGGCGCGGCCTTCTCTCTGATGGTGACCGGAACGAACTACACCCAGGATACCGTCGTGGAATGGAACGGCAGTCCGCGGACCACAAAATTCAGCAGCACGACTTCCTTGACCGCGCAAATTTTGGCGAACGATATTGCCACCGCCGGTACCGATTCGATTGTGGTCGTGAATCCCCAGGGCGCGGGCGGAGCGTCCTCCGCATTTCCGTTTACGGTGACGGGCGCCGGGGCAGCGCAGGCCGCAAAATTTCCCCAAGTTGTTTCGGTGAACGCCCAGGGCGGACCCGCGAACGGAGCGAGCGAATCGCCAGCGATTAGCGCTGACGGGCGTTACGTGGCGTTTTATTCCGAAGCCAAGAACTTGGTGGCCAGCGGCGCCTTCGGGAATGTTTTTGTGCGCGACACGTGCGCCGGGGTGACTGCGGCGTGCACGCCCAGCACCAGAGCGATCGACGTTTCGGCGGACGGCGGCGCGGCCAACGGCAAAACCGGACGGCAAGTTGCCATCAGCGGCGACGGACGTTTCGTCGCGTTCGTTTCGCGGGCCACGAATCTGGTTTCGGCTACCACGTCAGCAGCCTCCGGCTATTGGAGTGTTTACCTGCGCGACCTCTGCGTCGGCGCGAATGTTCCCTCCGGATGCGCGCCGCACACCGAGCTTCTTTCGGTGGGCGTCAACGGAGAATCGGCCAATGGGCCAAGCGCGAGTCCGTCCTTGAGCGGCGATGGACGCTTCGCGGCGTTCGTGTCTTCGGCGGCGAACATTTCGGCGGAAGTGAATCTGGCGCACCCGCAGGTCTTTGTCCGCGATACCTGCGCCGGCCCAACGGCGACCAAGTCATGCATTCCGCGTACCTCGATTGTGGCCATGGATGAGGACGACGTTCCCGCCAAAACGCAAAGCGGGCGGCCGGTGATTTCGGCCGACGGACGATTCGTCGCTTACGAGGCCTGGGCGGCCTCGGCAGCAGCCCAAGCGCCGTCAACATCTGCAGCGATCGTGCTGTCCGATACTTGCCTGGGAATTGACGCACCGGCGGGATGCTCGCCGTCGGCGGAGAGAATTTCGTATGGTGCGGACAGCTCGCCTCTGGCCGGAGTGAATCTGGCGCCGTCGATCAATTTGGATGCGCGATTCGTGGTGTTTGAATCGCAGGCGGCTGCGGCCGCAGGTGGCGCCGCTGTGGCCAGCAAAGTGTATTTGCGTGATACCTGTTTCGGCGAAACTGCTCCCGATGGCTGCGTGCCATCGACCACCGCGGTTGGCGCGCTGGCCTCCGGCGGCGCCGATAAGAATCAATCCTACTCGCCGTTCATCAGCGCGAATGGACGCTATATTTCGTTCGTCGAGGGGCGGTCCACATTCGCGGTGCCCAGCGAATCCTCGACCGAAGGCGCGTTGGTGGTGCGCGACACTTGCTTTGGCGCGGCGCTGCCCTGCAACCCGCGCGCGTACACATTTTCCGCTGCGGCGACGGTAGGTGACGTGAGCGCGCTGAAGACGGCCGTAGTTCCGGTGAACGGCGGGACGAAAATCCCTTCGGTCAGCGTGGACGAATATTCCGCGGCGCCGATCAGTTCCGACGGGCGCTACGCCGCCTTCTACGCTCCCGCCACGCCTGCGGCGCAACCCGCCAGCGGCGTGGGCGACGTGTATATTTCGGTCGCGTTGTTCTAGCGCTCGCGGCCCGAACCTCCTGCTGCTCGGATGTAAACACCGGCCGCATCGCGGCTGGACTCACCTCTCAAAATTCCTTATTCTCCTTTGCGGCCCATGCCGCAAGCTCTTAAGCCACCTCCGTTACAGGCCGGCGACGCGGTTCGCATCCTTTCGATTGCGAGTCCGGTGGTCGAAGCGCGCCTGCGCGCCGGTGCCGAAGAAATCGGCAAGCTGGGCTTTCGCGCGCTGAGTGACGATCAACGCACGCTGGCGCCCGGTGACTTCTTTGCCGGGACGGCCGCGGAACGCGGCGCGGCGTTGAAAGAAGCGCTGACCGAAACCAACACGCGGGGAATTTTTGCGTCGCGCGGCGGCTACGGTTCGAACTACTTGCTGGAAGGCCTGAGCGTCGCGCTGGTCCCGCCGAAAATTCTGCTAGGGTACAGCGATCTCACGTCTCTGCAGATTTTTCTGTGGCAAAAATTCCGCTGGGTTACGCTGTACGGTCCGATGGTCGCCGCGGGCTTGGATCAAGGCGCTGACGCCGAACACGGCTACGACCGGGGCAGCCTGATGCACGCGTTAACCGAGACGAAATCGGGCTGGACCGTCGGACTGTATGATGCGGAAGCGATTGTGCCCGGCGGCGCGGACGGGTTGCTGCTCGGTGGATGTTTGACGCTGGTGGAAACCGCGCTGGGCACGCCATGGGAACTCGATACTCACGGTTCGATTCTGGTGCTGGAAGACCGCGGCATGAAACCGTGGCAGGTCGATCGCGCTTTGATGCATTTGAAACAGGCCGGAAAATTTCGCGGAGTCTCCGGAATTGTGTTGGGAGATTTTCCGGAGTGCGAGGGCCCGGAGGGATCCGAAACGGTGCGCGACGTGGTGCGGCGCGTGCTGGGTACATTCGGATTCCCGGTGGTTTGGGGCGCAGCCATTGGACACACGGCGCGGCCGATGCTGACCCTGCCATTGGGCGTGCGCGCGCGATTGCGCGCCGATGACGAGCCGCGTCTTGAAATACTGGAACCGGCGTGCAAGGCCTAGCGGCGCATTTTCGTTGCGCCCAGACGCAAAAATAATTCAGGAGAATCTGTCATCGCTACTCGGCCTATAAAAACGTCGGACCATATCCACCTCCTGGGGATTGCGGGTGCGGCCATGGCTCCGGTGGCGGGGATGCTAAAGGAACGCGGGTTTCACGTGACCGGCTCCGACGTGAATGTGTATCCGCCGGCCTCGACCCTGCTCGATTCGCTGAAAATTCCCTGGAACGAAGGCTTCTGCGAAGAAAATCTGAAGCCCGCGCCGGACTTGTGCGTGGTGGGGAATATCATCGCGCGCGGAAATCCGGAGATCGAATATATTCTCGACGAAAAACTGCCGTACTGCTCGATGCCGCAGTTGCTCGAAGAATATTTCATTCCGCGGCACACCTCGATCGTGGTGGCCGGAACCCACGGCAAGACCACGACCACGACCATGCTCGCGTGGATTTTTCATGTCGCCGGGCGGCGCCCGGATTTTCTGATTGGCGGCGTGGCGCCGAATTTCGGCGAACGCAGCTACGGCCTGGGCGGCGGCCAAGAATTCATCATCGAAGGCGACGAGTATGAGACTGCGTTCTTCGATCGCGGGCCGAAGTTTCTGCACTACCACCCCGACGAATTGATTCTGACCTCGCTGGAATTCGACCACGCCGATATTTATCCGGACCTGGCCGCGATCGCGCTGCAATTCCGGCGGCTGGTAAACTTGGTCCCCCGGCGCGGGAAGATCCTGATGCTCGGGGATTCCGCGGAATTGAAGGAAGTCACCGCGAAAGCGTTTTGCCCGGTGGAGACTTTTGGCCTGAGCGCGGATTGCGATTGGTGCGCGGGAGACATTCAGTGGCAGGACGCCACCACCGAGTTTCGCGTGGCGTATCGCGGCAAGGAAGTGACGCACGTGCGCACGCCCGTAGCCGGCAAACACAACGTGTTGGACGCGCTGGCGGCAATCGCAATCGCGTATGGACGCGGGGTGGAATGCGAAGCTATCGAGCAGGCCATGGCCACCTTCGTCAGCGTGCGCAAGCGCATGGAAATCAAAGGCGAGGCGGACGGCGTTCTAGTCGTAGAGGATTTCGCGCATCATCCCACCGCGATTCGCATGACGCTGGAAGCCACCCGGACGCGCTGGCCGAAACGAAAAATCTGGGCGGCTGTGGAACCTAGATCGAACACCATGCGGCGCAAGATTTTTGAGCACGTGCTGCCGGAAGCGCTGGCCCTGGCGGATGCGGTAGTGATTGGTCCGGTGAATCGCGCGCAATTGCTGGGCGAATCGGAAAGAATGTCGCCGCAAGCCATCGCCGAATCCACGACCAAGCTGGGCAAGCCGGCCATGGCTTTCGATTCGACTCCTGAACTGGCCGATTATCTTGCGATGCAGGCAAAACCCGGAGACATGGTAATGATCATGTCCAACGGCAGTTTCGACGGCCTCAGCGGAAAGCTTCTGGAGAAATTCAAATCGCGCGAGCGGGTTGTTCGATGAGATTCCGGCGCGACCTGTTTCTAGCGGCGGTCGTGGTTGTTGTTTTTGTGCTGGCTCCAAGACCGGCTGCAGCCACGATCAAATACCACATCTCGCTGAAAAATCCGGAGTCGCACATTTTTCACGTGCGCATCGAAATTCCGCCTGCGCCGCAGGGAATCGTCGTCGCGATTCCGGCGTGGAACGCGCTGTACCAGGTCCGCGATTTTGCGTATCGCGTCCGCGACGTGGAAGCAAAAGAGTCGGGCGAACCGGGCGCCGCCGATGTGGCGGTACGCAAACTCGACAAACAAAGCTGGCAGGTCGCCTACCCCTGGGACGGGATGTTATCTCCGCACGCGTCGCCCCTGGTGGTCACCTATTCGATCGAATGGGATGATCCCGGCCCGTTCAATTCGCAATTGAACGCGCATCACGCGTTTCTGAATTTCGCGGAAGTGCTGATGTACCTCCCAGACCGCCGCAGTGAAGCGACGATGGTGCAGTTCGACGATGTTCCGGCCAGCTGGCATATCGCCGTTGAACTTCCCTTGGTCCCCGACGCGAGCGCGGTGCAGGCCGAAAGTTACGACAAGCTGGTCGACGCACCGGTGGAATTAAGTGCGTCCGAAGAATTCCGTTTTGATGAAGGCGGCGCGCATTTTCGCGTGGTAGTGGATGGCAAGGACTGGCACCGCGACCGTCTGGAAAATGCCTTGAAACGTATCACCGCCTACGAAATGAAATTAATGGGCGGCGCGCCGTTTCCGGAATACACGTTTTTCTTCCATTTCGGGCCGTATCCGGAATCCGGCGGTGGCGGCATGGAGCACTCGAATTGCACCGCGATCTCGGCGTCGTCGGGCGACGCAGCGGTCAGCACCGCCGCTCACGAATTTTTCCACGCGTGGAACGTAAAACGCATTCGTCCGCAGGCGCTGGAGCCGGTCGATTTTACCCGCGAGCAATACACCCGCGCGTTGTGGTTCGCCGAAGGCGTGACCAGCACCTACGGCGCGTACACGCTCGAACGCAGCGGCTTATATACCAAAGACCAGTTTTATGCCGAAGTCGCGTCGCAGATTACCGAACTCGATTCTCGTCCGGCGCGGCTGTGGCAAAGCGTCGAAGAATCAAGCCTCGACGCCTGGCTGGAAAAATATGACGACTACCGCCAGCCCGACCGCAGCATTTCGTATTACAACAAAGGCGAAATCGACGGCATGCTGCTGGATCTGGCGATTCGCGACGCGACCGACAATCATAAATCGCTGGATGATGTGCTGCGCAGCATGAATGACGTCTACGCGAAGCAGGGCCGGTTTTACGACGAGAGCCCGGGTATACGCGCGGTGGCCGAAAATGTTGCCGGCGTGAAGTTCGATAATTTCTTCGAGCGGTACGTGGCGGGCACTGACGAGATTCCGTACGGCAAGCTGCTCGAGCCGGCCGGATTGGAATTGAAAGTCGAACTGAAAAAGAGCGCGGATATCGGCTTCTGGACGGTAGGACGCTCCGCTGGCGGCGCGGTGGCGATTTCGCAAGTGGTGCCGGGCGGCCCGGCGGAATCGGCGGGGCTGAAACCGGGAGACGTGGTCCTGTCGTTGAATAGCCAACCGCCGCCTCGATTTTTTCCCGGCTGGCTGCGCGATCAGACTCCAGGAGCGCTGATTTCGCTGCACATTCAACGCGACGCCAAAGAGTCGGACGTGGCTTACCGGCTGGGGACCGTCGAGCAAAAGAGATTTTCGATTATCGAATCATCGCACCCCACCGAAAAACAGAAACGCATTCGTGAGGGCTGGCTGCGAGGGCAAACGGACTAGCTGAGACTTGATGAATACTTATTCGTCCGTGACCACATTTTTCGCTTGGCCGCCTATGTCCGGCGCGAGCATCCTTCCTTAGACCATGATTCGCACCGTCATTGTTCTGCTTTATTTTTCGCTGGCCATGCTGACGCTTCTGCCGCTGCTCGTGTTGTGGACGCTGATCACTGGCGACGCGAACTTCATGTACAACGTATTTCAGGATGGATTGCGCATCGGGCTGCGCCTCGCTGGAATTCACGTGCATGTGGAGGGCTTGGAGAATATTCCGCCGGGCGTTTGTATTTTTGCTTCGAACCACGCTTCGAATCTCGATCCGGTCGCGCTGACTCCGAATATTCCACGGCGCATTTCCTTGCTGGCCAAAAAAGAAGTATTCAAGATTCCGGTCTTGTCCAAGGCGATCACGCTGGCCCATTTGGTGCCGGTGGATCGCGGCGATAGCGAAGCGGCGGCGGAAAGCGTGGACCTGGCCATCAAGTATTTGAAGGAAGGCTTGTCGTTCTGCGTGTATCCCGAAGGGACGCGCAGTCGCGACGGGCACCTGCTACCGTTCAAGCGCGGAACATTTGTGATGGCCATCCGCGCCGGCGTCCCTGTCGTGCCAGTTTCCTTGGCCGGAACGCAGGAGCTGATGCGTAAAGGGGATTGGCGCATTTATCCCGGAGAAGTTGTTGTGAAATTCGGTCCTGCTGTCGACGCCTCGGAATACAAAATTGAGCAGCGTGAGGAGTTGCGCCAGATCGTGCAGGGACTAGTGGCCGCCGGGCTGCCTGAAAATCAGAAGCCGGGCGCTGCGGAGGCGAAGCAATAAAGCCACGTTTTATAAAAAAGGCTCTGGCGCGGCTTCAATCGAAGAGAGATCCCTCGTCGGCGCGGAAATTCGCCGCTCCTCCGTCCGGATGACAACGAAAATCTATAAGGGCGCCAGCGGATTATTTTCCCGCCAGTTTATCCACGGCGTCGCGCAGATCGCGGATTTGCTTTTGCATGTCGGGCAGGCGGTTAAAGACCGCAACCGACTTGCGCCAAGCCAAAGTTTCCATCGCAGGATATCCCGAGTAAACCGAATCAGCCGGCACGTCGGAGGGAACTCCCGACTGCGCGGTCAGCACCGCGCGATCTCCGATGGTCAGGTGGCCGGCGGTGCCTACTTGGCCCGCGAGAATGCAGCGGTCGCCGACTTTCGTGGTGCCGGCCAGGCCGACCTGGCCGCAGAGCATCGTGTCCGAACCGACCTTGCAGGCGTGGCCCACCTGCACCAGATTATCGATCTTGGTGCCGCGGCCTATGCGCGTTTCGCCTAGGGTGGCGCGGTCGATCACGCTGTGCGCCTGGATTTCCACGTCATCTTCAATGACGGTGATGCCGGACTGGCGCATTTTGTACCAGCCGCCTTCGGCGTTGCGCGCGAAGCCGTACCCATCGCTACCCACCGTCACGCCGTTCTGCAGTAACACGCGATTGCCGATGCGGCAATCTTCGCGGACGGAAACGTGCGAATGGGCGAAGAAATCGTCGCCAATTGTCGCGCCGCGATAAATCGTGACGAAACTGTGCAGGATGGCGTTGCGGCCAATTTCCACTTCGTCTTCCACGAAACAATACGGACCGATGTGCGCACCCGGCGCAATTTTTGCGGTGGGCGCGATCACGGCCGTCGGATGAATCTCCATGGTGAATTTCGGAGTGGGATGAAAGATTTCGATGGCGCGCGCGAAATCGAGATACGGATTCACGGAGCGCAGCATGGGGATTTGCGCGGGGGATTCATCTTTGGAGACGATGATCGCCGAAGCCTGCGTCGAGTGGAGCGCGGGGCGGTACTTGCGATTGACCAGAAAAGTGAGGTCGCCCTTTTGCGCTTCTTCGATGCCCGCGACATTTCGAATTTCGGTTTGGGCGTCGCCATCCACCGTGCAGCCGAGTTGTTTCGCTATTTCCGCAAGTTTCATCGCGCTCACCTCGTGATTTTGTGCTTTGTGAATGTACAACACGCGAGGCGGTCGGTCCTAGCAGAGGCGCCTCTGTTGGGATGACAAGCGGCGCTTATATGTTTCACCACGGGCGCTGACCCGTTTTTGGCCGTCATCCAGAGCAGAGCGAAGGATCTCTCTTCGATTTAAGACCCGGCAAGCAGGTTCACATCGCAGAGAGATCCTTCGTCGCTGCGNNCTCTGGATGACGGCCAAAGGCGCGTCGATGGTCGTGCGGAAGTGGGCGCCGAAGGTGCGGATCGAAGTAATGCGAACTTGAATTCTATTCGGAGAAGAGCTTCGATTGCGAAGCGGCGGGCGCCTGCGGCGTGCGGCGGGCAGCGCCGACCACACCCAGCACTTTCACTTCTTCCAGCGCGGAACGCGGAATGTAGATGCGCAAATTGTTGCCGTGCAGATCCGGCGGGGTGATCTGGACGCCGCCGTCCAGCAGGTCGAGCAAATCGTTGCCGATCAAACCTTCCATGATGTCTTCGTCGCCGAACCGCAGGCGCACCCACAGCCCGTCAAGTTTCGGGCGGCTCAAAAACACTTTGCGTTCGGGCTGAAACGGAGTCTGAAATTCACGTACAAAGTAAACGCATTTCACGGCCGAGAGGGAAATAGAACGATGCTCGCCATCGGGTGTCAGCAAGTCAATACTCGCCTCGCGCCCTAAATCGCCGGCGTTGATGTAACCCTTCACGGGAGTGCGATCGAGAAGCAGCACCACCACCTTCTTGTGGGTCGAGGCCGGAGCACGATCCTTCTCACGCTCTTTGTCCCGGTCTTTCTCGCGATCTTTAGCGGAAGCAGGCATTTTTGGCTTAGATTCTTGCTATCACGGCTGGAGTTATGTTATTCTTGCGCCAGATTTTGTCAAGTCATTGGTGCTTAAAGGGTTAGCATCGGAGTCTCCGCCGCTTGACCGAAAAAGGCAAGCTCTTAAAATCTGCCTCCGTTGTCGCTCTTATCACCGTTATCAGCCGTGTTTGTGGGTACTTACGGGATCAGAGGGTGGCCCTGCTGCTGGGCACCTCGCCGGTGGCCGATTCGTTTATCCTGGCCTTCCGGATTCCCAATATGATTCGCCGCATCACTGGGGAGGGGGCGCTCGGCGCGTCCTTTATACCCGTTTTCACCGGGTACCTCCGGACCAAGTCGCAGCGGGAAACTTGGGCCTTTGCGCAGCGGATGTTTTGGGACGTGGCGGTCATTTTGGCGGTGTTGTCCATCCTGGGGTGCGTATTTTCGAGACAAGTCATCGGAATCTTTACCTTGATGGGCGTCAATCACGTCCATTGGGACCTCGCGGTGTATCTGAACCGGATCATCTTCCCCTGCATCTTGTTTCTGGGTTTGACCGCCCTGGCCTCGGGCATCCTGAACAGTTTTCGCCAATTTGCGCTGCCGACCTGGAGCAGCGTGACGTTCAATCTGGTCGTGATTGGATCGTCCTTCGCCGTGGTCTATCAGCCGCTGATAAAATGGGCGCCGGAGGCCTATCGCAGTCCCGCCGTGGCGCTGGCCGTTGGGATTGTGGTGGCGTCGATGGTCTCGCTGGCGATACAACTCCCCGCGCTGCGGAAGCTGGGGATGAAATTCCGCCCCGACGTAAATTTTCAGGATCCGGGCGTGCGCCAAACCGGAAAACTGATGGCGCCGGTTTTTTTCGGGGCCGGCGTGTTTCAGATCAATTTTTTCATCGACACGATTTTCGCCACTTCGTCGCGCATGCCTTCGGGCAGCATCACTTCACTCTACGTCTCCGATCGGGTGATGGAGCTGGTGCTGGGCGTTTACGCCATGGCGCTTTCGACCGTAATTTTCCCCACCATGTCGCATCAGGCGGCGGACGGCAAGCACGACGAGATGAAGCAGACCTTCGGTTTCGCGTTGCGCATCGTTTCGTTCATCACGATTCCAGCGGCGATTGGGCTGATCCTGCTGCGCGTGCCGATCACTCAGGTGCTGTTCCAGCACGGGGAATTCGGGGCGCGCTCGACGGCGCTGACCTCTCACGCGTTGCTGTTTTATTCGCTGGGACTTCCCGCGTTCGCGGCGATCAAGCTGATCACGCCGATGTATTACTCGACGCACGACACGTTGACTCCGACCAAAGTCGGAATTTATTCGCTGGCTCTGCATATTCTGTTAAATGTGTTTCTACTTTTCGCCTTCGGGCGATATTTGTGGAACGCCAGTCCGGCGCTGGCCAGCTCGCTGTCCGCGTATTTCAATTTCGCGGCGCTATTTGTGATTTTTCGCGGGCGCTACGGCCGGCTGGGCGCCGCTGCCATTCTGTCATCTCTGGGCAAAATGATCGTCTGCGCGGCGGCGATGGCGGCGGCTTGTTACGCGGCGCTGCGTTTCGCGCATTTCGAGTCCATCGAACACTTCGCGTCGCAGGCGGCAATGCTGGTCGCGATGATGGCGCTTTCCGTGGGCGTGTATTTCGCGCTGGCGAAGGTGCTGCGCTGCGAAGAGCTGCCTGAGTTGTTTTTGCTCTTGCGACGATCCGAGCCGGAAGCTGCGGCGTTGGGCATCGACCTTTAGTTTTGAATTTTTACCAGCTGAAACGAGGGAACCGAATTGGAAGCGGATATACGCTCATTTCTAAGTTATTTGCGGGTCGAGAAAGGCCTGTCCGATAACACCATGTACGCCTACCAGCGCGACATGCTGAAGTTCGCTGAATTTACCGGCAAACACAAAGTCGGCACGACGCAAATTGAACGTAGCCACGTGGTGGATTTTCTGCGGTCGCTGTATTTGAAGAAACTCGACAGCCGGTCGGTCGCGCGGCACCTGGTCACTCTTCGGCATTTTTTCCGGTTCTGCTTTGCGGAAGGTTTGATCAAAGAAGACCCCGCGGCAAATATCCAGTCGCCGAAATTCCGCCAAAGCCTGCCGGAATTCTTGAGCCTCGCGGAAGTGGATCGCTTGCTGGCGCAGCCCGACCCCACCTCGACGCTCGGCCTTCGTGACAAGGCGATGATTGAGTTGCTGTACTCCACCGGCCTGCGCGTTTCGGAACTGTGCGGCTTGAAAGTTAACGACATCCAAATCGACGTCGGCTGCCTGCGGTGCATCGGCAAAGGCAACAAAGAGCGGCTGGTGCCGGTGGGCAAGCAAGCTCTGCAGGTGGTCCAGGAATACATCAAGAAATCCCGTCCGCGAATACTCGGTGAGCGAACTTCGCTATTCCTATTTCCATCCCGCGCTGGCAGCGCGATTAATCGCATCGCGTTCTGGAAGACTTTGGGTATGTATGGACGCAAAGCGGGCTTGCGCAAGGCGCTCACGCCGCACATGCTGCGCCACAGCTTTGCCACGCACCTGCTCGATCGCGGAGCGGATCTGCGTTCGGTGCAGATGATGTTGGGGCATGCGGACATCGCGACAACTCAGATTTACACGCACGTCGTTGAAGAACGGCTGAAACAAGTTTACAAAGCACATCACCCGCGCGCCTAAAACGAGCGCCACGGGAATTCGAAAGGCGGATAAAGCATGCCCGATTACATGTACTTGCTGGAAAGCAGACTCACGCCGGAGCAGCGCGCGGTGATGGAGCGCGTGCAGGAACTTTCGCGCGCGCAGGATGTGAACGTCTACCTGACCGGCGGAGCGGTGCGCGATTTAATTTCGGGCATGCCCATCCGCGACCTGGATTTCACGGTGGAAGGCAATCCGGTGAAGATGGTGCGCGAGCTGGAGAAAGGCGGCGCGTCGGTGGTGTGGGAAAGCGAGAAGCTCCGCCACCACGAAGTTATTTTCGCCGGCGACGTGGACGGCTCCGTTTCTGCGGCGCGCGAGGACCACTATGAACGGCCCGGCGTGAAGCCTGAGTATCGCTTCTCGAGCATCATGGAAGATTTGAAGCGCCGCGACATCGGCATCAACGCCATCGCCATTTCACTGAACACCCAGTCGCGCGGCCTGCTGTTGGATCCAATGAACGGCCTGGCCGACCTGGAGAAGCAGGAAATTCGCGTGCTCTCGATTCACGCGTTCACCAATCAGCCGATTCGGCTGATGCGCACTTTGCGTTACGCGGCGCGCATGAATTTCAAAATGGAGCCGCGCACCCAGGAGTGGTTCGACCTGGCGATGGAACGCGGCTTGGTCGATCGCATCGAAAGCGGCGACGTGGGGCATGAGTTGCGCGCCATGGCTCGCGACGACAATGCTGCCGCCACGCTGAAGCAATGGGAATCGCACGAAATGCTCGAGCTGATTCACCCTGCGCTGCAGAAACGAAAACCGGACTACGACAGCCTGAACAAGCTGGCGCGAGTGCGCTCGAATCTGTATGGCGCTGGGTTGCGTCCGCGGCTGCATCTGGCGGTCACCTACTACACACTGGGACGGCTCAAAGATCGCGAAGCGTCTTCGGCGCTCCGCAATCTGGAATATCGCGCGGCGGAAATCGACGCGCTGGACAAATTGGTTCCGGAAACGCAGAAAGTTTTGAAGATGCTGAAGAGTCCCAAGACCAATGCGCCCAAGGACGCCTACTACTATCTCGCGTCGGTTCCGCCGGAGGCGCTGGCGTTCATCGAAACGGAGATGCCGAATTCGAAGGCGCTTTCCAAGATTCGGAATTATCTGCAGAAATGGCGGCCACTGCGCATGGCGTCGCCGGCCGGGGAACTCGAGGCGCTGGGCGTCGAGCGTGGCCCAAAATTCGACAAGGTCATCGACCAGTTCTTCGAGATGCAGCTGCGCGGCAAGGGCAAGACTCCCGAGGACCGCACCAAGATCCTGAAAAATCTTGCAGGCATAAAAGACGAGCCCAAAAAGCCGGAAAAAGCAAAAAAAGAAAAGAAGGGCGACAAGGAAGCGGCGGCTACGACCGACGCGAAAGGGAAGGCCAAAGCGCAACCGGTCGCGCCGGGAAAACCGGCGACTGGAAAATCACCCGCGCCGGCGGAAAAACCCGTGCAATCCGCTGCCGCGGCCATCGGGGCGCGCGCTCAGGCCAAACACGATAAGGCCGAACACGACAACGATAAGGCCAAAAAGAAAGCTGCCAGGAAGAAGCCTGCGAAAAAATCCAAGAAGTGACGGGGCACGATCGCACTGAAGATCTCGAAGTATTTTCAGTTCGTTTTTAGGGTGTGGATTGGCGTTAACGCAAATGGCGGAGCTGGTTTAAAATAAAAAAGAATGGCGTCCTCGAACTTCGTTCATCTGCATCTGCATACGGATTANNGCGGTCGCCGTGACCGATCACGGCAATTTATTCGCGGCCGCGAGTTTTTATCATCAGGCCACCACCCACGGCGTTAAGCCCATCATCGGCTGCGAAATGTACGTCGCGCCCGACAATCACAAGAACCGCGGCACCGGCGCGGAGCGTTCAAACCACCTCGTCCTGTTGTGCGAAAACGAGACCGGCTACAAGAACCTGATCAAGCTGGT
>PMHK01000018.1 GCA_003156635.1 Acidobacteriota bacterium | reverse complement strand
ATTGCAGATCCCGATAGAACTTCTGTGCTTCTCCATCATCGTGGTTCAATCGCCGTTCACCGCACTCTCCTGTCTCGGTGTCAGCAAACGCGATGTACTGATCGCTCGGGTGATAATCCACGCCTATAATCAGCATGTCCGGCTCCTTTCTTCCCGAGCCTAAGGTTCTCGACAAGCCACAGTCTACTCGGGTCTCAGGAGCCGGCGTTGTTATGCAATCATGTGGTTTTGGCCGAATTTTCACTTGCACGGTAAGGGCGTTTATCAGGAGTTACAGCAAGCTGCCCCTCTTTTGCGGCCCAATCAACAAGCGGATGATTACTTCGACGTTCATCCCGAACACGGCGACGCAACCTACCACGCCTTCGAACTCATCGTTGGGGTTGTACGCGCCTTGACTGGGCCGGCTGGTGCGACGCCGGCCTCGGACCGGCGGCGACGGCGTCGCAACGCTTCTGATTTATGCATCCCGTTTGTAATCGGTCGCTTTATCGTTTCGCCGCGGCGGCCTTAGACCCTTTCAGCGCTTGGCCGACGAGCCGCGCGATCTCCAAAGTCGACTCCATGCACCGCCTTGAATGTCGCGTCATCTGAATGAAGCCGTGCGGCAGATCGTCGTAGTGCACGTAGGTCAGGTCGTTGCCAGCCGCGGCGAGTTTTAAGCCGTACGCATGGGCCACGTCGCGGAGCATATCGAATCCGCAGGTGACCAGCAGCGTCTTGGGCAGATTGGCGTGGCTGGGTGCGTTTAGCGGCGTGATGTACGGCTGCGAATAGTCGACGCCTTGCGGAATGTAACACCAGGCGAAGAGCAGCACGCCGGCGGTATCGACGTACGAGCCGCTGCGGTTCTCAATGCCAGCGCGAGTGTTGAACGGCAGCGCGGCCTCGGGGTAGATCGGCATCTGCAGCGCGAGTTTGGGACCGCCCTCGTCGCGGAGTTTGAGAGCCACGACGCAGGTCTGGTTGCCGCCCGCCGAATCCCCACCGAGCGCGATGCGTGCCGGGTCGACGCCGCGCTCCTTGGCGTGATCGTGGAGCCAGCGCACGACGAACTCATCTTCTTCGATCTGAACCGGAAACTTGTATTCCGGCGCGAGCTTGTAGTCGACGGCGTACACTTGCGCGCCGCTGTTTTCGGCGAAGAGCCGCATCGCGGTGTCGAACTGATCGAGCGAGCCGACGATATAACCACCGCCGTGCAGGTAGACGAGTGCGGCGCCGTCGGCCAGGCCGGGCTTCGACGGATGATAGCAGCGGACCGGAATGGTGCCGTGCGGACCGGCGAGGCCTAGATGTTCGACCTTCCCGATGGGCGGTTTGTCGGCGTCGATAAACCGGTCGTGCGCCGCACGCTGCGCGGCTATCGGTTCATGCGAGCCCAGGACCGGGCCGTCTTTGAGCCAATTCTTGACCTCAGCATCCATTGTCGTACGACCGACTTCCTTGGGCATGTCCTTACCAGAGTAAATGGCCATGTTTCCTCCTTTCGAAATTACTTACGGGTGAAACCATTTGCAGAATCCAGACTACTTTGCAGACGCGCGCGCGGCGCTTTCGATCACCGCGGCGACTTCCTTGGGATGGGAGATGAAGACGCAGTGGCTGGCGCCGGGAACTTCGGTGGTGTGGCTGTTGGCGCGCTTGGCGTACCAGCGTTCGAGGTCCGGGTTGATGGTGCGGTCGCTTCCGGCAACGACCATCCAGCTGGGTTTGGTTCGCCAGGCCGCGGCGGCGATGGTCCCGGAAAAATTTGGTCCGTAGTTGAAGACCTGCGAGCGCGACATGAATGCGGCTAGATCGGCGGGCAGGTCGGCCGAGAACAATTCATGAAAGCGCGCGGGGTCAATGTAGGTGAAGCCGTCCGGCGTGCTTTTGATCGCGCCCGATTTGGCCAGGTCGCTGGGGAAACGCTTACCGTCTTCCGATTCTTTTTCGCCGGCGTCGGGCATGTGTGCCGCGACATACACCAGGCCGACGACGGATGGAACCGTGCCGGCTTCAGTAATTACCGCGCCGCCATAACTGTGCGCGACTAAAATGGTCGGTCCATCCTGCAGCGCGAGAATCCGCCTGGTCGCGGTTACATCGTCGTTGAAGGTCGTCTCCGGCTCCTGCACCATGCTGACGTTGTAGCCGTCCTTGACCAGAATGTCGTAGACGCCGCGCCAGCCGGAACCATCGGCCCAGGCGCCATGCACTAGAACAATATTTTTGACGCCCTGCGGCGGGTTCTGCGCGGAGAGCACGCTGCCAGCCAACAGCAATAAACCAACGCAAATGGACCGAAAACATTTTGGTACGACTCCCACAAACCTCATCGAACTACTCATCTGTTTTCTCCTTTGAAATTTCTGTTCGCGGCGAACGGTTTCAGGTCCTGATCGCTGGCGTGGCTGACAAAACATGAGTTTTTTTGTCGAGTGTGACGTCTAGATCGCGGCTCGCGAGGCCTTGTTCGCCGCGGGCAGCGGATTTTCCTGGAAGAGTTTCGCGACGAGAGCCGAATCGAGGTAGGCACGAACCTCCACGATCTTGCCAGCAGCGAAACGGCAGACCCAGCAATAGCGATTGTCAAACCTGAATCCGTTTTTGGCGGTAGCGAGGGAGTGCAATTCGATCACCGCCCAATCGCCACTCACCAAGACGTGCTCCACGTTAAGCTGGGTGCCCTGCGGGAGAATCTGATCCAGTTTGGTGAAGGTGCCGTCGATGAAAGCTGCCTTGCTGAGATAGTGGCCGGCCAGCGGGTGGGTGCCTTCGACAATCCAGTCCACGTTGTCGGCCACATAGGCGAAGAATGCGGCGCCATCGCCGGTCTCGAGTCCCTCGAAGATTTCACGAACCTGCTTTTCGGTAATCGCCATGGGTATTCTCCTTTTTGTTTTGTCACGATTCGCTTGCGGTGACCTCAGCGGGCGCCCGATGACGCGGCGGTGCGCTGGCCGGCCTTGACGCCGGCGAGGAGTTTCATCAGATCCCGGACTTGAATGTTTTCAATGGAACGTACGGCGTCTTTAATTTCCGCGGACAACGCTGGATCAGCGCGGCCAGTCACCAGCCGGTCGAACTTCTCGACCGATTCATCCCAGGTGAAGGGACGGGAGGCGAGACCGGGGTAATCCTGAACTTCGTGCTCGATCACTTTTCCGTCTTGCAGCCGGACGGTGATCCTGGCGGGCATTTTCGCGGGATACTCTTCGGTGAATTCGTGATTGGGCCGGACCGAAACTTTCTTCAGCAAGTTCTGGACGTCCGCTCGCGCGATGCGATCCGGCTGGAATTGCGCCGGCATCACATCGCCGTCGAGAAGGGCCAGCGCCAGCAAGTAGGGCAAGCTGTGATCGGCCTGTTCCTTGATGCGGATGACTTTGTCCATGCCGTAGAGGCCGCCGCCGGCAAAGTCGTAGGCCAGTTGGAAGACCTCCGCTTCGATGGAGACAACCTTGCTGGGATCGATTTTGTTCTGGCGCGCGATTTCGACCATGCAATGGACCGCGGACTGGGTGTGGATCATGGAGTTGTATTTTTTGATGGTGCTGCCCACGACGCCTTCGTAGCCTTCTTTGTCCCAGTCGATGTTGATCTGCATGCGCAAGAGATGGTCAATGCCCAGCGGGCCTTCGATCACTTGCAGCGGTCCCTGGACGCCGCGGCGAGCGAGGAAGAGGGTATTCATCGCGCCGAGCGCCGACTGCGATGAAGCCAGACCTTTCCACTGCGAGAGCGGCTTGGCGCGAACCACGGCGAAGGACGCATCGCTGA
>PMHK01000134.1:5347-25609 GCA_003156635.1 Acidobacteriota bacterium | reverse complement strand
GGAAGGCGACCTCGGACGCGAACAATACGTTCGAAGGGCGCGACCGCAAATCCGGTGAAGTACGCTGGACGGCGACGCGCGCGGATTTGATCTTTGGATCGAACGCGCAGCTACGCGCGCTCGCCGAGGTGTACGGCAGCTCCGACGCGCATCAGAAGTTTGTGCAGGATTTCGTGGGAGCGTGGAGCAAGGTGATGAACCTGGNNGAAGGTCTAATCGAAACGAGAGACGCGGATCGTCCAAATCGGATTATCCGCGTCTCTGTGTTTGCGGTAACGCGTTGAGCCTGCTAGTGTCGCGCATGCGCCCGCGCCTCCTAAAGTACGAAGGAGCGTAAACATTGCGCGAGCCTATTGGTCCAGGTGTTCCGGGTTCTGTGCGTTCGCCAGCGTGGGCTGCGGCCACGTGGTAGAACTCGTATCCTTTCATTTGCTGGGCTGCGGCGCCGAAGTACAGGCTGCGATATTCGTTCGCTGAGAGGTCGCGGTCCAAAACCAATCCGGTTTTACTGAGGAACTCCGTGAGATCAGCGGGCGCGAGCCCAAACGTCCAGGGTTCATCGGTCTTCGCCACATCGCGCAGGAGCCGTTCGGCGCCTTCGAAATACACTGAACCATCCAGCGCGCCGGAGTGCACGTAGGTGAAAATTATTTTGCTGCCGGGACCGCAACTGGCGACGTAGCGCAACACCGCTTCGACCGCTTCAGCCGAAAGATAGTTGGTCACGCCTTCCCACAGAAATATTGTGGGACGCGCGGGTTGAAAACCGGCTTGCGCCAAACCGTCCGGCAATCGCTGGCGATTGAAATCGATCTCCACGTGACGAACATGATCCGGAATTTTTGGCAGCAGCCGGCGCAAAACCGCAAGCTTGGTGGCGAGCGTCGCGGGATGGTCCACTTCAAAAACCGTGGCGCGCTGCAAGCCGGCCAGGCGGTAGGCGCGGCAATCGAAACCGGCGCCGAGAATTACGACCTGGCGAAGGCCGCTGGCTTCGAGGTCTTCGCCCAAAATATCATCGATGATTCGAGTGCGGGCGATCGCGGACGTGCGCGCTTCGGGCAGGCGATGATCGGCGTAGCGATTGAGAAAACTCGCCAGCACGGGCCTGCGCGCCAGCCAAACCGCCCGGCGCAACCCGGGGCGCAGGAAATGCTCCGCGAAAGAATCCGCAAAAAGCCGCTGGCTCGCCGGTCGCACTGTTTCCCCCGCCCGAAAAAGCGCCATGTACCCCGCCGTTCGACTCGCTTGTTCCGGTTTCATCGCTCGGAAAACAAAAGTGGAAACTAGCTTGATTGGACGACGACGGGCGCTTCGGGTGAGGGCGGGGTTCGGGCCGGAGCGCAAAGGGCTGGTGCGGCGAGACTGTGCGGTCGCGCGACAGTGTGGCGCGCAAACGAACACCTTCGAATCGGGGGGCGAGTCCTAAGTCCACATTTTTCAGCTGATTAGACGAAGTGGCCTGTGGAACAATTCGTGCACGCTTCGGTGGAAGAGCAATCGCGGCTTGAATTCTTTCGGACGGGGACGCGCGGGAGGAGTGGACGATGACCTGGCTGGAACATTTCCTGCAGGATGCGCGGCACGGGTTCCGGCTGCTGACCCATAACAAATCATTCGCGCTGGCCGCGATCATCACGCTGGCGGTCGGCATCGGCGCGAACACCGCCATCTTCAGCGTGGTGTATGGCATCCTGCTGAAGCCACTGCCCTACCCGCATGCTGATCGCCTGACGATTATTTGGACGGGCCTCGCCGAAGAACATAGGGCCCCCGCTTCGAAGTACCAATTGCTGCAGATGCGCCAGAATTCGCGCGCGTTCGAAGAAATTGGCGGCATCTGGCTGACCAGCGGCACCGTCCCCGGCGCGGGCGAACCCGAACAGGTCAAAGTCGCGGCGGTGACTACCAATTTTCTCGGGCTGCTTATCCCCGAGCCCGCCGCCGGAAGACTTTTCAATGAGGACGACGCCAAGCACGCGGACGGAACGAACGCCGTGATTTCCTACGGCCTCTGGCAGCGCCGATTCGGTGGAGATCCCGGCGTTCTGGGTAAAATCCTGCGCACCGGAAACGACCGAGACGACGAGGGCGTGACCATCGTCGGAGTGCTGCCGAAAGATTTTCGGCTGATCTTGCCGGCGAGCTCCTCGTTGTCCGAAGGCGTGGACATGTATATGCCGGTGAGTTTTGCGGAAGCTCCGATCGACGGTCCCGGCTATCTGAAAACGATTGGCCTGCTGGCTCCAGGCGTCAGCGTCGGTCAGGCGCAAGCCGAACTGGACGGCGTGGCCGCGCGCCTGCGCGCGACCGTTCCGGATTTCGCAGCGCAGAAAATGACGCTGGCGGTTTTCCCGATGCAAGCCGATGGGGTGAAGGATGTGCGCAGCGCGCTACTGCTGTTGTTCGCGGGCGTCGCGCTGGTGCTGCTGATCGCCTGCGTGAATGTGGCGAACCTGCTGCTGGCGCGCTCGAGCTACCGCGTCCGCGAAACTTCGATCCGCGCGATCATCGGCGCGGGGCGCGGGCGACTGATGCGGCAGCTGCTGGTCGAAAGTTTGGTGCTCGGCCTCGCTGGCGGGGCCGCCGCGATGTTGGTCGCGTCGCTCGCGGTGCAGGGTTTGCTGGCGCTGCGCCCGGAATCGCTGCTGCGCCTGGGCACCATCGAACTGAACGGGACGGTTTTTGCCTACGCGCTGCTGATTTCGCTGGTCACCGTGATTGTGTTTGGATTCGCTCCGGCGGTTGCGGGAAGCCGCGTCGACTTGAGCGGCGGAGTGAAAGCCGGCGGCGGCATTTCGTCGCGCGATGCGGGGCGCTATTCGCGCGCCACGCTGATCGCCGCCGAAGTGGCGATCAGCGTGGTGCTGCTCACCGGCACCGGCTTGCTGGTGCGGACTTTCGCCGCGCTGCTGCGCGTAAATCCGGGTTTCACCGCCGAAAACGCACTGAGCTTCACCACCACGCCCGGCGGCTACAAATTCGTGCACGCCGTGCAATCGAAGCTACTCGAAATTCCCGGCGTCGAGGCTGCGTCCGCGAGTTCGCATCTGCCGCTCGATGCGAATTATGCGAACTGGTACGACGGCTACTACAAAGAAGGCGCGCCGCCTGAAGATCAGAATACAAATTTGGCAGACGACCGGTCGATCCTGCCCGGTTTTTTTCAAACCATCGGCGCGACGCTGATTTCCGGCCGGGACTTCTCCGACGCCGATGACGCCGCGCGCCAGCACGTGGCTATCGTGGATGACGAGCTCGCCGCGCGGGAGTGGCCGGGGCAAAGTGCGTTGGGGAAAAAGCTGAACATTTCCGATTCGCCGAAAGGTTTTTACGAATTTGAGCGCGACTGGGTCGTGGTGGTCGGCGTGGTGCGGCATGTGCAGTATCACTCGCTGACGACGAGCGTGCGGCCGCAGATTTATGTGCCGTTCCAGCTCGCGCCGCGTCCGGTTTCTTTCGTGGTGCGCGCGACGGCCGGCACACCGCCGGCGACGCTACGCGCCGCGATTCGCGCGAAGCTGGACGAAGTGGACAAGAGCGCGCCGCTGGCTCGCGTGGTCACGCTCGGCGAGCTGGCGGATCAGGCGCGGGCGCAAAACCGTTTCGTGGCGTATCTCGCTGCAGCGCTGGCTGGAATCGCGCTGTTGCTGGCTTGCGTGGGAATTGCCGGAGTGACTTCTTATAGTGTGGCGCAACGGACGAATGAGATCGGGCTGCGCATGGCGCTGGGCGCGACTTCGAACAACGTTTTGAAAATGATCGTCGAGCGGAATCTGGTGCCGGTGACGGTGGGGCTCGGGTTCGGAATTGTTTTTTCGCTGGCGCTGGCGCCGCTGCTGGAATCATTGCTCTTCGGCGTACGGCCGCAGGATCCGTTTACGCTTGCGGCGGTGTGCGTTACGGTCGCGGCAACTGGAGTCGCCGCGTGTTTTTTGCCCGCGTTGCGCGCTACGCGGGTGGATCCATTGGTCGCGCTGCGCCACGACTGAAAACGCTGCGCTGCTGCGCGCGCGAATCGTGGGTTTGGCAAAGGGTGGGGCTCTTTGCACTATTGGGTGGGAGCAGGCTTAAGCTTCTGCTGGTTCGGCTGGGCGGCGGGCTTCGCGGTTGATTGCACTGCTTGGATGCCAGAATCGTGGGTGGGCATCCCGCCGTAATTTTTCCACAGCACGAGCTGGGCGAAACAGATGGCGCAGCAAGACAATCCGCAGACCAGCGCGTCGCGGCCGAGTTTTTTCGAGGCGACCAGGCCGATGAGGCCGGCGATTCCAATGAGTGGCGTCGATATCAGGCTGACCACCGAAAAAATGGCGATCAAGATGTACGCGCCGTCGCCCCAACTGTGGCGCAGGCTGGTGAGAGTTTGGGAGTAGCCGTTGGTATTGAAGCGGAACACCCAGGCCATCAGGAGCAGCACGACGAAAGCGCAAACCGTTACGGCCTTGAGGACACGCAGCGTGGTCATGTCGCCCCCTTGCGCGGTTCGACCTTTCGTTCACCGTTGCCGAAATTCAGTGTTACCGAAATTCAGCGTTGACTATCCCACCGAGACGAAACGCCGTCGACCTACCGTGGCGCCATGTGCCTAATGCGCTGAATCGGAATATTTCACCGAACATCCGTAGGGACGCGTGGCGGGAGTTTCAATTTTCTTGCCGGCCATGGCCTCTTCCAGCGCGAGATTGACGTAATTGGTCGCGCCCGGAACATCGGCCAAGTCGGTGGTGGGCTTGTCGTCGATCGCGCCGTCGTAGATCACAATTCCCTGCGGGTTGATGACGACCATTTGCGGCGAGGTTTTCGCGTCGTAGAGATGACCGATCTCGCCGGTTGGATCGAGCAGCGCGGCGGTGGGCGCGGCGTGCATTTTTTCCAGGTAGCCATTTTCTTCGCTGGCGGTCACGTATCCCTGCTTGCCCGGCGCCGAAGAAAGAATGGTCAACCAGACGACGCCCTTGGCGGTCCACTCCTTCTGCAGGCGCTGCATGTTGCCACTGTTGTATTGCTTGCCGACGTACGGGCAGCCGTTGTTGTGCCATTCGAGGACGACATATTTTCCGAGATTGGACGAGAGGCGATAGGTTTTGCCGCTGCTGGCCGTGGCGGTGAAGTCTGGCGCGGCGTCGCCGACTTTTGCCGCGGCGATGAGCAAGGGAGCGGCGCAAAGAATCAGAGCAATTGTTATCGGGAATAAAATAGATCGTTTCATTTGTTATGTCCCTCCTTCAGGAATTCTGCCGACTGCATGTCAATTTTTCAAGACAGCGGGTTTGCTGACCGGCACATCGATGGTATACGCGCGATCCGCGGAGAGCACCAGCACGCCCCGCAGCCGGGCGATTGGCTTCAGCAACTGGTCCGACTTCGGCAGGGTCATTGCGAAACCCGTGGCTGCCGGAACTACTTTTTGAGATGCGGAGTTGTTGACCCGTGATTCGTCCAGGGGGAAGAAGACTGCATTGGAAATTTGGCGGCCGAGAATTCCGACCAAGGTGAACGAATCTTTCTGCTCGCTCAGCTTGAATTTCCAGCTTGCGGGCGCGGGGCGTGGTAGCGACTGGCGAGCAGTCGCAAACAAAGTGGAGTTACCGTGATCTGGAGGGGGCGGCTGCGATTTGATGGGGAGCGCGAGCGAGACTTGGGCTTTGCCGGGGATGCACATCTCGCGACAGACGAGAACTTTCAACTGCGCTGCGAACTGCGCCGGCGCTGGTTGGGCCACGTTGGGATCGGCATGCATGGGGACGATCAGCATCACGTCGTCCTGGTAACCGTAATCCACGATGGATGACGTGCCGAGGCGCTCGGGCGTCGGCCACTCGATCGCTTTCGCGCTGATACCGGCTGGCAACTTCCAATCGATTCGCGGTGGCTCGCCCGAATCGCCGGGATTGACCCAGTAGATGTGCCAGCCCTTTTCGAGCTTGAAGCGCAAGCCTAGGAGGAAATCGTGGGCTGGAGCGATCCATTGATTTTCGGCCACGAGCTCGACTGTGCCGTGAGGTATGGGAGCGGATGTGGCCGTCGGCTGGGTCTGCGCGCTGGTCGCGTGCGCGAACAGAATCAGCCCAAGGACAAGAGTTGCGGCCGAGCCTAAACAGCGGACGCACATTCTCATTTTCGTTTGGATGCGCCGCTCGTCCGTTAAGCTGTTTTTGGGTGGCGGCATGGTTCGGCTCTGCCGGAAAGTTTTCGTGGCGTTCACGCACGAGCGCAAGTCAAAAGCAAAGGCCCCACCCTTCCAGAAGCGGGAAGGATGGGCCACCCGGAAAGTCAAAGGCGGGGGCGATTCTGAATTTGAATTTTAGGGTGGCCCATCCTTCGCGTGCTTTGCGAAGGGTGGGGCTTTGCGCGGGGAACGAGGCTTCGTCGTGGCGAGTCCGGCGGGGTGCACGGTTGAGATGCTTCCTTCCTGTGTCAGAACAAGTCGTCGCGAAAAACGCTCCCCAGCATGACGGCTTAAGGCCACACCGCGCTGCCAGGACTAACCCCGGCGCGGCTTAGCGTTTCTCGTAGGGGTGGAAGATGTAGTCCTTGGACTTCACCGCTGAGTGGCAGGTGTTGCCGCAATCGGCGGGGCTGGGATCGGCGGTGAATTTTCCGGTGGCGGCGTCGTAGTTGAAGAGTGCGTAGCCCCATCCGCCGGTTTTGGGAAATCTTTTGCTGTCTTTTTCCATCACGAAAGCCTGAGTGAAGGTGTCCGGCACATCGACCGCGAATTGGGCCTCGGTGCTTTTCTTGAATTTCCATTGCAGCTTGACGATCTTGGAGCCTTCCGGGAAAACCTGGCCGTTGGTGGGAACCCCGGCGTGGTAGGCCTCGATCATGACCGGATTGGCGACGATCACCTTGAGCACTTCGTCCGTGCGCGCGGAGGAAGCCGCGGCCCAGTCTTCGTAGCCGCGGAAATCGGCGAAGGCGATTCCGGCCGGCGATTTCAGTAGATATTTGTCCTGCGTGGATTTGTCCTGGGCGTAAGCGGCGATCGCGCCGAGCACCAAAATGGCGAGCGCAATGGTCAGCTTGGTTTTGGGCTTCATGCCTGCTCCTTTGTTCCCGGTGAGTCCGGTTGCGGGCGCGTCTTTGATTCCGAATCTCTGGCGCTTGGATGAGATTCCGGCGAATTAGGGTTTTACTTTTTTTGCGCCAAATAATTTCCTGGACCCACCTTGGCATCCGCCGCATCGGTAGCACTGCAGTCCGTTAACCGGCCTGATCCGCAGCAAGGGAAAATTGAGAAGCAACCGGAGATCGAGATGCCAATAGAAATGAATCAGGATCGGCGACGCTTTTTTGGCACGGCGGCCATCGCCGCTGCCGCCGCGCAGTTGGGGTTGTTGAATTCCGCGGTGGCGCAGGCTGGCGACGCGAATCCGGGAGCGGCGGCTGCGGTGACGGCCGGCCAGGGGGCGAACACCTCGTTCGGCGCGCTGAAGCAGATCAATGCAGGGCTGCTGAATATTGGTTACGCGGAGGCGGGGCCGGCCAATGGTCCGGCGGTGATTCTGCTGCACGGCTGGCCTTACGACATTTACAGTTTTGTGGACGTCGCGCCGCTGCTGGCGTCGGCGGGCTATCGGGTGATCGTGCCGTATCTGCGCGGCTACGGGACAACACAGTTTCTTTCGAGCGAAACTGTTCGCAATGGCCAGCAAGCGGTGGTGGCGGTGGACATCATTGCACTGATGGACGCGCTGAAAATCGATAAGGCGATTCTGGGCGGCTTTGATTGGGGGGCGCGCACGGTGGCGGCCATGGCGATTCTATGGCCGGAACGCTGCAAGGCGCTGGTTTGCGTCAGCGGGTATCTGATCGGCAGCCCGGCCGCGAACAAGTTGCCGTCGCCCCCTGCTGCGGAATACGCGTTTTGGTATCAATATTATTTCGCTACCGAAACCGGCCGGGCCGGCTACGACAAAAACCGCCACGATTTTAACAAGTTGATTTGGCACACGGCTTCGCCGAAATGGAATTTTTCCGATGCCACTTTCGAGCGCACCGCCGCTTCGTTCAGCAATCCGGACCATGTCGCGATCGTGATTCACAATTACCGCTGGCGGATTGACGTGGCCGAAGGCGAATCGAAATACGACGACCTGGAAAAACGCCTGGCGGAACGTCCGGCCATCGCGTTGCCGACCATCACGATGGAGGGCGAGGCGAATGGCGCGGCACATCCGCCGGCCGCGGCGTATCGCGCGAAATTCACCGGGAAATATGATTACCGGCTGATTGGAAATGGCATGGGTCACAATTTGCCGCAGGAAGCGCCGGACGCGTTTGCGAAGGCGGTGATCGATGTGGACCATTTCTGATCTGAATTGGAACTTGAACCTGAATTTTCGGGTGGCCCATTCTTCGCGCGCGGTGCGCCAGGCGATCGAGGCCGGCGTGAAATGCATCGATCACGGCCAACTGCTCGGGCAATCGAAGAGAGATCCTTCGTCGCGAAAGGCGCTCCTCTGGATGACGCCCAGAGGCGGGGTTTGCGCCGAATCGATGGTTTTTGGCGGCGCTTGGCGCGGCACGCTTGGGAGTTAACGCTGACAAACGCATGCAGGTGCCGGTATTATTCAGCCAGGGGAAAAACTGATATGCGTTTTACTGTGCTACGCGCTCTTCGTCTGTCGAGAGTGGCTTGGCTGATCGCGATATCCGGCGCGCTGCTGCTGCCTGGCGCGGCGCGCGCGCAATCGGCGACTGATCTGGTCGCGCTGAAGGGTTTGGCGCCGGTCAGTGTGCTGGCGAATACGCCGGCGGGGCGTGCGGCGCTGGCGGCAAACTACACGGTTACGGGCGGAATCCAAACCGGGGAGATCCGGCAATCGACGCTGCTGCCGTTTGCGCAACAGCAGCAGCAGGCGCTGCGCGATGCGTTCATCGCCTCGGACAATCTCGCCGACCTGGCGGAGGGACTGGGCACGACGCTGGGCGCGGCGTACCTGGCGCGCGCGCACTACCTCGACCGCGAACATTCCACCAAACTCTCGAAAGAAATGTCTGACCTGATTGCGTATGCGAATGCAACCACCGGCGCGAATTCGAATTCCGGAAAATATTTTTTTGGGAACCGGACCACCAACGGGAAAACACCGGTCTCGACCGAAGCGGACGCAATCCTGACGGATATCGGCGGCCAAGCGGATATCTTCGGTTTAAGTTACGGCCTACCCAAGGGAGCTGCCGGAGCCGACGAGAACGGCAACTCGCGGCCGTTCCAAACCGAGCCGAGTGTTTCGCGAATCTCTGGCCTCGATTATTTCAATACTCCGGCGGACAACGTGGTGTACAACCGCGGGCCGGCGATGAACCTGATCAATAGCCCTTCGTACCCCAGCGGCCACACCACGTATGGCTACATGGGTTCGCTGGTTTTGGCGGTGGTGTTCCCGGAGCGATACCAGCAGCTGATCACGCGCGGCGCGGAATACGGAAACGACCGGATTCTGATGGGCGCGCATTATGCGATGGACGTCATCGCCGGACGGACGCTGGCGATGTATGACCTGGCGCATCTGCTGGCCAATGATTCGACGTACGTGGGCCGCAGCTCGACTGGATTTCCGGCCGGCGCTCCGGTGATCAAGGATTTTCAGGCGGCGATCAAAGCGGCGCGCGCCAGCGCGGTTGCGCCGCTCGAAGCAGCTTGCGGCAACACGATTGAAGTTTGCGCTCAGCAAGACATCGGCCGGCTGAGCAATCCGGCGGCGGACGAAGCTTTCTGCGCGGTCACGCAAACGTATAACTTGCCGGTGGTTAACGCGAAGACTGCCGGCGGGGTGGAAGACGTAGGCAAGTTGGCTCCGGAGGCGGGATATTTGCTGACGGTTGCGTTCCCGTCGTTGAGTTTGGAGCAGGCTGACCGAATTCTGACCGAAACGGAAAGTCCGGGCGGCGGATTTTTGGATGATGGAAAATCGCCCTTCGGAATTTATTCCCGACTGAATCTTTATGAAGCGGGCAAGGCGGCGGCGCTGGCCTCTGCTCCGCGTCGCGAAGACTCGTCCGCTCAGAGAAGCAGCGCGAAACAAAATTGAAGACTCACCCCGAGTAAATCACTTCGCCGCCCGCCTGGGGCGCATCGCTCTGGCGATTGCCACTGCTCTTGGCTACCCTTCGCTTTGGCTGCTTATGACCCAATGACTCGGGCGATGAAACCGGGGATTCCGGTTTTCACTACCTGGTTGAGGCGTTGCCTGGTTTGGATGCGGCTGATTTCATCGAGCGCGTCCTGGGGCAGCGCGGAAATGTTGAAACTTTCCTGGGCGCGGGCGGCGGTCTTGGGCGTGGTGAGCACCGCGGTACCGCGCTGAATGGCCCAGGCGAGCAGGACCTGCGCTGGGGTTTTCGCGACGCGCGCGGCGACGGATAAGACGGCGGGATCTTCGAGCGGGCCGGGCCTGGCTCCGTGACCCAGCGGGGCGAAAGCTAAAAAGACAATTCCCTTCTCCTTGCAAAAATCGAGCAGCTCGGTTTCCGGAAGATACGGGTGCGCTTCGACCTGGACTACCGCAGGCTTGATTCTGGCGGACTCGTAGAGCGGCGCGAGTTGGTCGAGGGCGATGTCCGAGAGTCCGATGGCCCGGCACTTGCCGTGATCCACGAGAGTTTCCATCGCTTTCCAGGTGTCGAGCAAAGTCACGCCTTGGTCGTAAATGACATTTCCGTTTTGATCCCGCGGATCCTGNNTCGACGCGCTCGGGCCGGTGATTGGAATTCCACAATTTGGTGGTGACGAAAATATCTTCACGCGCAAGTTTTCCGGCAGCCAGGCCGGCTTCCAGCGCGGCGCCGACTTCGAGTTCGTTGCGATAGCGTTCAGCGCAATCGAAGTGGCGAAATCCGGCGGCGAGCGCGTCTCGGGTGGCGGTACGCGTCAAGGCTGGGTCGGGAATCAAAGTGCCAAAGCCGAGCGCGGGCAACTGGCCGTCGCCGTGGTTCAGCGGAATTTTCGACAAGCGCAGATCGGAAGAGTCGGTCATCGCTACACCTCGAAAGTATTTTGCGTCCGGCATCGCCGCGCTGCAATTCGGGAATTGGATGGGTCGTGCCGCACCGTGGGCGTTGAATTTGGATCTGACTTACAGCGGGAGGCCGAGCTTGTGCAGCAGCGCGGCCCAGCGCGGGTCGGAGTGCAGCGAGTCGAAAGCGGGAAAACGGACAACGGCGGTCAGCTCGTCGTCCTGATCGGCGTAAGCGCGATCGAGAAACTCGAAGGCTTTGTCGCGATTACCGGCCAGCGCGTAAGCGATGGCGATGTTCGCCGGCAACGCATCTTTGCCAATGGCGAACATGAAATCGGCGTAGCCCTGCGCGTCGGGAGGAAAGTTAGCTTTTATCGACTCGTCTTTGGGCCCCGATTTCAGCAATTCGCTGATCGCTTCCGGCCAGCGGCCCTGCATGGCGTTCAGCTGCGATAAATAGAAGTGCGCCGGCCCGAAAGTGCGATCGCGTTCGAGAATCTGCTCGAATTGCTGGCGAGCTTCCGGATATTTGCGCTGGGCCACAAACGAGAGGGCGTAATTATTCCTGATGATCAGAGCCAGCGGATCGAGCGCCAGCGCCAGTCGAAACTGCTCCTGCGCTTCGTCAAGTTTGTTCACCGGCATGAGGTAGTTAAAACCGTAGAAGTAGTGAGCGTTGGCGTTATTGGGATTGAGTTCGATGGCGCGGCGAAATTCAGGTTCGGCTTCGTTCCATTGCCAGGCGCTGGCCAGCGCATTGCCGCGCGCCACGTGCGCCTCCGAACTTGCGCCGTCGAGCGCCACCGCTTTCTGGGAAGCTTCGCCCGCGAGGACCAGCGCCTTGGCCGGCGGGATCAGCCGGCCGTAGCCCGCCGCGACGATGTAGCTGGTGGAAAGACCGGCCCAGGCCAGGGCGTAATTGGGATCGGCGGCGACGGCCTGGCGGAACATGTCCACGCTCTTCAAAATTCCGGTATCGGTGCGGCCGTAGAGTTGCTGCTGCGCCTCGAGGTAGAGGCGATACGCGTCTGGATTGCTGGTGCCGGCGTTGCCCATTTTGGCCTGGGCGTCGGCGCTCGCATGAATTTGCAGCTTGCTGGCGACGTCGCGAGTGATGTCGCTCTGCACCTGGGTGACGTCCGCCATTTTGCGTTCGTAATGCGAGCCCCACACTTCCGAGCCGTCCGCGGCGTTGACTAGATCGGCTTGCACGGCGACCGTGTCGCCATGCTGGGTGACGCGGCCCATCAGGACCGAGCTGACGTTGAGCTCTTTGCCGATTTTCTGCGGATCGTCTTCGCTATTTTTGAAACGGAAGACGGTGCTGCGGGCCATCACTTTTACGTCAGGCAATTGCGAGAGCGTGCCGATCAGGCTTTCGGTGAGGCCGTCGCTGAGATATTCGTTGTTGGGGTCGGCGGTGGCGTTGACGAACGGCAGCACGGCGATCGAGGTGATTTTCTTTTCCGGCGCGCGGCCGTGGAGGAAATAATAGCCGGCGCCGGCGAGCGCGACTACGGCGATGGCCGCGACGCCAAGCCACGGTTTTTTCGACGCGCCTGCTGCTGGCGCGTCGAACGCACCGGAGCCAGCGGCAGGCGCAGCGGCGGAAACATTTGCCGACGACGCGGCGCCCGCGACAGCGGTCGCGGTGGAAGATGCGGCGCGGAGCGGCACGGACGAGGCCGGACCGGACTCAAGAACGACGGAGCCGGATACAGATGGCGAAGACGCATCGGACACGCGTGAGGAGCGGCCGGAATCCAGTTCCCTTTTCAGGCGCGCGAGGTCGGTGCGAATATCCGCGGCGCTTTGATAACGGAGTGTGCGGTCGTTTTCGAGGGCTTTGTCGATGATGCGTTCGAGTCCCGCGGGAATTTCGGGATTGAGGCGGACGGCGGGCACGAACGTGCCATCGAGAATCGATTTGAAAATGACGGCGGAAGTTTCGCCACGAAAAGGAAGCGCGCCGGTAGCCATTTCGTAGATTACGGAGCCAAAGGAAAAAAGATCGGAGCGGCCGTCGAGATCCTTGCCGCGAACCTGTTCGGGCGACATATACGCGACGGTGCCCATGGTGCTGCCGGGACTGGTAAGGTGCTCGACGGCCTGGGTCGCCTGCGTGGCGTCGAGCTGCGAGCGCGAAGCGGACGAGCCGCCTTCGGTAAACGTGACTTTGGCCAGGCCGAAATCGAGAATCTTGGCGTGGCCGCGCTTGGTCACGAAAATATTTGCGGGCTTGATGTCGCGATGGACGATGCCTTCGGAATGCGCAGCTTCGAGCGCGTCGGCGATTTCGATGGCGAGGGTGAGCAGGTCGTCCATCTCGACCGGACGCCCATTGATGCGGTGCTTGAGCGTCTGGCCGTCGAGAAATTCCATGGCGATGAAGGCCTGGCCGTCCTGCTCGCCGATGTCGTAAATCGTGCAGATNNTGCAGATGTTGGGATGGTTGAGTGCAGAAGCGGCACGAGCTTCACGGCGGAAACGTTCCAATGCCTGCGGGTCTTGCGCGACATCCTCGGGCAGGAATTTTAGGGCGACGAAGCGACCAAGGTCGGTGTCCTCAGCCTTGTACACCACGCCCATACCGCCGCCGCCGAGTCTTTCGACGATCCGGTAATGCGAGATGGTTTGGCCTGAAGGTAAATCCGCGTCGGGCATGTCCGGTGAGTTTAGAGGGTGCAGCGGCGTGCGTCAATTCGCGCGAACGGGGACGGTGTCCTAATTTTTCTAATACTCAGGTTCTGAATACCAGTAGAACTGCCCGTTGAATTTTCATTGGGCAAGGATTGGGATCAGCTTTTTTCTTTTTAGGTGGAGGATCGGAATTTGGTACCGAAGGCGGGATGTGCGATGCGGTTTCTAAGCTGGCTTGTAGATGAGGCCGATGACGGCGCCGACGATGATCCACTGGATGAAGTAGGTGATGCCCTGGTAGAGCGAGAGCGCGAGGCCGATGTTCAGGTTGACGTAGTTGTGAATGACGAAGGTGCAGACCGAGAACACGCCGATGAGCGCGCCGAGATACAGGCCGGGGACGAGGCCGCCGCCCGCGGGATAAATTTTGGCGTAGAGCACGGCGACGACCGCGATGCTGATCAGGATGGAGAGCATGCCGAAGGGCATGAGTTTCATCATGCGATCCTCCGCGCGGTAGACGCTGGGGTATTTCTTGAATTCGGTTTTCATCGCCGGCAGGGCGGCGAACATGGCGAAGCCGAAAACGAAGTAGGCGACGGTGGCGCCCAGAATCGCGAGACCAAGGCTGGCGTAGTTCACGGGCATTCCTTTTGCGCGGCTGGGTTCGCGGGGATTCTACACGGACGGCCACCGCTTTGGAAGTTTGCCGGCGGCGATTTCCACTGTTCCGGATTCACCGTATTGGAATATTCCCGGTCAATGTGATTCGAGCTGGCCGATCATATCAATTTAACCGGCATCACCCGTCCAGATGATGCCTGGCATGTTTAATTCTGGGTGGTTGGCCGCGAGCCGGCGATGAGGATATCGACCAGGCGCTTGGCGCTTTGCGGCCAGTCGGGGCTGGAGGCTACGCTGGCGACGCCGATGAGCGCGCGGAGCAGGTCGAAGGGCTCGAGGTCCTTGCGGATATCGCCGCTTTGAATGGCGCGTTTCACCAGCGCATTAATCGCGCCGCTGATCTGGGTTTTGGAAGTTTCGTAGAGCTTCGAGGCGCCGCCGGCATAAGTGTTCAGCGCCGGGGCGATGATGTGCTTGGCCTCGACGTAGTCGACGAACAACTTCATCCAGGCGCGGAGGGCTTCCAAGGGAGGCAGACTCTCGGCGAACTTCCCTTCCGCCGCGGCCAGCTTTTCTACTTCGGTGCGATAGACCGCTTCGATCAGCGCGTCGCGGGTCGGAAAATGGCGATACAAAGTTCCCGCGCCCACCCCCGCTTCTTTGGCAATGTCGTCCAGGCTGGCGCTGGCGCCGTAGCGGGTGAAGGCTTGCTTGGACACTTCCAGCACGCGCTCGCGGTTGCGCTGGGCGTCGGCGCGCGGTTTGCGGCGGGCGGGTTTGGGCCGTTTGGCGTGTACGGCGGGTTTGGGGTGTTTCGTGGACATCGTTTTCGGGGCCTCGAAAAAATAGTTGCAACCGGAGACCGTCTCCGGTACTCTCATCTTATACGGAGACGGTCTCCACTTTAGCCCGACCACTGCCGATTGTCAATATCGGCAGCGACCGTACGCAGCGCGGAGCGGCCGCCTCGAGGAGAAATCATATGAATGTCATGGACCTATTTGGCGCGACCTCGGCGACCGATGAAGTTTTGTCCGGCGTCGATCTGCACGGGAAACGAGTTCTGGTCACCGGCGTTTCGGCCGGGATCGGAATAGAGACGGCGCGAACACTGGTGGCGCACGGCGCACACGTGGTGGGCGCGGCGCGGGATCTGGCCAAGGCCGAAACCGCAACTGCCCCGGTACGGTGGGAAGCGGCGGCGAAGAACGGCGGAAGTTTTGAGTTGGTGGAGCTCGATCTGGCCATGCTGAGCAGCGTGCGCGCTTGCGCCGATGCCCTGCTGACCAAGGGTGCGGCGTTCGACGTGATCGTCGCCAATGCCGGAGTGATGGCCACGCCGTTCAGCTGCACCGCGGACCATTTCGAGACGCAGTTTGGGACGAATCATCTGGGCCACTTTGTGCTGGTGAACCGGATCGCGCCGCTGCTTCGCGGCGGAGGACGGCTGATTAATTTGTCTTCGGCCGGCCACCGTTTCTCGAATGTGGACCTCGACGATCCCAACTTTGAGCGGACCACGTATGACCCGTTCGTGGCCTACGGCCGGTCGAAGACGGCGAATATCCTGTTCGCGGTGGCATTCGACCAGCGGCATCGCGAGCGCGGGGTGCGGGCCGCGGCGGTGCATCCCGGAGTGATTCAAACCGAGCTAGGCCGGCACATGGACCGGACACGCCTGGAAGGCATGGTCAAGATGATGAACGAGCAGCTCGCCGCGGAAGGCAAAGGGCCGTTTCAGTGGAAGACGATCAAGCAGGGTGCGGCCACGTCGGTGTGGGCGGGAGTGGTGGCGCCGGCGGAGGAAATCGGCGGCCGATACTGCGAGAACTGCCACGTGGGCAAAATCATGCCGGATGACGTGACCCTCAGTGGAGTAAGCGAGGGAGTACGCGGGTACGCGCTCGATCCGGCGAATGCGGCGGCGCTGTGGAAGAAGAGCGAAGAACTCGCCGGCGAGTCTTTCTAGTTTTTTCGGCGAATTGTAAACCTGGGAATCTTTCATTGGCCCCCGAGCACAGCAGCGAGAGGACAAAGACGTATTGGCTGTGGATTGTCATTCTTAAAAAATGCGAAGGAGAAAATTTATGAAAATTTTCGTTACCGGAGCAACGGGATTTATCGGTTCGGCCATAGTTAAGGAGCTGATTGGCGCGAAGCACGAAGTGATCGGATTGACGCGCTCCGAGGCGGGCGCGAAATCGCTGGCGGCCGCCGGCGCCGTGGTACATCGCGGCCACCTGGAAGATCTGGAGAGTCTACGCAGCGGAGCTGCGATGGCGGATGGCGTGATTCACTGCGCGTTCATCCACGATTGGTCGAAGTTCAAGGAAAGCTGTGAGATCGACCAGCGCGCGATTGAAACGCTTGGCGCGGCGCTGGCCGGCACGGATCGTCCTTTGGTTGTCAGCTCCGGGATCGGGCCGCTGGCGCCCGGTCGCCTCGCGACCGAAGAAGACAATCCGCGGTCCGATTCCGCGTTGCCGCGCGTTTCGGAGCAGTCGGCGATGGCGCTGCGCTCGCAGGGCGTGAAGGTCTCGGTGGTGCGCCTTCCGCAGATCCACGATCCGGTGAAGCAGGGGCTCATCACTTATTTGGTTTCGATGGCGCGCGAGAAGGGCGCGTCGCCGTACATCGGTGAGGGACGCAACCGCTGGGCGGCGGCGCATATCAGCGATACCGCGCGGCTCTATCGGCTGGCGATTGAAAAGCACGAAGCGGGCGCGAGATATCATGCGGTGGGCGAAGAGGGCGTGACGCTCCGCGACATCGCGGAAGTGATTGGCCGGGGGTTGAAGGTGCCGGTGGTTTCGATTTCGGCGGAAGAGGCGCCAGCTTACTTTGGGCCGTTCGCGATGTTCGCTGCTTTGGATATGCCGGCTTCGAGTGTGATCACTCGGAAGCGGTTGGGATGGAATCCGACTGGGCCGGGGTTGATTGCCGATCTGGAGCGGATGGATTATTTTGCGAAGGCCGCGAGCCACAGCTAAGGAACTCGAGAGACAAAGGCAACAGCAACGGCTGACCAGCTAAAGCTGGCCGCTACAGACGCAAGTACCTTTCGGTTGACGAGGCTTCGGCTGGGTAATTCGGCGGGCGGTGGCGGCGGCGATTTCACTCCGGTCCTTAATAGGGGGGCCTGTCCGGTTCTGCGACAGGTGGCTCCCACATCCGCACGATCCCTGGCTACGCCCGCCTCCAATACACTGATAAGCCCTTGTTCCACAATGGCTTGACTCGTTGATCTTCGGAAAGCCACTTGCGATAGGATCATGGGAATCTGAGGGCGCGCGTATGCAAACGCTTTGGCAGGATTTGGTCTACGGTGTCCGCATTCTGGCCAAGAATCGCGGCTTCATGCTGATTGTGGTGCTGACTTTGGCGCTGGGCATCGGCGCGAATAAGGCATTGTTTTCGGTGGTGGATGGCGTCTTGCTGAAGCCGCTGCCGTTTCGGAATCCCGATCGAATCATCGCGCTTTTCGAGCATCGGCTGGAGTTCGAGCGCGCATCCATCTCGTATCCCAATTTTCTGGATTGGCAGAGAGAAAATCGTACTTTCGATGCGCTGGCTGCGTTTCGTCCCGACGATTTCAGCTTGACCGGAGCGGGTCAGGCGGAAAAAGTGCACGCTGACATGGTGTCCGCCGAATTTTTCTCGATTCTCGGAGTCAGGCTCGCCGCCGGACGTGAATTCAGCCACGACGAAGATCGCCAGGGCGCCGGACCGGTGGCGGTGATCACCTCCGGATTCTGGAAACGCAAATTTGGATCCGCGCCGGACATCGTGGGCAGCCGAGTGGCGCTCGACGGCACGGACTATACAATCGTGGGCGTCTTGCCCGCGAACTTTCATCTTTCGATGTGAAATTTTCAAGACGCGGACGTTTTCGTACCCATCGGGCAATGGAACGACGTCTTGTTCCACGACCGCGACACCGCCATGGGGATGGATGCGATCGGCCGGCTGAAGCCGGGCGTCACCTTGGCGCAGGCTAAGGCGGACCTGGGCGGAATCGCCGCCAGGCTTGCGACGACCTATCCGCAAACGAATGTCGGCGTGGGAGTGACGCTGATTCCGCTGAAAGATTCGATGGTCGGTGAAATCAAACCTTTCCTGCTGGTGCTGTTCGCGGCGGTCGGATTTGTGTTGTTGATCGCCTGCGTGAACGTCGCTAATCTTCTGCTGGCGCGTGCCACGGTGCGCGCGCGGGAGTTTGCGATTCGCACCGCTTTGGGGGCCAGCCGCAGCCGGGTGATTCGCCAGCTGCTGACCGAAAGTGTGCTGCTTTCCATTCTTGGTGGCGGCCTGGGCCTGATCCTCGCCGCCTGGGGTACGCAGGCCGCGGTGGGACTGCTTCCGCAGCATCTTCCGCGCGCGGAAGCTATTGGCTTCGACGGTCGCGTATTTGTTTTTGCGGCAGCCATCTCAATAATTTCTGGAATTCTTTTCGGCCTGGCACCGGCCCGGCGAACCGCGCAACCCGGTTTGCGAACCACGCTGCAGGAAGGCGGCCGCGGGATGAGCGTGGCGCGGCACCGCGCCCAGGGTGTTTTCGTCGCCATGGAAATGGCCATGGCGATGATTCTGCTGATCGGCGCAGGATTGATGATCCGCAGCCTTGCTCGCTTGTGGAGCATCGACCCGGGATTTAATCCGCGTCATGCGGCGACTTTCCAGGTTGGACTCGCGCCGACCATGCTGTCCCAGTCCCCTGCCGCGATTCGCGCCACGCTGCTGCAGCTGCACGACACCATCGCCGCAGTTCCCGGCGTGGAGTCCGTTTCGCTGCTGCGCGGAGGATTGCCGATGCTGGGTGATTCCGACGACCCATTCTGGATTGAAGGCAAGCCCACGCCGCTGGCGGATAGCGATAAACCGTGGGGATTGTGGTACGAAGTCGAGCCGGATTACCTAAAGGTGATGGGCATCCCGCTCAAACGCGGCCGTTTCTTCACCGCACAAGATACGGAAAGCTCGCCACGCGTGGTGGTGATCGACGAGGCCCTGGCGGCGAAATATTTCCCCGGGGAAGATCCGATCGGCCGGCATCTAGTGGACGTCTACGTCGGTCCAGCGGAAATCATTGGTGTCGTAGGACACGTGAATCAATGGGGCCTGCGGGACAATGAGGGAATTCACGCCGAATTCTATATTCCGTTTCGGCAGATTCCGGACCGGTTCGTATCGCGTGCCGCGCGATCCGTGGATGTGTTGATGCGTTCGCAACAACAGCCCCTGGCGCTGATCGAACCGATCCGCCAGGCCATCGAGCAGATGAACAGCGAGCAGGTGTTGTATGAGGTCCGCGCGTACGACGAGGTGGTGGCCAGTTCGATTGCGGCGCAGCGATTTTCGATGGTTCTGCTGGGAACGTTTGCGGCGCTGGCGCTGTTGCTTTCCAGCATCGGCATCTATGGCGTGATTTCCTATCTGGTCAGCCAGCGAACGCGCGAGTTTGGAATTCGCATCGCGCTGGGCGCGCAACGCAGGGACATCTTGCGCATGGTCCTGGGGCACGGCGCGAATATGGCCTTGATCGGCGTCGCTCTTGGGCTGCTGGGCGCGCTGGGATTGACGCGATTGATGTCCGGCTTGCTTTTTGGGATCAGCGCTACGGACCCCATCACATTTTTAGTGGTGGCGTGCTTGTTGACCTTGGTGGCGCTCGCCGCCTGCTACATTCCCGCGCGGCGAGCGACGCGCGTGGATCCNNCGTCGGCGGTGGCGATGGCGGCGTCGAGCCCTGCTTTGCGCAGGCCGTCGAGTAGGTGCTCGACCAGGTCTGGGTCCCAGGTTTTTGCCAGTTCGTGGCGCGGAGCGGCGGCGAATTCGGGCTTCAGGGTGAGCAACTGGCGCAGCGCGGTGTGCGCCGCGTCGCGTTCGCCGAGTTGGCCGTTGATCGCGGCGAGCGCGAGGTGCGCGCGCCAGAAGCGCGGCATATTGATTTTCAGCGCCGCGTCGAGCGCAGCGCGGTAATCGCGCAGACGGTAGGAATTAAAAACGTTGGCGAACCAATACCATCCGGGAT
>PMHK01000134.1:0-5315 GCA_003156635.1 Acidobacteriota bacterium | reverse complement strand
AGCCAACCCGTGATAGGCCAGATGATCGGAAGGCGCAGCCTCGGTGGCTCGCCGGGCGGTGACGAGCGCGCGCGCGAGTGGATCGTCGGGCCTCACGTTGAAGCCGTGAATGTATTCCTCGGCGTAAATAATTGTCAGCATCGCCAAACAGCCGGCGTGATTCGGCGACTGTTGAATGGCGCGCTCCAGATTGTCGCGGGTCCTCACGTGCTCTTCGGCGGAGACGCGCTCGAAATATCCAAAGCTGTGCAGCAGCGCTTCGTAGGGCGTGAGCTGATCGGAGCCCTTCGCGCGGACCGCTTCGCTCATGCTGTGCGGCAGCACGCCGTGCGAATCGGCGACGGTAGAAACGATGCGCGAGACCAGGTCGTCCTGCAGCTCGAAAACCGTTTCGGCGCTGAACGGGCGATCGTAAGTCTCGGCCCACAGATGCGTTCCGGAATTGGTGTCGACCAGTTGCACCGCGATGCGCACTTTGGTTCCGGCCTGGCGCAGGCTGCCCTCCATCACGTAGCGCGCGCCGAGCTCTTTGCCGGCGGTGCGCACGTCGATCAATTCCTGGGCGTAGCGCGAGCTGGAACTGCGCGCGATCACGCGCAAGTAGGAGAAACGCGAGAGGCCGGTGACGACGTCTTCGCATAAACCTTCGGCCAGCGCGGCGAGATCGGTATTCGCACCGCCGTAGCGGAACGGAATCACCGCGACCCAGAAGCCTTCGTCGGCGCGGGCCGCGCCGGAGGCGCTGCGCGCGGTGGCGCGGACCGGTTCGAGAATGGTGGTCGCGGGCTGGCGCGGCAGCTCGCGCAAATCGTGGTAGACCTCACGCGAAGTTTGCACGCGCGATTGCGGATCTTTTTCCATGCAGCGCTTGATGACGCGCGCCAGAGGTGCCGGGAGATCGGCGCGTACCTCCGCAATGTCCCGCGGCGTGTCGCGCAGAATCGCGGTGACCAATTCCGCAGACGAACGTCCCTTGAACGGGCGCTGGCCGGAAGCCATCTCGTACAGCACGATGCCCAGCGAAAAAATATCCGTGCGATGATCGACCACTTCCCCGGCGACTTGTTCGGGAGACATGTAGGCCGGCGTGCCCATCACCACGCCCGCTTCGGTTTGCAGGCCGCGCGACTGGGTCGCGTCGCCGGACTCCGGCGGCCGCGTATCTTTGGCCAGGCCGAAGTCGAGAACTTTCACGCGGCCGTCATTCGTGACCATCACGTTGGCGGGCTTCAGGTCGCGATGCACAATTCCCTTCGCATGCGCGGCGGCCAGCGCTCCGGCGAGCGCGGTGCCGATTTCGAGGATGCGTTCGACGGGGAGCCCGCCTTCGGGGATCAGCCGGTCGAGCGGCTGGCCGGCGACGAATTCCATGGTGAGGAAATGCACGTCATCGGCTTGCTCGACGGAGAAAATGGTGACGATGTGCGGATGATTCAGCGCGGCTACGGCCCGCGCTTCACGCTGGAAGCGCATCAGGCGCTGCGGATCGCGCGCCATTTCGGCGGGCAGAACTTTCAGCGCCACTTCGCGCCCCAACTTAGTGTCGGTCGCGCGATAGACCTCACCCATGCCACCGGCGCCAATCGCGGCGGCGATGGTGGCCAATCCCACCGAAACCACAACCGCAACTCGCACGCCCGAAAGAATCACGCTCAACGCCAGCGGCAGCTCCACCTGAAACAAGAGTTGGCTGCCGGTAAGTCCCATGCCACGCCCGGCTTCGACCACTGCGGGATCGACACCACGAATTCCGGTATAGGTATTGCGAATCACGGGCAGCAGCGCGTAGAGAGTCAGCGCCAGAATCGCCAGGCGATCGGCACGATCGCCAAGCCAGGGCACAGGCAGCAGAAATCCAAACAGCGCCAGGCTCGGAATTGTCTGAATGATGTTCGCAGTTCCTAGAACTGGCTTATTCCACGCTGGCCAGTGCGCACTCAGTATGCCGAGCGGTATGCCAATCAGCACCGCGAGCATCGTGGAGATGCCGACCAGCCAGAGATGCTCCAACGTGAGTTCGAGAATCTGTGCGCGGTTTTGCAAGAAAAAGTGAAAGACGTTCATGACACGCCTCGATTTGCGACCGACTCCGTTCCGTCTGTGAAAGCCTGCACATACGCGGCGGCCAACGGATCACTGGATCGCAGGAAATCCTCGGGAGGAAGAACAGCAACCAGCTTGCCCGCTTCCATGAGTGCGATACGAGAACCGAGACGCAGGGCCTCGCGCAAGTCGTGGGTAACGAAGACAACCGTCTTGTTCAGCCGCTGTTGGAGCGACAGAAACTCTCGCTGCAGTTGATTGCGAGTTAACGCGTCGAGCGCGCCAAAGGGTTCATCCATGAGCAGAATGGCAGGATCGGCGGCCAGCGCACGGGCTACCCCCACTCGCTGCCGCTGTCCTCCGGAGAGTTGGTGCGGATAACGCGAGGCCAAGTTCGTCTCAAGGCTGACCATCTGCAACAATTCTTCGACCCGCGAATAAATTCGCTCGGCAGTCCAGCCCTCGATTCGCGGAACCAGACCAATGTTTCGTTCCACAGTGAAATGCGGGAATAAACGCACGTCCTGGATCACATAGCCGATGCTGCGCCGCAAACGAATGACGTCGCCTTCGGTCGTGGGCACCCCGTTCACACGCACTTCCCCGCCGCTGGGAGTCAACAATCGATTCACCAGCTTCAGCGTGGTGGTCTTCCCTGATCCGCTGCGCCCCAACAAAACCAAAGTCTCGCCCCGTTGAGCCTTCAGGTTCACGCCCTCAATTAACCCCTGGCCGTTGGGTAGCGTGTAGGCGACGTCGCGGAATTCGATCACAGGAATATTAGCGAGACTTGGTTCCATATCGGTCAAGAACACATTCGCCAAGCATACCGGAGTTCCCTACCCAGGGTGGCGGAGCAGGCTAAGTGAGTCTGGGATGGAGGCCCCTGAATTTGAAGTGGATTTGAAATTCAGCCGATTACCCTCTAGGGGAATTTACTGACTTTCGGCAATCACCGGTCAAAGACTTGATCTTCCCCGGGCACGACGTAGGCTGACCCATGACCGAGCATATTCGGTTCATTACCCATCGGGATAAGAAGATTCTCCTGGTCGATGTATCAAACTGTTCGGCGGATCGAGTGGAAAAGATTTTCCGAGCGCTTCCCGACTTTGTGACCACTCAACCCCGCGGTTCGGTCCTGATCTTCTGCGATTACACGGAAGCATCCTTTAACGAGGATGCGATCCGAACCATGAAAGAAACTGCCGTCTTTGACAAGCCCTATGTCAAGAAATCCGCATGGATGGGAACAGAGTGTTTTCCTCATGTGGCCTCTAAGAGGATCGCTGAAGACCTGGGCAGCTTCGCCCGCCGCGGATTTCGCGCCTTTTCGACTCGCGAAAACGCATTGGCATGGCTGGCGAAGGACTGAATAGGCTTCCTCTCCCAACTCGTTCAACACTTTGTCCAGAAAGCTTCCGCGCCGCTGGGCACCCAGAGAGCTAATAGACGATCAGGCTCCTTGCTTCTACGATCTTCATAGAAGGTGTGGAAATTTGGTTTGGGTATGAGTGTGTCTGCTCTACGCAATTTTCTTTGCTGGACGATGGTCGCGCTGTATCCGGTCTCGCTCGCGGCTGCGAATGCGGGCTCTGCCATCGTGCATAGCAAGGGGGGAGTGTGGGTGAACGGCTCCGAGGTGCCGGATTCCACTGTCATTTTTCCCGGAGATTTGCTTGAGACGAAACCGGGCTTCGTCGCCAATCTTGACGCGGAGGGCTCGTCTGTCCTAGTCCAGGGGGAATCCATTGTGAAATTTCAGGGGAATTTCCTGACCCTTGAGCATGGCAGCGTCTCTGTGGGCACATCTACGGAGATGAGCGTGCACGTCAATTGCCTGAAGGTTGAGCCCCTCTCGAATGACCGCACGCAATACGATGTAACGGACGTGAGCGGGAAGGTCGAGGTTGCGGCCAACAAGAACGACGTAAAGATCACACAAGTAGGATCTCTCCGCAAGGTGCCTACGGAAAGCTCATCCCAATCCAACACGGTGCACGAGGGAGAGCGGGCGACGCGTGACGAATCGACAGCCTGCGGAGCAATTCGGCCCGAGAATCCCAACAATGCTCTGAACCCAAAATGGATCGAGATCGGCGGTGGCGCAGGTGCGGGAGTTGTAGTTCTCTGCCTGATCCTATGCCGAGGTTCGGGCTCCAGCAGCGTAAGCCCTTCGCAGCCGTGAAGGCTGGTTCTGCAGCCCTGATCGAAATTACCCCGGCACCTTATGATGACTTCTAGTCGGAGCGGACCGAGCAGAATCGACGAATGCAGCGTATACTAGAGGTCTTGACCTCGAAGACACCCTAACCGCGCGTTGCGCCTTCGCGATTGAGAAATTCCCTGAAAGGCGAGTGACGTATCGCACCTGAGAGCCTCTGGAAATCAGTTGTTTCGATCCCGAGACATCAACTTCAAGAAACGGCCGCTCGGTTGGGCCGATTTGACGATCCGCTCGTAGCGGGATCCGCAATTTCCCGCGCGTTGTGATGCTTGCGGAGCAGTAATCTCGCGCAGGCTCGGTGTAACCAGCCAAGGAAGCAGGAGAGAAAAATGTCCGGAATCAACGGCGATAAAGCTCGATTCAACCGGCGGCGCAGGCANNTGGTGGCCCCGGCAGCGCATACGAATCTTAAGGAGAAGGTGGCATGAGCGCGCCCATCCTCGGATTGCCGCTTCCTAATCCTGATGGCAGTCCCGCGAAGAAGAAGCGCGTGCTCCTGCTGGACACTTCGCAGACAAAACGCGACTTGCGGGCCGACGTGATGAGGAAACTTGGCATTGAGGTTGACTGCGCGGCCGATGTGCTCGAGGCGCGATGTTGGTGGCGAGCCGACTTATACAATCTGGTGCTCATTAACGTAGTTGGGGAGCAAGACAGCCGCGACAAGTTTTGCACTGATATACGAAGTGCGACTCCTCCGCAGAGAATCGCCTTCTTCGTAGGCGGTCCGGAGTATCTGGCCGCCGCGCCGCATTCCGACGCAGCGGCTGCTGGGACGGATGCAGACTCGCTACACAAGGAATTGGTTGCCGCATTACTAGCTNNTTCATGCCTCGGGGAGTCCATCGCAGCGGTGGGGAATTCTGGAAGCCTGCAAGCGGATTTCCTCGGTGCGCTCAGTCAGTGAAGCTCGTTCGCGAGCGATACGGGAAGCTCCCAGACCATCGCGTTGGGCCGAAGCAATTGAACAGCACTCCCCACTCGAAGCCACGCATTCTCACCCCGCAGTTGCAGTTGAATCGTCAGAGAGAGAAGAACTCCTATG
>PMHK01000055.1 GCA_003156635.1 Acidobacteriota bacterium | reverse complement strand
TTCAGTGCATCGGCGCGACGACTCCCGGTGAATATCGCAAATCGGTGGAGAAGGACCGCTCGCTCGAACGCCGCTTTCAAGCAGTAAAGGTTGGCGCGCCGAACGAAGAAGAAGCGATTCGCGTGCTGCAGGGTGTGCGCGACCGCTACGAAAAATTCCACGCCGTCAGTTACACCGACGAAGCGATCCAATATGCGGTGTATCTCTCAAACCGATACATCCCGGATCGTTTCCTCCCGGACAAAGCCATCGACCTGCTCGATGAATCGGGTTCACGGGTGAAGTTGCGGCAGGCGATGCTGCCGGACGAAGTCTCCGAAGTGCAGAAGCGCGTGAAATTCATCACGCACCGCATGGAGACGGCGATCGCGAACCATGAGTTCGAGAAGGCTCGTTTCTACTCCGAGGAAGAGCGCAAGGAGAAGGAACACCTGCGCGTTCTGCGCGAGAAGCTAAAAATTGACGATTCATCGACGGGCATCGTTTCACGCGAAGACATCGAAGAAGTCGTCGCGCGCTGGACCGGTATTCAGGTTTCGGCGATTAAGGAAGATGAGCAGCAGAAGTTGCTGCGCATTGAAGAGGAATTGCACCGCCGCGTGATTAGCCAGGATAAGTCGATAACGGCGCTGGCCCGGGCGATCCGTCGCAGCCGCGCGGGCCTGAAGGCTCCGGGACGTCCGGTGGGATGCTTCTTGTTCCTCGGGCCGACGGGCGTGGGCAAAACGGAAGTCGCTCGCCGCCTGGCCGAATTTTTGTTCGGCAGTGAAAAATCGCTGATTCGTTTCGATATGTCCGAGTACATGGAGAAACATTCCATTTCGAAACTGATCGGCGCGCCTCCAGGATACGTTGGCTATGAAGAAGGTGGTCAATTGACGGAACGCGTCCGCCGGACGCCCTATTCCGTAATTCTTCTGGATGAGATTGAAAAAGCTCACCCAGACGTGTACAACATCCTGCTGCAAGTTTTTGAGGATGGTCAATTGACGGACGGTCTGGGGAACACAGTCGATTTTCGCAACACCATCATTATTCTGACATCGAACCTGGGCGCGCGGCAGTTGCAGAAGCAAAGCGGCCTGGGATTTGCGTCCAAGGAACTCGACGCGGTAGCGAAGAGCCAGGACGACATGGTGATGACGGAAGTGAGGCGGGTCTTCAATCCCGAATTCCTCAACCGTCTGGACGAAGTGATTTTGTTCAATTCACTCACCGATGCGGATTTGTTGCGTATCATCGATCTGCTGGTAGGACAAATCAACGAAACACTGATCCATCGTCAGGTACAAATCGTGGTGACGCCGGAAGCACGTCAGTGGATCCTTGAGAAAACCTGCAGTGACCGAAATTATGGCGCGCGGCCGCTCCGGCGCGCGTTACAGAAATACGTCGAAGACCCGCTGTCGGAAGCTTTGATCCAGGGTGGATTGCAACGGCCGGCGACGCTCGAGATTTTTCTCGGCGCCGAGGGCTTGGGCTTCCGTCCGGTCGTAGAAGCAACCCCAGTGGCCCACTAGGAATCCTACGCGCAAGCCGGACAGGGAGCGGTCCGGCGGGGGAGCACAAAATTTTGGGCGGGATACTGCGGCCTTGATGATGGCCGCGAGCGTGAAAATTTCTCTGCGTACACTCCAATTTCTTTCCGTTGTGTATTTATTGCTGGTTTCATTCGCCGAACCGCTGCTCGCTATGCCGCAGCAAACACCCGGGGGACAGCAATACATCATTCAACGCATAGAATTCATTGGAAATCGCCGCATCCAGCGGGATACGCTGCTCGCTCGCATTTTTTCGCGTCCTGGCGATCCCTATAACGAAGAAGCGGTACGCCGCGACTTTCAAGCTTTGTGGAATACCCAGTTTTTTGAGGACATCCGACTGGAAGTGGAAGACAGTCCGGACCAAGCCAACGGAAAAATCATCGTGTTTTACGTGCAAGAACGTCCGATCATTCGTCGAATTGAGTACAAAGGAAACAAGTCGATCACCGAATCGGACATTTTGGACGCGTTCAAAGACAAGAAGGTAGGGCTTTCGGTGGAAAGCCAGTTCGATCCTACCAAAATCAAGCGCGCTGAAGTGGTAATCAAAGGCCTGCTGGCCGAACATGGCCGCCAATTCGCTACCGTCAAGCCGACCTACGAACGAATCGCCGCGACCAACGCCGTGAAACTGGTTTTCAATATCGACGAAGGCCCCAAAGTTAAGGTTGGCCAGATAAAATTTGTGGGCGCCAAGGCCTTTTCGGACCGCAAGCTGCTTCGTTCGATGCGCAATGATCGTCCCTATGCGATTCCGCTATACATCACCGAAATTCCGGTGTTGAGCAAGACCTACGATAAAGCCAAGCTCGACGAAGATCTTGGCGTTGGCATCACCGGCATCTATCAGGATCACGGTTATTTTAAGGTCAGAGTCAGCGACCCGGTCGTCACTATCGTCGACGACGTCCACGGCGGCCTCGGGCCCTTGCCGCTGATTGGCTCCAAAAATGGAAAGCGCGCCGACATCACCATCACCATTGAAGAAGGCGATCAGTTCCATATGGGCAAGCTGAACTTCAAAAGCGCGGATCTCGATCAAGGGCTGGTATTTAAGTCCGAACTCCTGGCGCGAGCTTTTCCCTTGAAAGAAGGCGATATTTTTTCCTCGGAAAAGATCCGCAAGGCGCTGGAGAACTATAAAAAACTATACGGTGAATACGGTTACATCGATTTCGTTGCAACCCCGCTGACCGATATCGACAATCAGAAAAAAATCGTCAACCTCACGATGGAGTTCGACCAACAGAAGCAGTTCTTTGTGCGGCGCATCGAATTTTCGGGAAACACCACCACGCGCGACAAAGTCATTCGCCGCGAGATCCTGCTCGACGAAGGCCAGGTCTTCAACAACCGGCTGTGGGAACTCAGCCTGCTCCGTTTGAACCAACTCAACTATTTCGACACCATCAAGCCGGAAAACGCCGAACTGAAACGCAACGTGAAAGCCGGAACGGTGGACATTCGCCTGAAGCTCAAGGAAAAAGGAAAGCAGTCCATCAGTTTTTCCGGCGGCATCAGCGGGATCGCCGGAACCTTCGTGGGCGCCTCGTACAGCACCAATAATTTCCTAGGGCTCGGCGAAACGCTGTCCCTTTCCGCTCAGATCGGCAGCTTCCAGCGCAACGTTCAGTTCAGTTTCACAGAGCCATATCTTTTCGACCGGCCCATCGCCACCGGCTTCACTATTTTCACCAACAAATTCGATTACAACCAGGCCAAGCAGCTCGGTATCCAACTGGGGCAGGAAATCGCACTGAATCCGGCATTGCAGGAAAACTACACCACGAACTCCAAAGGAGTGACGGTGTTTGCGAGTTACCCGCTGCGCAAGTTTTCCTTTACGCGCATTGGCATCACTTACGGCTATTCAACGACGAACATTCAAACCTTCAGCACCTCTGCGCAATTGCTATTTGAAAGCATTCAGTTCACCAGCCTCGCCGGACCCTCGGCGCTGAATGGAATCGTTTCGAGCAAGATCACACCGACGATTTCCTATAGCACAGTGAACAATCCGCAAAATCCGACCAGCGGAAAAAGCTTTTACTATGGGCTCGGATTTGAAGGTGGCCCGCTGCAGGGCAACGTCAATACCATCACCAACTCGTTCGTCACGACCTATTTTCATCCGGTCAACAAGCGGCGCAACGTGATCGGTGTGAAATTCCAGAGTGGAATGATCACCGGCTACGGTGGGAAAAACATTCCGCCCAACAGCCGCTATTATCTGGGCGGCGAAAACGACGTTCGCGGATTCAATTTCTACACGATTTCGCCTTTTGTGGAGATTCCGTTCTCCACTACCGCGACCGTGTCCTATGTCGACCCCCGAAACCTCAACAACGGCCGGCCCGCGATTCGGACGTTGACCGTGCCCACGCTGGAATTCTTCCCGACGCGACCTGGCGGGGATTTTCAAAACGTCAACAATTTGGAATATCGAATTCCGATCGCCGGACCGGTTACCCTGGTGCTGTTCAACGACATCGGATTCAACACCATCTTGCGGAAATCGCAGCTCTCCCTGGATTCGGAAGCGCTCGCGAAATTTCAGCAGGGATTTCCGAACCCGGATTTTCCGAATTTGAAAATTGCCAGCCAACTGCCGATTTTGGGCGGCACCAATTACCGTCCGCGCACCTCGGCCGGAGTCGAGCTCGACGTGATTCTGCCGATCGTGAATGCTCCTTTCCGCGTCTATTACGCTTACAATTACCTGCGGTTGAACAGCACCATCACCGGCGCAACCGGAGGGTACGATTTGACCGACGCAGTCAAAAACGAACTGCCCCCCGGCGTGCTACAGACCCAAATTGTTCCGCAGTTGATGCTGGACGTGGCCGCCGCGCAACAAAAAATTCCGGCGGGCCTGCTGGAGCCGGCCCACACGTTCCGCTTTACGGTCGGCAAGACTTTCTAATTCTCAATAGGGAATCATTACAAAAAGTAATCTGGGCAGGGCGAACGCACAGCGTCGGTTCGCCGAAACGTGGAGAGGATGAAAGAAATGCGTAATATTTTTAAGACTGGTACGGTGGCCCTATTGGGCGCCTGGATGACAATTATTTCGGGATGCGGCGGCAATTCGACTCCGGTCGGAATCACGGTGTTCCCGGTTAATCCGACCATCCTGCTCGGCAAACCGGTGCAATTCAGCGCGTCGGTGACTGGCGCGGCGACCACCACGGTAACCTGGCAGATTTGCCTGCCGCCTTCGCCGACCAACTTGCAGCCCACGGTCTGCAGTCCGGCCGCAACTGGACAGACTCAGCTGCCTGCGGGATACGGAACCATCACCACCGGTGCAAATAACACTCCGGGAGGTTTATATACCGCCCCCGCGACCTTGCCGCCGACCAACGGATTTTTGGTGGTAGCGACCAGCACCATCCAATCGACCGCATTTGCCACGACCGCGGTAACCATCAGTTCCGGCATTGGTGTGACGGTGACGCCAAGCTCGGCGTCACTCGCTGTTGGCGAGCACCAGCAGTTTCTGGCCAGCGTGAATGGCGGCACGGCCAGTGGCTCGAACGTGACTTGGGAAGTGAACGGAGTCGCGGGTGGATCCACGGCTGACGGATTCATTTGTCCCAGCACTTCACTGCCAGCGAACTGCACGGCTGGCGAATACTTTGCACCGACGGTCGCTCCATCCGGCGCAATAACGGTCACCGCGGTTTCAGCCGCAGACCCTTCGAAGGAAGGACAGGCGACCGTCACCATCGCCGGTGCTGCCGATCCGACGCTGACCTCGATGTCGCCGAACACGGTAGGCGAAGGTTCAGTTCAGCAGGATGTCTATTTGTCCGGGACCAACTTTCTGACCACCAGCACGGTCCTGGCCGGAAATCCGCTCACTCCAGTGCCGACCGTATTCATCAGCGCAGAGTTGCTGCGAGCTACGATTCCAGCAAATTTGTTGGTAGGGCCCGGCCCAACTCCGGTAGCGATTGTGGTGCAGACCCAGGATGGGAGCACTTCCAATACCCTGCCTGGACCGCAAGGTTTAACAATTGTGCCGACCCAGCCGATCCTGCTGGCTACTCTGCCCAACACCGTGACGCCATCAGGAACCAGCGCAAACCTGAGTTTGATTGGCGGATATTTTTCGCCGAACTCACCGACCACCACGTCTTTCAACGGGCAAACTCTCGCGACGACGTTCACTAGCAGCCGGCAATTGACGGCCAATATCGCCAGCGGCGCGGTGCCAGGCCCCGGTTTGTATCCTTTGATCGTGCGGAATGGCGATGTGGTGGCCCCGAATCCGGCCGCCTCGGCGTTGAATATTTCGGTTGAACCGTCTTCCAATTCCATTCCCACCGCGCCGCAATCTTCGTTCGCGGTGGGCACGGCGCCGCAGTCGATTGCGATCGATCAAGGGTTGGGCCTAGCCGTCGTCGCGAACAAGGGTTCCAACAACGTCAGTATCATTAATCTCGCGACGAAAACGGCGGTTCCCGGTTCGCCCGTTCCGGTAGGAACTGCTCCCACCAGCGTAGCGATCGACGATCAGTTGCCCGACCACATCGCAGCGGTAACGAATAGTGCGGACAACACGATTTCGGTCATCAACCTGACCACGCTTGCAGTGACCACCCTAAATTTGCCTAATCCCAACACTGCGCCGAACCCGGCACCCGTGCCCTGGGCCATCGGAATCAATTCTTTGACTCATCGTGGATTGGTGGCGATACAGCAGAGCAACACCGCGGAAATTGTCGACTTTACGAATGGCGTTCCAACCTTTGTGCAAAGCGTCGGCGGGACTTTCACATTGTTCAGCACCGCCACGTTCCCATCGGTCGCAGTGGATCCCCGGTTGAACTGGGCCATCGCGACACCGGGCGGGCAGGGAATCATCAACATCGTCGACCTTGGGCACAATGCTTCCAGCAGCGATCCGGGGACTGACCCTTTGCGCGCGCCTTCAGTGATCGCAAATATTACGATTTCCTCTACGATTCAAGGCGTGGCTATAAATTCCGAAACCCATCAGGCCCTGTTTGCCGATCCCGACGGGGGAATTCTGCAGACGGGAGGAGTCACGGACAGCCTGTCGACCTTCAGCCTGCTAGACCAAACGGTCAAAACGGTGCTGGCTACACAGAATGGGGCCGCGGTGAATATTTCGGGCTTCGTGGCCGCGGCTGTGAATCCGCTCGACAATATTGGAATTGCGGTGAATGACAATGGCAGCGCGTACGTGATCGACGCGGCGAATGGGATCGTTTTGCAAACCCTGTTAGGTCTCAATGCGCCGCAAAGTGTGGCGATCGATGCGATCACCGACACCGCTTACGTGGCGAATTCCGGGAACAACACGGTTTCGGTCGTGCCGCTGAGCACTTCTACCGTTAACCCCCTGCAAATCGTCGAGTCGAGTCCGGCCACAACTTATGTGCAGACGCCGAACGCCGGCTTAACACTTTCGATTGTTGGAGGCGGATTTACCGCGGCCTCCAAGATCGTATTGGACGGGACAACAGTTCCGACGACCTTCGTCAGCAGCAGGGAACTCACCGCGTCCGTATCGGCCTCGATGCTTTCCGGAGCCCGCGGCTACGTGGTTTACGTCCAGAATTCCGCATCGGCAATTTCGAATGTGGCGCATCTCAACGTGATTCAACCGGTGACCGTCGGAAATTCTCCGGTGGCTGTGGCGGTCGATAACGTGCGGGATCAGGTCGTCGTGACCAATTCCGGTAGTGGAAGCATTTCGGTGGTTAACCTGCTGGATGGATCGCTGCTCAATCCCCAGTCGCCCACCTCATTCTTGACTGGGGCGAGCCCCTTCGGCGTTGCCGTACTTCCGAGGCTGGGGTTGGCGTTCGTGGTGAACAACGCATCGAACACCGCAACGGTCTTGGACGAAGTCGGTTTAAACGGAGTATTTAACCCGCCCATCACCGTACCGCTATGCGCCGATTGTATTCTGCCAATCGGGGCTACGATTAACCCGGACACCGCTCTCGCCGTGTTCACCTTGTCCGAGGGGACCACGAATCCCGAAGGGTTTCTTGGCGAAATTTCAATCGCAGATGCCGCTACGGGTTCGGTTGCAGGTGCGAGCACCACTCAAATTGATTATCTGCCGCTTGGTGTGGCGGTTGATCCGAGCTTGGCCAGCGATACTACGCAGAGTATTACCGTAGTGGCGACCGCCGCGGGACTAAATCAAGCTACGGGCGCTGGCACCAGCGCGTTGGATTTTCTGTCCTCGGCGGGAACGTTGCTACCCCGGGTCAGCAATCTGGACTTGCCTACCGATGTCACTTTCGATCCGGCGAATCAGGTATTTCTGGCGACGGACAGTGGCAGCAACAATGTTTTGGTAGTGAACCCGGGATCGACCGTTCTTTCTTCGATCGCCGCCAGCATCAATCCCACATCGCTTGATTACAATTACAACACCAGCGCCATCGTGACGGCGAATTCCGGAACCAGCACCATCTCGGTCATCGACTACGTGTGCCCGCCAGGCGGCGGTACGAGTTGTCCGACGCCCCAGGTGCAGAGCGTATTGGCGGCTGGAAGCTTGGTGCCATCTTCCGCGGTAGTAGTCGGGGTGAAGGCCGTGGGGATCGATTTGCGACTCAACCTGGTGGTCGAGGTGGATCAGGTTAACAACCGGATTTTGCTGATACCGCTTCCGAATTAGAAACGAGCGGCGCGATGGCGCAAAACAACGACTTTCTGCAGGGTTGCATCTAAGACCTATCGGCTTTGGTTCCGTTCAAAGGTGGCGAGACTCAAAAGGAATTGACCAATTTCCACGAGGAACGCTATAATCTGCGATTTGTTTGATGATTAAATGTTTGACTATCTAACCGTTAACCTGATGAAGGAGTGAGAATGAAGATTCGATTGGCAGTACCCGCCCTGGCGGCTGTATTGATGTCACCAGCGGCCATGTGGGCTCAGGCGGCACCAGCGTCCGCCGGCAAGATTGGCGTGATTGACGTGCAAGTTGCGATTACCAGCACGGCTGAAGGAAAGCAAGCAGCGGCAGAATTGCAATCGCAGTTCGCGCCTCGCCAGACCGAACTGACGAATATGCAGAAACAAATGGAAGATATTCAGACCAGGTTGCGTACCGGGCAAACCACGTTGAGCGACGATGAAAAGGCCCGGCTCGGCCGCGAAGGCGAACAGCTCCAGCGCACCTACCAACGCCGTTCGCAGGACGCGCAGGACGATTTCAACGAAGCCCAACGCGAGGTTGTGGATCGCATCGGCCGCCGGATGATCGACGTGCTGAACAAGTATTCGCGCGACAACGGCTACTCGATCATCCTTGATCGCTCCGGCCAAAGCTCCCCCGTGATTTTCGCGGCGAATTCGACCGACGTGACCCAGGAAATCATTCGCCTGTTTGACCAGACTTACCCGGCGAAGGCAGCCACCACCGCGACGCCGAAATCCACCACGCCGCGCGCGCCGGCTGCTGCTAAACCAGCGGCACCTCAGCAGTAAACGCTTTTTCGATCTGTAGAATCAGTTTTCCGAACGTCGAACGCCTCGGGAGTAATCCCGGGGCGGGTTGTTTTGGGGCGGACGGATTCAGTTTGGCATCCACTCGATCGGGAATAATTTTCCGGCCGCAGCAGGTTCGAGAGTCACCCCCGCGAGTTCCGCGGCGCGCGATAATACCGGATCCCATCCGCGCGCGAGATCTTTGGCGGTGGGCAGGACCGTTTCGTCGGGCGTGACCCCGACGTGCTCCAGACTTTTCCCATCTTTCATGATCAAGTCGGCTTCCGTAATGGAAAACCCGTAAAAGATTTTAGTGTCCACGCCCTGAGAGGCCGGATAACGCAACGACTCCATCACTGCTCCGGAGGAACGATCACCGATGGCCGTTCCTCGCTTCTCGAGCTGAATTACCCGCGCCAATAGTTCAGCGGCCGAGGCTGATCCACTATCCAGAATTACGATGACTTTTCCGGAAAACTTGTCGCCTCCGTGGGCTTTCGCTATCTCGGGCTTCAGATCTTTGCGCCCGATGCGATCCGCCACCTTCACTTCGCCTTCGAACATGTCGCTGATGATGCGTTCCAGGGTGACGACCGCGCCTCCGGGATTTCCGCGCAGATCAATTATCAGCGCTCGATGTTTCCTGGCTTCGGCGAATATGTGATCTACTTCCGTATCTTCCAGAAAGAATATCGGCATCTTCCAAATCATAACGTCGCTCACATTCACCCAGCGTTGGCGCATGATCCGATTGCTGTTCTCCCCTTCGCGCACCAGATCCCACATATCGCCGCCACTGTTGGCTCCTGTCAGATCCATGACTTTTTTCAATTCGCGCACCTTGGCATCGACGGTTACTTTTCGTTCTTGTCCGGCAGGGTCGCGGAGCTCCAGGACGGACGCTGGCTGGGGCGCCAAGGCTTTGAAGTAGTATTCCATCTTCCACTTATCCGCCCGATTTACGTTGTAATTGTTGTAAGTCAGCACTTGATCGCCGATATGCACTTTGGCCTCCGCGTCGGTTCCCGGCCGAACCGCCACTACGAAGCAGTTGTCACCATATATTCGCAGCTGATAACCATCCTCAGTCCGGGAGGTTCGCGACGGCGGCTCAAAGAAAGTGTGGGAGTCATTTAATCCGTCAAGAAATGCCGCGACCATGCGGAAAGCCTGGCCGAGGTTCGGAGCATTTTTTACCCTGGCGTCAAAATCGTGATAGCGGGCGTCCAGGTCGAGCCCGTGATACTTCGAATCGTAATAGTGTTTCTTAACGTTATCGTAGGCATCACGCAAAATCTGCTCGCTCTGCGCGCGCTGGATAGAGTCCATTTTTTGCTGGGAGAACAGCATTACGGCGGGCTGGAACATCGCTAGAATCAGCAAACCGAGAAAAGCAGTGAACAGGCACCGGCTTCCCATGGCAACCTCCTGGGTGAAGCGGCGGGAACGTACCGAGAATATACACATTGGCCCTTTCCTGCAAAGTCGTTCTGGGAGACTGTTCTTAGCTTCAAACGTCGCGGAAATCACGGATTTAACAGGACTTGGGGTTGGCCTCGAGCTGTTCTTGCGTTTTTGGCGCTGAGAAATTATACTGTGGTGCTTCCAGACAGGTCGCAAGAGCCAGTGGGCGCGAGCCCACTTTTTTGTTGGAGGCGACATTTTTGGCGGCTCTGCCGCTTGGGGCGCCTCCGGGAGTTCTCGCCGGATGCAGCTAACTGTCGCGCTTGGAATAGAATGGAACTGGGCAAGATTCGAGAGGCAGCGCAGCGCGTGGCGGTATCGCTCGGCCTCGACGTTTTCGACGTAGAATGGAAGATAGGCAAGGAGCGTTTGCTCCGTGTCTACATCGACCGGCTGCCCGGCCCGCAGAACCCGGATGACCTTGGTGTCAGTCATAACGACTGCCAGCAGGTCAGCGAGCAGTTAAGTGTGATCCTCGACGTCGAGGAGTTAGTGCCCGGTCCGGCATATACGCTGGAAATCAGTTCACCGGGTCTTGACCGGAAATTAATCAAGCCGGCGGACTATGAACGCTTCGTCGGACGGCTGGCCAAGATTTGGTTGGCGGATCCAGTGAACAAACAGGCATTTCTGGAAGGTCGCCTGGCGGGGTACGCGGATGGCATGGTGAAAGTAACGCAGCGCAGCAAAGATCAGGAAAAGCAAATTGAGATCCCCTATGCCGGGATCAAGAAGGCGAACTTAGTTGTCGAACTGTAGCGCGGGCCGGGTAGATGGGCGGTCGTTCTTAAAGCATTCATACTTTTATCGAATTTTGTACGGGAGAAACTCAAATGGCGAGTCAGCTGTACCAGCAGATCGAGCTGATCAGCCGGGAAAAGCACATTGAACCGGAGATCATCGTCGCCGCAATTGAAGATGCGATGGTGGTGGCGGCGCGAAAATTCTATCGCACCGAAGAAGAACTCCGTTCGAAGTTCAATCCGGACACCGGCCAGGTTGACGTTTTCTCGGTGCACACAGTAGTCGACGAAGTCGTCGACCCCATACGCGAAATTTCCCTGAACGACGCGCGCAAGCGCATGCCCGAAATTGAAATCGGTGGCGAGATCACCCAGGGCAAGCCGACGGATGTGCTGGGCCGCATCGCGGCGCAGACGGCCAAGCAAGTTATTCTGCAAAAAGTTCGCGAAGCCGAGCGCGACACGATCTACAACGAGTTTCACACGCGGGTCGGCGAGCTGATCAATAGCGTCGTGAAACGCATGGAAGGCCCGGACATCATCGTGGACATGGGACGCACCGAAGCGCGGCTGCCCAAGCGCGAACAGTCCCGTCTCGAGGCCTACAACGTGGGCGACCGTTTGCGCGTAACGATTCGCGCGGTGGAGCGCGCGGCCAAAGGCCCACAGGTGGTGGTTTCCCGCGCCGATCCGGCCTTGGTGCAGCGTTTGTTTGAAATGGAAGTTCCGGAAATTTACGACGGCACGGTGCAGATTCGCGCGGTGGCCCGCGAAGCCGGCGAGCGCACCAAAATCGCCGTGGAAAGCCGGGACAAGGATGTCGACCCGGTCGGCGCTTGCGTCGGTATGAAGGGCATGCGCGTCCAATCCATCATCCGCGAACTGCGCGGTGAAAAAATCGACATCATTCCCTGGAACGAGGAGACCGTCGCATTCGCGCAGAAAGCCCTGAGCCCGGCGAAAGTAACGCGAGTGCAGATCGTCGATCCGGAAGAAAAGCGGCTCGAAGTGATTGTCGAAGATACGCAGTTGTCTTTGGCGATCGGCAAGAAAGGCCAGAACGTGCGCCTGGCCAGCAAGCTGATCGGCTGGAACATCGACATCAAGAGCGAGGAAGAAAAGCGCGTAGAAATTGAAGCGCAGATGGCCGCCCTGACTGCGCCGGGAACCCCGCTGACGGAGCTGGTGAATGTCGGACCGAAGACGATTGAGAAGCTCGAGGCTGCCGGCATAACGTCGATCGAGAAATTGGCCGACATGACTCCGGAACAACTCGTCGAAATTCCGGGCATCGGCGAGAAAATGGTGGAGAAGATCCATCAATCCGTCGCCGCCTATTTCGAAGCGCTGGAAACGGCGGCGACCAGTGGGGCCACCACCGCTGAAGATTTGAACGAAGGTGGAGCGCCCGATACCGGTACGGTGGAAACTGAAGCCGCGTTGCTCGACGAAGCTACGGAAGAAGCGGAGAGCGAAGTGGCGGCGAGTGGCGAGCACGAAGCTGCGGCTGACGTAGTCCCCGAAGAAGGAACCGTTCAAGCCGAAGCTGCGGCGCTCGATGAAGCCACGGCCGAGGCCACCGAGGACGTGCGGGAAGAAGAGATCGGCGATTCAGTGGAAGGCGCGGAAAAGCCGTAAGCAAGTTTTGAACATTTTCGCGCGTAGTATCGCGGCCGTACCGAGGTACGTAGTCGCAGTTCAGACAAGAGGCGAATGGCAGATTCCAATCAAGTCCGGATCAACGAACTGGCTAGAGAACTCGAGATCAAGGCGAAAGTCCTGATCGAGTACCTCCCAGAAGCCGGCGTCACCGAAAAGAAGACGCACTCGAGCTCGATCGATCTCGTGCACGCCGAGCGGGTGCGCAAGCACTTTCGCGATCTGGCGGCGGCTGAAGAAGCGGCCGAAGCCGAGAAGTCCGCGAAGACTACCGCGGCGAAAAAGCCTGCGCCGAAACCGGCTGCGGCTCCGACCGCTGCGCCGGTAACCGCTGCGGCTCCGATAGCGGCGAAGCCGGCCGCGCCCGTGTCGGCCACTGCGCCGGCGAGCGTAGCGCGACCGGGAGTCGCGCCGACTGCGGGCGCTACGCCGCCAGCCGCGCGGCCAGCTGTGCCGACGCGTCCAGCCGCACCCGGAGCTACCGCCGCAACGCATGTTCCGGTTGCCGCATCGCCCTCTGGTACGGCGCCTCGGCCTGCTCCCCCTGTCCCCACAGGCTCATCCGCTACCACTCAGACTTCTCGGCCTACCGGCCCGCTCAGTACATCCATGCCGCGCCCGGGTCAGCCCTTGCGTCCGTCGGCACCCGGCGCTCCGCGCCCGGCTGGTTCGGCCCCGTCTACGCAAAGGTACCCGCCCGCGACGCCGCGACCTTCTGGCCCCGGTCAGCGCCCTGGCGCGCCGCAAGGCATGCGCCCCGCGGGTGCCCCGCAATCCTATCGTCCGGCCGGAGTGCCGCAAGGTCGCCCCGGTGGAGCCCCTGGCCAAGGCGGTCGGCCTGGCGGGCCTCCGTCGCGCTTTCCGCAGCGCCCTGGCGCTGGCGGCCCCGGCGGCCGCGACAACAAAGCTCCCGTAGGCGGTCAGCGCCCAGGCGCTGGCGTGCCGAAAGCCGAACCGGGCAAACCGCTGTACGCGCGCAAACCTGCGGCGCGTGGCGGTCGTCCACTTATCGAAAAGCGTTACGCCGAGGGCGAACGCAAACTGCATCCGGTGCGTCCACGTTCCGGTGCCGGTCCGGGTGGTCGCGCTACTGCCGTTCAACCGGTAGAGGCGGTAAAGCGTGAACCGCGTGAGGTTACCGTTACCGAAGGCATCACCGTCCGCGAACTCGCCGAGAAGCTCGACGTTCGCGCCAAAGAATTGCTGAAGACGCTGCTCGACCGCGGCATTTTCGCCAGCATCAACCAGGCTCTCGACGTGGCCACGGCGACAAGTCTCGCTGAAGCGTTTAGCGGCATCGTAAAAGTTGTTTCGTTCGAAGAGCAGATCGTCGAAGAAGAAAAAGTCAAAGAAACGCGCACCGGCAATGAAGTGCCGCGCGCTCCCGTCGTCACCGTCATGGGTCACGTCGACCACGGCAAAACCAGTTTGCTCGACGCGATTCGTTCGGAAGATGTGGCCGGCGGCGAAGCCGGAGGCATCACGCAACACATTGGCGCGTACGAAGCGCACGCCAACGGCAAGCGCATTGTGTTCATCGATACGCCGGGTCACGAAGCGTTCACCCGCATGCGTGCGCGCGGCGCGAAAGTGACCGACATCGTGGTGCTGGTGGTCGGAGCCGATGACGGCGTGATGCCGCAAACCGAAGAGGCGATTTCGCACGCTCGCGCCGCGAACGTGCCCATCATTGTCGCGATCAACAAAATCGACAAGGGTGACGCACAGCCCGAACGCGTAAAGCGCCAGCTCAGCGACAAGGGCTTGATGCCGGAAGAATGGGGCGGCGAGACGGTGATGGTCGAAGTTTCGGCCAAAGCCAAAAAGAATATCGACAAGCTGCTCGAAATGATTCTGCTGGTCGGCGATTTGCGCGAGTTGAAAGCTGATCCGGGTATTCCGGCCAGCGGTACGGTTCTCGAATCGCGCGTCGACAAGGGCCGCGGCCCGGTGGCAACCGTTCTAGTGCAGAACGGCACCCTGCACGTCGGCGACGTCTTCATCGTCGGGGCGGTTTACGGGAAAGTCCGCGCGATGTTTGACGATCACGGCGCGGCCATCAAGCAGGCCGGTCCGGCCACGCCCGTCGAAGTTCTCGGATTGCAGGGCGTACCCGACGCCGGCGACCAGTTCCAGGTCGCGGACGAAGCTAAGGCGCGGCACATCGTCGAATATCGCCAGGGCAAGCAGCGCGACGCTTCGCTCGCCAAATCGGCCAGCGGCCGCCTGACGCTCGATCAATTGCACGAGCAGTTGCGCGCCGGTGAAGTGAAGGAACTTCCGGTGGTCGTAAAGGCGGACGTGCAAGGTTCGGTGGAAGTTCTAAACGAAATGTTGCCGCGGCTCTCGACCGATCTAGTCAAGTTGAAAGTGCTGCATGCCAGCGTCGGTGCCGTCAACGAATCGGACGTTCTGCTCGCTTCCACTTCGGGCGCGGTCATTGTCGCGTTCAACGTGAAGCCGGAACGCAAAGCCGAAGAGCTGGCACAGCGCGAGAACGTGGACATTCGCCGGTACACCATCATTTACGAATTGCTCGACGAATTGACTAGGGCCATGCAGGGCTTGCTCTCGCCGGTCATCAAGGAACATCATCTCGGGCGCGCGCAGGTCCGCGATACGTTCCGGGTCAAGGGCGTAGGCACCATCGCCGGTTGCTCGGTGCTCGAAGGCATCATGAAACGTGACGCGGAAGTGCGCGTGATTCGCGAAGCGGCCGTGGTTTTCACCGGCAAGATCAATTCGCTGAAGCGTTTCAAGGAAGACGTAAAAGAGGTTCGCACCGGTTTTGAGTGTGGCATCGGCATCGCGAATTTTGCCGACGTGAAGGTCGGCGATCTGCTGGAATGTTTCTCGATCGAGAAGAGCGCGGCGCCCGATATGGGAGCTCCCTCGGTGCGCACCCAGCGCCAACCGGAGCGCGCCGAAGCGTCGCACAGCTAGACTTTTCGATTCCGGCCGGCGCTGCAATGCGGCCGGCGTGATTTTCGGCGATTGATTTTTTGGGCTCGCGTGCGAATCCTGCGTCGCTCGCGTTGTGGGATGGAAATGCCGATAGGCCTCCTCACCCTCGAAATTCACATCCTTGATGCGCAGTCTCTCAAAGACAAGCGACAGGTGCTCCGCAGTCTGAAAGACCGGCTGCGTGCTCATTTCAACGTGGCCGTTGCGGAATTGGCCCACCAGGAAACCTGGCAGCGTTCGCGCGTCGGTGTAGTTTCGATTTCGGGCGATTCGGGCCACCTGGAAAAATCGCTGGCGGATATCGCCGCGGAATCCGAACGCGTGCTGGGCCGCGATCTGGTATCGCAGCAAATTGATTACTACGAAGACGGGGAAGAATCATGAAGTCTCAAGGGCATCACGCGGGTCATCGCAGTGAACGGATTGCCGAAGAAGTTCGCAACGAAGTGAGCTTGATGCTCGCCGGGGAATTGAAGGACCCGCGCCTGGCCGCTCCGGTGCTGGTCACCGAAGTCCGCCTGGGCGCGGGCATGCGCACTATTCGCGTGTTCGTGAGCCTGAGCGGCGACGAGGCCGAGCGTGCTACCACGCTGGCCGGGTTGCAAGCCGCGACCGGTTTCGTCCGCCATGAATTGGTCGACCGCCTGCATTTGCGCCGCGCTCCCGAGGTTATTTTTATGCTGGACCAAACAGAAGAAATCGGAAACCGCATCGAGAGCCTCTTGCGCAAAGCAAAAACTCCGGAGGCTCTGTAGCGTCCGCGCCGGCTTCGTGCTGTTCCGCCAACTCGCCTTGCTGCTAGTTTGCCGCCGCTGAAATTCCAAATCATTTATGCCGCGTCCACCCAAACAGCCGCCCTTTGACGGCCTCATCGTGGTCAACAAGCCTTCCGGGAAAACCTCGCACGACGTGGTCGAGTACGTGCGCCGCATCGTCGGTTTTCGCGGCATCGGGCACCTCGGGACGCTCGATCCTTTGGCCACGGGCGTGTTGGTTCTGGCTCTGGGGCGCGCCACGCGCTTGGCGCGTTTCTATTCCGGTCGCCGCAAACGTTACAGCTGCGCTATGCGTTTTGGATTTGAAACGGACACCTACGACGCTGACGGCGAAGCGCTCGGTCCGGATTCCGCGCCAACGCTGAAAGCCGAAGAGATCGAAGCTCATGCGCTGCAATTCGTCGGCAAGATTCAGCAGGTTCCGCCCGCCTATTCGGCCAAAAAAATTGGCGGCCGCTCGGCCCATCAATTGGCGCGAAAAAATAAGCCGGTGAATCTCGAACCGGCCGATGTGGAAGTTTTCGAATTCAAGCTGAAAGGCGTGGAAGGCTCCACTGCGCGGTTCGACGTCGAGTGTGGCGCGGGAACCTATATTCGTTCGCTGGCGCTGGACCTCGGCAGGATGCACGGAGCGGGTGCGCACCTTTCAGAAATTACGCGCACCGCCGTGGGTGAATTCACGATCGATCAAGCCGTAACGCTCCAAGATCTGGATCGCGATGCTAAAGCGGGCAAGCTGCAGGGCCATGTGTTGCGCCTGGAAAACGTATTACCCGATCTCCCCAGCGCCACGGTGCTGCCGATTATCGAGCGGCGCATCCGCCACGGCGCGAAATTCAATCTCTCCCTGGCGCAAATTCAACCGGGCCGCTCGACCGCGCCGCAAGGCGCTACCTCCGAACTCGATTCTGGCGAATGGAAGCCGGCGCGCCTGCGCGTGTTCAGCCAACAAGGCCAATTGATTGCGATTGCCGAACCCGTGGTGCCCCGCACCTACCAACCGATTTTAGTTCTGGAAGCCATTCCCTAACTTGATCATCGACACGCAAGTTGGGCCGCCGAAAATCGATCCCAGGTCTGATCTAATCGGGCGGATTCACGGGCGGAGGATTATTGTCCGGCTGGGGCTGCGGTTGCGGCGGCGCTGGTTGCGGTGCCTGCTGCGTAGGCTCTGGGGCAGGAGCGGGTTGAGGAGGCGGCTGCTCCGGTTGGGGCTGCGGTTGTGCTTGGGGCTGCGGCGCGAAACCGCGGCGCTCCTGAATTGTAGGACCGGCCGAACCAAATCCTTGGATTTGTCCGCGTCCCGCATAGATCACGTGCTCTTTATGCGGCGAAAATTCCACCAGACGCGGCGTGATCATGATTATCAATTGGGTGTATTCCGTCTGGATCGTCGTGGACGCGCCCACCACCGGAATTTCATTGAGTCCCGGCTCACCGTTTTCCGAGGTAGTAGTCTGCGGAGAAATGTATCCGGCGACGACGGTGGGTTCGTCGATTCTCATCCGCACATTTTGATGAATTTCCTGATTATCGACCACCGGAATGTTGTTCAGCATGGTGCCAGCCAGGCTGCTCAGAGTGAACTCCAGCGCCAGCGAAACTTCATCGTCATGGTGGACCCGCGGAGTAGCCTTCACTTTTAAGCCCACATCGATATATTCCGCGTTTGGAAATTGTGTTCCGGCCCCGCCAGTAGAAACGCNNGCGGCCGAACCGGGGCTGGTTTGCAACGGCAGCTCGATGGGAGGCGAAAAAATGCCGCCACCTACACCGATCAGGACCGCGAGCGCATTGTCTCCGGTGGCGGTGACGGCCATATCGGGGATGCCATCGGCGTTAAAATCGGCGATGGCAATCGAAGTCGGATTGGTGCCGGCCGGAAAATCCAATCTGGCGGTGGTGGAGGTTCCGAAAGTTCCGTCGCCATTCCCCAGGAAGACCGAAACGCTGTTGATCACGGTATTGGTACCGCTGGCCACGGTTCCACTATCCGCGACGATCAGATCGAGAACCTGATCGGCGTTCACGTCCGCGAGCGCGACGAAAACCGGGNNTCACCCCGGTCGCGTACTTGATCGGGCTGAAGAACGTTCCGTCTCCCTTGCCAATATAAGTTTCGAGCGTGTTTTCCGCCGAGTTGGTGATGGCCAGATCGATGATCGCATTGGAATTCGGATTGAAGGCTCCAGCCACGATCGAGGTTGGCTTCATGCCGGTCGCAATCAGCGTGGGCGGCTTAAAAGTTCCGTCGGTGTTGCGCAGATAAATGCCGATCGTGTTATCGCCCTGGTTCACTACCGCCAAATCGGAAAGACCGTCATTGTTGAAATCGGCCACCGCGATCGAGCTCGGCAGATGACCCGTGGTAATGGTCTGCGCCGGCTGAAACGTGCCGTCGCCGTTGCCC
>PMHK01000164.1 GCA_003156635.1 Acidobacteriota bacterium | reverse complement strand
TGCCGCCCATGAAATACCAGTCAAAACCGGCGTTACTCGAATCGACCTGCCAGTTGTAGCGCGTGGTGCCGTCGCCGCCCCAGCGAATATTCGGAACTTGAATTTCCTTGGCGAACGTCGCGTCGAGCCCGTAGTTCGCGATGCCGTAAATATCGGGGTTGATCGGATGCGGATTACCGGTCGCGTCTACCGTGAGAGTTGGCGTCGTAGCCTGCGCGTCAACGCGCGGGGCCGTAATCAGCGCCATCGCCGAAAACAAAACCAGCGTGGCCACAATATGGCAGCAGGCGGCGCGAATCGTGCTGCGGTGCATGAAGCGCTCCCAAGGACGCAAGTTCGAGGAATTATCGGATGGTAGAAATTAGCGGCTCTGCAAGGTGCGGACAATAGTACGCAGGGACAGCTCGGTACAGGCAAAAGGCGCAAACGTGCCGCTCGCGCTTCAGAAAGTCCAAACCTCCAAACCCCCACCCTTCCAAGAGCGGGAAGGATGGGTCACCCGCAAAACCACAATGCCACACCGCAGAATTTGATTTTTGAATTTGCCCTGAGTTTGAGGGTGGCCCATCCTTCGCGCCTTTCTGCGAAGGATGGGGATTTTCCATATGCAACATGGGCACGGAGGAAGTGTTCACCTTCGAGTGTAGTTCTTGACATATAATGCGCAGCATTATATCCTCCACATATGATAAAGTCGTTTCGAGATCAGGACACGAAACGACTCTTCAACGAGGAACGCGTGCGGCGGTGGACGGCGATCGAGACGGTGGCGTTACGCAAGCTGGTCATGCTAAACGCAGCGCGGCGGATTGCGGACCTGAAAATACCGCCGAATAACAGGCTCGAAAAATTAAAGGGTGACCGGTTGGGTCAATATGCGATCCGAGTTAATGATAAATATCGAATCTGCTTCATCTTTCGTGAAGGCGACGCATACGACGTTGAACTGGTGGATTACCATTAGGAGGATTCGATGCCAAAGCTAAAACCAGTCCATCCCGGCGAGATATTGCGAGAGGAATTTATAATTCCTTTCAATCTCAATGCCAATAGTCTCGCCCTGGCTTTGCGCGTGGCGCCTCCGGCCGTTTATGAAATCGTAAAAGAGGAACGCGGCATCTCTTCTGAAATGGCTTTGCGGCTGGGGCGTTACTTCGGAACGACGGCCGACTTCTGGGTAAATCTTCAATCTCACTACGAACTATCCATTTCGAGGCAGCGCGCCGAAGAGAAAATCATTCAAGAGATCCAACCCCTGACGACGGGTGCCTAATCGCCGTTACTTGTAGTGTCGATCACTTCACGCAGGCGGCCGGTGGTTACGTCGTAGACGAAGCCGCGGGTCACCACGCTTTTCGGGATCCATGGATGGGTGCGGAGTTTCTGCAGCTGGTGCCGTACATTCTCCTCGATGTTCTGGAAGGCGTGGAAAAAGGCCGGTGCGATCGCCGCGGTTCCGGAGCGGTTCTGAATCCGCGTGCGCAATTCCTGCTCGGTGGTGTGCGTCAGCCCGCAATCGGTGTGATTGATGACCATGAATTCCTCGGTGCCCAGCAAATAATGGGAGATCAGCAGGGAACGCAGCGAATCGTCGGTGACGATGCCGCCGGCATTGCGGATGATGTGCGCATCGGCCGCCTTCAATCCCAGCGTCAGGATCGACAGCCGCGTGTCCATGCAGGTCAGCACCGCGAGCTTGCGCTCCGGCCGCGGCGTCAGCTTGCGCAGCTCGTGGGTCTGCGCGTATTTCTCGTTGGCGATCAATACTTCGTCAATCACGCTCATGGCTCGACAGTGTAACCTCCCCGCCGCATACGGCAAAACACTTAGCCCTGCGGTACAGGAGAAAGGACAACTCAACGCGGCGCACAAATATCGATAAATTTATTTGTATCTCGCGGCGATTTGGGCCAAATTGAATCGCAGATCGAAGGCGCGCTCCCCAGCCCGCTTCGTCGTAGTTTCGCTCCGCGCCTGCTTACCTCGCAGAACCGGCTCAACTCTTCGGAACAGGAGTTTCTGATGAAGACTCTCAAAGTAATCTGTCTCGCCGCCCTCTTTTCGGTCGTGACGTCCTTTGCGGCTCAGGCTCAAGCGATTTTGGTGGACGCCGACAAAGTCAATTGTCCGACGGCGACCTTCTCGGCGATTCAGCCGGCCATTGATTCGGCCAGCCCCGGCGAAACCGTAAGGGTGTGCAAAGGCGTGTATCACGAGCAGCTGATCATTTCGAAATCCATCAGCGTCCTTGGCGACCCCGGCGCGGAATTAATTCCCACGGCGATGACCGCCAACGCCACCGGCGCGACCGTGGCGGACCAGATCGCCGCGGCCATCGTGGTAAAAAATACGACGGCTGCGATTGTCGGTGGGTTTTACATCGACGGATCCAGCAATGGAATCCTGGCGTGTGCGCCGCGGTTGATCGGCATCCTGGTGCAGGATGCTTCGGCGACCATCCGGAATAATGCCGTGCGCCATTTCCGTTTGGCTCCGACGTTTCCCGGATGCCAGAGCGGCAACGGCATCGAAGTGGAAACCACCTCCGGCGGATCGTCGGACGTGGTGTTGAATTCCAACAGTGTCGACGACTACCAGAAAAACGGAATCACCGCGAATGAAACCG
>PMHK01000036.1:2250-2575 GCA_003156635.1 Acidobacteriota bacterium | reverse complement strand
CGTGGGGATTTTCGTGGTGGCAAGCGTTGCAGTGCATTCGCGGAATCCACTATTGACGATCGCGTTTCAAGAAAAAATAACGGACCAGCGACATGCCGCCGTTGAAGGGCAGCCAGAGCAGGCCTTTCAGCAGGCCGGAGCGGCTTTCGAGGCGCTCGTGAACGGCGTCCGCTTCGGCTTTTTTGGCGGCGACCACTGCGCCGATGTATTTGAGGAAATCGACGCCGCATTTTTCACATTTCCCGCCGGCGCGCTGGTTGTTGTGGCAGGAAGGACATTCGTAACGCAGTGTAGCGTGGCACTTGGGACAGAAGCGCGCCACATC
>PMHK01000036.1:0-2231 GCA_003156635.1 Acidobacteriota bacterium | reverse complement strand
TGCTGGCAATGGCGCGGGCGTTGGCGCGATTGCGACGGGGCGCGCGGTGTTTGGCGCGCCTCCGCCCGCTCCAGGCTTCCCCGGGATCCACTCACTGCTCATGATTTGATTTTAGCGGTTGCAGTGCAAGCTCAGGTGGATGACGAAGGCGGGTGCGGCGGCGGCGTAACCTGTACGACGGGACAGGTTATGCCGTGCGGCGAATTATTCGCGGAGGCTCGAACTCGATTTGCGCAGGAGGCCGGCGATCAGCGCCAGCAGGAACAGCACGAGGAACAAATAGAAGATTAATTTCGCGAGGGCCACGGCGGCGAGGACCAGGCCGGCGAACGCAAAGATCCCGGCGATGAACGTGATGATCAGAAAAACGATGGCCCATCGAAACATTTAGCTCTCCGGTCGGCGGCCTGAGCGCCGCGGGTCGCGAGTCACGAGCTACGCAACGAATCCTACTGTGAAGTAGTGACGGAAACAAGAGACGGGTGTGATGACCTAGTCGCATTGACCACAAAATGGTGCGAGCGCGGCTGGGTGCTCCGCGCTCGGCTTCGGGCTGCAACTTGTGGGGGACGATTTGTAGGCGCGACGCGCGCGGCTAGCGGCGGCGGGCTTTTTTCTTGATGGTTTTCTTCGCGGCGGAGGCGCGGCGTGCGACTTTGCGAGCGGTGCGCTTGGTGCCGCGGGCGGCCTTGGCGCGCGCGCCCTTGAAAGTTTTGCGCGCGGAGCTGGCACTGGACTTCACTTTGCGGCGCACGGTGGCGGCGCCGGATTTCACTCGGGCCTTGACCTTGCGCGAAACGGATTTGGCGCGACGTTCGGCGGCGGCTCCGGCGCGGCGGACTTTGGTTTCAATTTCGTCCCGGGAAGGTGCGTCCTTGGTGATGCTTTCGACTTTTGCGGCGACGTTGCCGAGGGCGGAGCCGATAGTGGTGGCGACGTCGGTAAGCAGGTTGTGATCTTCGGTGGCCATGAATTCTCCTGTTGTTTCGATTTGAAAACTCAGCTTGAGCGCGAATAAGTGCAACCCGAAAAGAGATAATACTCTATACCGGTTGGCGAAGCGAACTGCGGCGAAAAGGCAGCGGTCACAGGCCCAAAACCGCGACGAGAATCAGCGTCACGACCACGATCAAGCCCACGCCGGACATCATCGGATTTTGCTTTAGTTCGGTGGCCTTTGGCCAGCCGGGCAGAATGCCGATTACGGCGATAAGAGCGACGATAATGAGAGCTGAGATTACCATTAGATTTTCCTTTACTCGATTTCCCTGCGGCTGGCGGGACACGATTGAGTCCAACTCGCCGAACGTCACGTCGTTACAAAATCAGAGTAGCGGTTCATGGTTTTAGGGAACATCGGGGAAATCTGGTAGGGAAGTACGAACGTTGCTTTAGGAATTTGCAGGAAACGCAGTCGCGTGTAATGCGTCTAACTCTTCAAAGCTCCGAGAGAAAAACGCGGAGGCGGGTTCGATCCGCCTCCGTGCCCCTTCCCAAAATAGAGATTACGCGTTGGTGTGCTGAGCGACTTTCGCCAGGCAGATGGAGAGCGCGGCGCCGCCGAGCGTCTTGCACAGCGTGGTGTGCTGCGCGTAGAAATTGCTGACGCTATCCACGATGGACGGATTGGCCTGCTTGGCCTGCGCCGCAATTTGCTGCACCGCTTCGGGCGAAACCTGCTGGGCCTGCTCCGGAGTGATCTGCCCGCCGCTCTTCAGCAATCCGGCCAGCGCGCCGCCGCCCGCGATCGAAGAGAGCATCGCCGGAGTGACGTTGGCCATCAGCTGATTCAGCAATCCGGCTTTCTGCTCGCCCGTGGAATTGGCGAAGAGGCCGGAGAGCATGTTGCCGAAGGCCGGGGTCTGATCGGAATGGAACGCGGCGGCCAAACCGGCGGCGAGAGTTCCCGCTGGAGCTGCCGCGGCTACCTGATCAAAATGCGCGTTCACATCCTGGGCCGGGGCCGCGGCGGCGGCTGCGCCACCGGTGTACTGCTTCAGCAGATTTCCTACCTGATCCATCCATGGCATAGCGTTTCTCCTCGTTAAGTTAAGGTACGAAATCCCTTCTACTTGCTACTTCTGCTGCAAAATCGGGTCGGTCTCCGCGAACGATTCTGCACCTGGCGCGTAAAGAGCAGATCCCTCGCTGCGCTTCAGGATGGCACTCTGCGCGCTGGTGAGCACTCCGGCGAAACGGAGTTGCGCAGAGGCTGCGTTCTGGTGCCGTAC
>PMHK01000162.1 GCA_003156635.1 Acidobacteriota bacterium | reverse complement strand
GACGAGTACGCCTGCCATGGCCGTGGACATGAATGGGAATGTCACGAATCAGATTGCACTCGATTGCAGCGGTCATCCCACGTTCCTGGGAGAAATTTTCAATTCCCGCCTGGCCCAGGTTTCCGCGCTGAATCCGAGTGGTTTCTGCGGCGTCCCGATCGGCGTGGACGGAGCGGGCAATCCCACGAATATTTTTCCGAACGGATCCATAGACCCGCTCGCCGCCCGCCTCGCAGCCCTTTTTCCCGCGCCCAACACGAATCTTAATGGCGCCAATTTTATTGCCGATCCGAAACGCACGGCCAGCCGCAACAATTTCGATGTGCGCGTTGATCACAAGCTCTCAGACAAAGACAGCATCTTCGGGCGGTTCAGCTACGAAGTTCAGCCGAGCTTCGAGCCCTCGCCGTTCCAAAATGCGCTGGATGGCGGAGCCTTTCAGGATGGAACGGAAGACGATTCCTTCCGTAGCGTCGCGATCAGTGAAACCCACGTCTTTTCTTCGAATCTAGTGAACGAATTCCGGGTCGGATATAACCGAATCAATTCGCATCGCTTCCAGCTCAACTCAGATACCAACGTCGCGCAGCAACTCGATTTTCCGGGAGTTCCATTCGGCCCAAACCTGGGTGGTCTTCCACAGATCAGCATCAATGATGGTACCGCCACCATCGGAAGTTCTGGGTTTCTTCCGGCCATTGAAAAACAAAATAGCTTTGTGTTCACCGACAATCTGACCTGGATTCACGGGCGGCATGCCTGGAAATTCGGGACGGAAATTCGGGATGAACAATTCACGCTGTTTGAGCCATCCGCCCCCCGCGGCACCTACAATTTCGCGAGTGACTTCACCGACAATCCCGCTGCGCCCACCACCGGTGGCGAAGCGTTCGCCACTTTCTTGTTGGGTATTCCCGACGGTGGGACCCTCACCAACACCCATAACGTTGACTATCACCGCCAAATCTATTCTTTCTACGCGCAAGACGATTTTCGTATGACCGAGCGGCTAACCTTCAACTTGGGTCTGCGCTACGAGTTGTTCACGACCATCAAAGCGGCAGGCAAGGAGCAGGCCAATTTCGACTTTGCCACGGATTCGCTCGTGGTGCCTCAGGGGCAAGACGCCCAACTGACGCCGTTTCTGGCGGCAAACATTCCCATCGTGCGGACTGGCAGCGCGGGTTTGATCTCTCCGGACCTGAACAATTTTGCGCCGCGTATCGGCCTGGCCTACAAAATCACTGACAAGCTGGTGTTGCGCACCGGCTACGGCATTTTCTACGGCGGCCAGGAAAACGGGCCCTACTCCAATCCCAGTCCCGGTTTCAATCCACCGTTTTTTGTCACCCAATCCTTCAACCCGCCATGCTTCTTGTCCTCGGCAAATCCAAACCCCGGCCAAGTCGATTGCTCGATCAGCGCCGCCAATAACGGGAATTTGCCGCTAAACGTGCTGTCCCAGGGCTTTCCAGCCTCTTCCCTCACCGATCCCAACACGCCGATTCTGTTTTCGGTCAGTCCCAAAGTTCGCACACCTTATACCCAGCAGTGGCACTTCGGCTTTCAGTATCAGTTGCCGAGCCAAACAGTCCTGGAAGTTTCTTACGCCGGCTCTCACGGTTCGGACCTCTATAACTTCTACAACGGCAATCAAGCGGTACCCGACGCGACGTTCTGCACCACACCGCCCAACAGCGCAAACAACTGTCCCACTGCGCCGCGGCGCCCCGCCCAGATGTGCGATGACTCCGTTTTTCCGCCGAGTTGTAATGGGGTCTTTGACACCGGCATCGACTTGCTTCGCACCGACGGTTTTTCGAATTACAACTCGCTGCAGGTTCGCCTGGAGAAGCAATTTTCCAACGGACTGCAATTTGAAGCGTCTTATACCTACGCTCACGCTCTGGACGATGCTTCGAGCGCCGCCCTAGGCTCGCTGAATAACGGCGACTTTCGCGATCAGCGGTTTCCATTTCTTGAATACGGCAATTCCGATTTCGACGTTCGTCACCGTTTTGTGATCAGCTACATTTATCAATTTCCGTTTGGTAACGGAAAAAGATTCAGCGGCGATGCGACTGGCCTGAAAAATCAAATCATTGGGAATTGGCAAATCGCCGGAATCACCACCGCTTCCACCGGAAACTGGTTCACCATCACCGACGCTGCGACCAACGTATCTTCCAGCGATGGCGGCGGTGGCGTGGCTTTTTTTGAAGTTCGACCAAACGTTGTGGGAAATCAAAACGGTAAGCCATGCCTGCCCGGCACGGTTTTCAATACGTGCGCCTTCGTCGACAATACGATTCCGTTCACGTTTGGCAATGCCGGACGCAACATCGTCCGCGGCCCGGGCTTCCAGAACTGGGATTTGTCCATATTCAAGATGTTTCCAGTGCGGGACCAGATGCGCTTCGAATTCCGCGCTGAGTTCTTCAACATATGGAATCACGTCAATCCCTTGTTCGAACCAGCCGGGCAAATTAGCGAAGAGCCTCAGCCGTTGGAATTCGGCACGCCGCAATTTGGGTTTGTGCAGGGCGCGCGCGATCCGCGATTTGTCCAATTCGCATTAAAGTTTTATTTCTGAGCCAAGGAACATTTTGCCTAAGTATTTCGTCGCGCTTTCGTCTCCAGCTCCTTGGCAGTATTCCGCTTCGCGTTATATTCTCGGCGCATGGCATCTTTGCCCAAGCCTTCTCCCACTGCTGGGCTTTTTCTCGGGCTGATCATCACCATCGCCGCCGTCGTGGCTTATTCCTGGTACATCACCCGGCAAATTTCCACACTGCGCGAACTCCAAAATAATCTGGTCGAGCACAACCGTCGCGATTCGCTGCGGCTCCTCCGGGTTCAGAATGACCTGAATTCCCTGGGCCTCGCCATGCGGGACATGCTTGACAACGACGAGCCCTACCCGCTGATTGCCTGGCAGGCGCAATTCCAGCGAATCCGCACCGACCTCAACAGCGCTCTGCAAGTGGAAGATCAGTTCAGCATGGCCAAGCGCGCTCCGGAGCAGTCACTGTATCTTCAAGAGTCACTCGCACAATTTTGGGACGCCGTGGATCGTACTTTTGCCACCGCTCGCGATGGAAAAGAAGCGGAAGCCCGAACCCAGATTCGTCTTACGCTGCAGGCGCGTCAAGCGACGCTCAGCACCACCGTTTCGCGACTCCTGGTGCAAAATAATGAAAACGAGCAGCAGGCCGCGGCGCAAGTCCGCGCGATCTACGACCGGGTGCAGCGCCAGGTCTATACGTTCCTCACCGCCACGCTGCTGGCGATCCTGCTTACTAGCCTGTATTTGATTCGCTGGAATCGCCGTCTCTTTGCTCAGCTAGGTGATCTTTCGCAGCAGCGCAGCGATCTCGCGCAAAAATTAATTTCCTCACAGGAATCCACGCTGCGCTCAATCTCGCGCGAACTCCATGACGAGTTCGGCCAGATTCTCACCGCCATTGGCTCGCTGCTCACGCGCTCCGCCAACCATCTCCCCGAAGGCTCGCCCTTGCGCGCCGATTTGGGCGAGGTGCGCGACATCGCGCAGACCACGCTCGATAAGGTGCGCAGCCTGTCGCAGGCGCTTCACCCGGTAATGCTCGACGAAACCGGATTGGAAAGCACCCTGGACTGGTACATTCCCACCGTGGAAAAACAAACCGGGATTGACATAAGCTACTTGAAATCCGGTGCACCGTTTGCGGTGGATGGGAATTCCGCAGTCCACATCTATCGAGTGCTGCAGGAGGCTCTCAACAACGTGGCCCGCCATTCCGGCGCGCGCCAAGCCCAGGTCCGTTTGAATTTTTTGGCGGAATCGCTCGAACTCGAAATTGAAGATCATGGAAAGGGAAATGACGGGTCTGCAAGCCGGAACGGAATCGGACTCGTCGGCATGCGCGAGCGCGCCGAATTATTGAAAGGCACCATCGAATTTAAGCGGCCGCCGCAAGGGGGAACCCTAGTTACCCTGAAAGTTCCGCGCGAGGGCTATCAGCAAAATGGCGAATAAAACGATCGAGAGCAAGCCTGCCAGGAAGGCGGCCAAAATATCCGTGTTGCTGGTGGACGATCACAATCTCGTGCGCCTCGGCTTTCGGCGCATTCTCGAAGACGAACCGGACATTCAGGTGGTCGCCGAAGCAAGCAATGGCGATGATGCGGTCAGCCTGGCTCGCAAGCTTCGTCCCGACGTCATCATCATGGATTGTGCGCTGCCCGGCCTGAGCGGTCTTGCCGCCACCAAGACGATTCTCCAGGAATTTCCGGGCCAGATCATTCTGATGCTCAGCATGCACGCCGAAGACACGCTGGTTCGGCAAGCAATCGATGCCGGCGCGCGCGGTTACATCCTGAAGAACGCCGAAGACGTGGGCCTGGGCAGCGCTATTCGCCGCGTCGCCNNAGAAATTGTGCTCAGTCCGGGCGTGACGAAATCGCCGGGCCTCAAAGGCGATCGTGATTCCAAACTCACTGCTCGCGAACTCGAAGTTCTGCAACTCATCGCCGACGGCCACTCCAATAAAGCCATCGCCGACCAGCTGAATCTCAGCGCCAATACGGTCGCTGTCCATAGGGCGAATATTATGGACGCGCTGGGGATTCACAAGACCGCCGAACTGATCGTCTACGCCATTCGCAACGGCCTGGTGAATATTTCGTGAACCGCCGCTCGTTCCTGGTCGGTGTTGCGGCCTTGGCCTCCAATCCCTTATTGCGAATTGCGGATGCCTATCAATCCCCGCCACCTTCCGCGTCATCTCCTGGATTTCGCCTCGTGGATGTGACTTCTCCGGCCGGAATTCATTTTCGCCACAATAGCGGCGCGTATGGCGGAAAACTTCTCCCCGAAACCCTCGGCTCCGGCTGTGCCTTTCTCGATTACGACGGCGACGGCTGGCAAGACATTCTGCTGATCAACGGTATGGCCTGGCCAAACCACAAACAAGCGCCAACCCCCATGCGCCTCTATCGCAATAATCGTGACGGAACTTTTACCGACGTCACCCAACGCGCTGGCCTCGATCTCGAAATGTACGGCATGGGCGTCGCTGTCGGCGACTACAACAACGACGGATTTCCCGACATTCTGGTCACCTGTGTCGGCCAGAACCGCCTGTTCAAAAACACCGGCAAGGGCACGTTCATCGACGTCACGCGTACCAGCGGTCTTGCGGGCCGCACGGGTTTCAGCACTTCTGCGCTATGGTTCGACTACGACCGCGATGGTTTTCTCGATCTGTTCGTCTGCAATTACGTGAAGTGGTCTGCCGAGCATGACGTCTTCTGCAGCCTCGACGGCAAGCAAAAAACCTACTGCACCCCCGAAGCGTACCGCGGCGAAACTTGCTGGCTCTTCCACAATCGCGGCAACGGCACTTTCGAAGATGCCACTGCGGCGAGCGGCATTTTCGATACCAGTTCCAAATCTCTCGGCGTCGCCCTTCTGGACTACGAGCACGACGGTTGGCCCGACCTGTTGGTCGCGAACGATACCCAACCCAACAAGCTGTATCGCAATTTGCATAACGGAACTTTCAAAGATGTAGGGGTCGAAGCGGGAATCGCCTTCAGCGCCGAGGGCAAAGCGCGCGCCGGCATGGGCGTTGATGTCGCCGATTTCGACAATTCAGGTTCCGCGGGCATCGCCATCACGAACTTCGACAATGAAATGATTGGCCTGTACCGGCCCGCGAGGAAGGGCACTTATAACGATGTTGCCATTCAGGCCGGCGTGGGGCTCCCGTCGCAAAATACGCTGGGATTTGGCTGCGCCTTTCTCGATGCCGATCTCGATGGCTCGGTGGATCTTGTCGTCGCCAACGGCCACATCGACGAAACCGTCCGAAACATTCGCGGCAACGTGGGCTACGCGCAACCTCCGCAGCTTTTCCTGAATAACGGCCAGGGTAAATTCCGTGAACTAGGTCAAGCGGTCGGCGAGGGTTTCAATCAGGCGAAAGTGGGGCGCGGCCTGGCCTACGCTGATTTCGATCTCGATGGCGATCTCGATTTACTGATGACCACCAATAATGGCCCGGCGTATCTGTACCGCAACGATCAGCTCGCTGGAAACCACAGTATTCGTTTCACCCTCGTCGGCACTCAGTCCAACCGTGACGCCATTGGCGCCCGCGTGCGCATCGAGTACGACGGCTCCAGCCAATCGCGTCTGGTGAAAAGTGGATCGAGTTATCTGTCGCAGTCCGAACTTCCGGTAACATTTGGACTCGGCAAACGCGACAAAATTGCCCGCGTCGTGATCGAGTGGCCCAACGGCCGCATCGAAGACTACAAAGATCTCGCCGCCGGACAAGCCTATCGTTGCACCGAAGCCAAAGGCATCGTGCCATTGGCCCGTTTCTGATTCTCCGAGTCGCGGCCTTCATTGACTCGTCCCACGACTCAACCTAAGATTTGATGCACGAAACTTCTTACGTTCGGAGGATTTGTCCATGGCGAAGCATTCCGAAGAAACATCACACCGCACGCAAAACCTGATTCGAGCCGCAGCAGGTTCAGCCTGTCTCGCGCTGGTGCTGATTGCGTCGGGCTGCGGGTCGACGCCGAAAGACACCCGCGCCGCGGATGAAACCACCATTCGTGCTCTGGACGCCCAATGGGCCAAGTCCGCTGCGGCCAAGGATCTGGACGCAACCGTCGGCTACTACAGTGATGATGCTTCGCTCCTTGCTCCCAACTCTCCGATCGCCAGCGACAAGCAATCGATTCGCGAAGCCTGGAATGCGCTGCTGGGCGCCGGCGCTTCGTTGACATGGCAAGCCACCAAGGTAGATGTCGCGCATTCCAGCGATCTGGCCTACGTCGTCGGCTCCTATCAGTTGATGACCAACGATCCCAAGGGATCGGTAGCTGCGGATCGCGGCAAATTTGTCGAGGTTTGGAAAAAACAAGCCGACGGCAGTTGGAAAACAGTCGCCGACATCTTTAACTCCGACCTTCCCGCGCAAAAACCGGCGCCGCCCGCCGCGGCCAAAAAATCGGCTCGCCATCCACACTCGAAAAAGAAAGGTCGCACCCACTCGCATTCCAGCGGAATGTGACGCCATGCAGACTCTCTTGCAGGATCTGCGCTATGCATTCCGCACTCTGCTAAAAGCCCCAGGATTCACCGTCGTCGCGATTCTCACTCTGGCCTTGGGCATCGGCGCCAACACTGCAATTTTTTCGATCATCAATACGGTCCTCTTAAGTCCGCTGCCGTACCACAACGCCGGAAGGCTTATCAGCATTTCAGCCGGTGAACGAGAAAAGGGGACTACCGGAGTCCCCTTATCCCTCCCGAAGTTCGAGCACATTCAGCAACAGACTCAAACCCTCGAAAGTGCCGGCGCTTTTTATCAGACCACGCTGAATATGACCGGGAATGGCGAACCGGAGCAAATTAACGCGAACCGGGTCAATCACGATTTCTTTCATGTTCTCGGCGTCTCGCCCGTTCTCGGTCGTGACTTTCTGCCCGCGGAAGATCAGATCGGCGGCGCCGAAGTGGCGATCCTTTCCGACGCGTTTTGGCATACCCATTTCAACGCCGACCCGGCGGTTCTCGGCCGCACCATCGCCCTCGACGGAAAATCCACCACCATCGTTGGCGTCCTGTCGCCCAATTTCCGTTTTCCTTTTCAGCAGCCCGAACCGGACATTTGGGTTCCGCGCGTCTTCGACATTCTCGGCCTCCGTCCGGTGCAACTGCGCTCCGGTGCCGGATTTCTTTTTATCCTCGCGCGGCTCAAGACCGGGGAAACGATGGCCCGCGCCCAAAGCGAACTCGACTCCATCAATCAGAACTACTCTCAAGAATTTCCCGGTAACGCCGACTCCGGCAAACATTCCCTGGATGTGACATCGGCTGCCGACAATCTCGTGGGCGGCGTTCGACCTTCACTTTTCGTTTTGCTCGGCGCCGTCGGTTTCGTACTGCTGATTGCCTGCGCCAATGTCGCTAGCCTCTTACTGGCGCGCGCGACCGTGCGCGAAAAAGAAATGGCCCTCCGGCAATCGCTGGGAGCCACCAGCGCGCGCCTGGCGCGCCAACTTCTTGCCGAAGGTTTGGTGCTTTCGTTTGTGGGCGGCGCGTTGGGAGTGGCCCTCGCCTTTCTCTCTCTCCCCCTCTTGCGCCTCGGGGCGGGCACCACCGTTCCGCGGCTCGACGAAGTACACATCAGCGGCAATGTTTTGCTGTTTTCGATCGTGCTTTGCATCCTGACCGGAATTGCGTTCGGACTCGTCCCGGCCTGGCAAGTTTCGCGCCATAATTTGCACGACACCCTCAAAGAGGGCCGCGGTACTTCCGGCGGCGGCCGGGGTGGGCGCGCGCGCCAAATCATGGTGGTCTCCGAAGTTGCCGTGGCCTTGATCCTCGTCACGGGTGCCGGGCTGCTGATCAAAAGTTTCGTCCGTCTGCTGAACGTGAATCCTGGCTTCAACGCGCAGAGTGTCATGACGTTCCCGATCAATTTGCCTACGGCTCATTACACCACCGGCCCGCAGCGCGCGGAATTTTTCCGCCAGGCGCTCGAGCGCATCCGCACCATCCCCCCCGTCGAATCCGCCGGCGTGGTCAGCTTCATTCCGCTCGCGGGTCCGGTCCGCTATGTGTTCTTCTGCGCCGAAGGGCAGGTCTGCCAGGGGATTGGAAAAGACCCGCTAATTGCCTTGCGCCAGGCCAGTCCCGGATTTTTCGAAACCATGCGCATCCCGTTGCTTCGCGGCCGCACCTTCACCGAAGCAGACATCCCCGGTGCCACTCCCGTCGTGATCATCAATCAGACCGTCGCTGAACATTTTTTCCCCGGCCAGGATCCGGTGGGCAAGACTCTGCAGAATTCCCGCGACAGGATTCCCCTGCAAATCGTCGGCGTGGTGGCGGACGTGAAATTTAATTCGCTGGGCGCGCCGAAGTTCGAAGAAATGTATCTGCCTTACCAGCAAAGCCCGTGGATGGCCATGACCATCGTGGTGCGCTCCAGCTCTGCCGCTCAGCCACTGGTTTCGGCCGTTCGCGAAAAAATCAAGGAAATCGATCCCGATCTGCCCACCGCAGGAATCGTGCCGATGGAAAAACTCGTCTCCGATTCCGTCGGCCAGCCCCGCCTGCTCACCGGCCTCGTCGGAGCCTTTGCTGGATTCGCGCTGCTGCTCGCGGCCGTCGGAATCTATGGGGTGATGGCTTATTCCGTTTCGCACCGCGTACATGAAATGGGCATTCGCTTGGCGCTCGGCGCCGCCCCCCGCGACATTTTCCGCTTGGTGATCGGCCAGGGCATGCGCCTGGTTCTCGCCGGACTTTTAATCGGATTTCTCGCTTCGTTGTGGCTCACCAAACTGCTGGGCTCTCTGCTTTTCAGTACCAGCGCGAAAGATCCCCTGACTTTCGCCGCCGTTTCGCTCATGCTTGTTTGCGTGGCGCTCGCCGCCTGTTACATCCCCGCACGCCGCGCCACTCGTGTCGACCCCATGATTGCGCTGCGTTACGAATAATTCTCTCGCCCCGCCGTAATCTTGGACACTAATGCTTTTATAGTATTGCCGCGAATTCTGCCTTCGTTTAAATTCCGGCCAGTCAAAACCACTTCAGCCGCACTTCAGTCTTCCCACCCCGGAAACCTGAATCTGCGGTAAGCGCGGGCTCCCAGCCAGCACCACTGGCTGGGAACCGTGTCTCTCCGGGCGTAAAACCAGTTTCCCGCAATTCACTCCACCTGAACTCGCCTTTGAGCCGTCTAAGAATGAGCCACGGTCCGCCAGAACTTGGTCCATCGGGCGTCAAAGCGCGGATTATGCCGCAGTTTGACAGCAATATTGCGGTCTACCATACTGAAATTCGTTTTCTCGGCGTGGGCTCGGGCCTGCGTGGTCTCGTTTGTTTCGAAATCCCAGTTACGGGAGTTGGTGAGAATGTCCCATAGTCTCCGATGCGGCGTGGCTATCCTGTGCTTGACCATCGTCGGAATATTGTGCAACCGACCCGCCGCTGCCCAACAGAAACCGGCGGATGTCATGCCCCCCCAAATGGATTACACGGTCCGCACCCTCACCAACGGGCTGCAGGTAATTTTCCTCGAAGATCATGCCGTGCCTGTTATCAATCTCCAGGTCTGGTATCACGTAGGTGCCAAAGACGAGCTGCCCGGCCGCACCGGTTTCGCGCACCTCTTCGAGCACCTGATGTTTAAGGGTTCGGCGCACGTTCCGGCGGAAGAACATTCCCGCATCATCGAAGCCGTGGGCGGATTCGACAACGCCGAAACCACCGACGACACCACCAATTTTTTCGAAACTTTCCCCAGCAATTACCTGGAAAGAGTGTTGTGGCTCGAAGCCGACCGCATGGGTAGCCTGAATGTTTCTGAAGAGAATTTTAAATCCGAACGCGAAGTGGTAAAGGAAGAGCGTCGCGTCCGCATCGAAAACCAGCCTTACGGTCACCTGGAAGAGGATTTGCGCGCGGCGGCTTTCACCGAACACGCCTACCATCACACTGCCATCGGCAGTATGGCCGATCTCGACAACGCAAAAATCGAGGACGTCCGCCAGTTCTCTAACACCTTCTACAAACCCAACAACGCGACTCTGGTAATCGTCGGCGATTTCAATTCCAAGCAAGCTTTACTCTGGACCCAAAAATATTTCGGCGGCATCCCGGCCTCGGCCCAGCCGATCCCGCGCATCAACCATCCCGAACCGCCCCAGGCTGCCGAGCGCATCGTCCAGAAGTCCTATTCGAATACGCCCCTGCCCGCGATTGTCATCGGCTATAAGATTCCCGCGCGCTACGCGCCCGATAGCTATCCGCTCGATCTTGCCTCTAATATTCTTTCCGGCGGCGAAAGTAGCCGGCTGTACCGGACGCTGGTCTACCAAGATCAGATCGCGGTGGAGGCCGCCGGTTCTGCAGATTTTGCCGAGGATCCCAATCTGTACTCGGCTTACGCCATCATGAATCCCGGCCACTCCCCGGAAGATGGGCAGAAGGCGCTGGTCGCGGTGCTCGATGGTTTAAAGACTCAACCGGTCGAGGCCCGGGAACTCGAGAAAGCGAAAAACCAGGAATTCGCCGGATTTATCCTGGGCCGCGACACCGATGAAGAAAAAGCAATCGCACTCGCCGCCGCGGCGGTAATCGGAAAAGATCCCGGGCTCGTCAACACCGAACTTCCTCGCTACCTGAGCAGCACCCCTGACGATATTCAGCGCGTGGCCAAGGACTATTTCGACCTGCAGCATGCCACCGTCATGCTGGTCACCACGTCGGCAGCGCCGCAATAGCCGTTTGCAACGGGTTGATCTACGCCAAAATTCTAGGAGTCAGAATGAAGCGCTCAAGTTGGGTCTGGAATTCACGTTGGTTGCTGCTGGCGATATCCTTCGTCTTCGCGACGACTGTAATGGCGCAAGAAACGGCGACCGCCCCGGCCCCTTCGCGTGGACAATCCGAAGCCAGTGACCGGCCCCCCCAAAAAGCTTCTGGGATCGTTCCCCCTGGAGTGAAGCTCGCGGCCCAGATGCCTGCAGCCGGCGCCCCGCGCCCCTTCGAATTTCCAAAAGCTGCCTCAAAAACTTTAACGAATGGTTTGCGAGTGTTTGTCGTTACCGATCACCGCGAGCCCGCGGTCGCGGCGCGCTTGGTCCTCCTCTCGGCGGGCAGTATTAAGGACCCTTCATCCATGCCCGGGGTCGCCCAAATGACTGCAGCTTTGTTGACTCAGGGAACCGAGAAGCGTTCGGCTCGCGAGATTGCGGAAACGATTGATTTTCTTGGCGGCACCTTACAAGCGACTGCAGATCGCGACGGCACCACCGTTACCCTCGACGTCGTCAAAAAAGATCTCGGCACCGGAATGGATTTGATGTCCGACGTAGTGCTTCATCCGGCGTTTGCGTCGGACGAACTCGACCGCCAGCGTCAGCAGGTGTTATCGAGTTTGCAAGTCCAATACGCGGATCCCAACTATCTGGCCACTCTGGTTTTCGCCCGAGTCCTCTATGGGAATTCCGCCTATGGCCTGCCGGAAGCGGGAACGCCGCGCAGCGTGCAGGAATTCAGACGCGATGATTTCGTGAAATTTCACGACGCCAACTACGCGCCCAACGGAGCCCTGCTCGCTTTTGCCGGCGATATCACGCCGGACGAGGCCTTTGCCATCGCTGAAAAATACTTCGGCCTTTGGCAGAAAACGAGTGTTGCCGCTGACATCCCCGCGCCCGGTTCGCTGACTACCGGCCAGCATATCTGGTTGCTCGATAAGCCCGACGCCGTTCAGACTCAGATTCGCCTGGGCAAGTTCTCGATTCGCCGGAGTGATCCGGACTATCTGCCGTTGGAAGTCACCAATCATATTTTCGGCGGGAGTTATAACAGCCGCCTCAATACCGAAGTCCGCATCAAAAAAGGACTGACCTATGACGCGTCCTCCAGTCTTAATGCGCACCGCTACTCCGGCTCTCTTTCGGTGAACACCTTCACCAGAACGGAGACGACCGTGGAAGCCCTAAAGTTGGTGATGAACCTTCTGGGGGGCATGGCCAACGGTGAAATCACCCAGCAGGAACTGAATTTCGCGCGCGATTACCTCGCGGGTGTCTATCCCATTTCATCCGAGACCGCCGAGCAGGTCGCCGATCGAGTATTGATCGCAGCCGCTTTTGAATTGCCCGCCGACTACAACCAAACTTATCCCGCTAAAGTTCGCGCCATGTCGCTCGACCAGGTCCAGGCAACCGCCCGCAAATATTTCACCGCCAGGGATCTCGACATCGTCCTGGCCGGAAACGTCGGCGCCTTTCGCGACTCCCTAAAAAAGGAGTTTCCGGACGCGCAGTTCGTGGAAATTCCATTCGATCAAATTGACGTGGTGTCCCCGGATCTGCGCGCCGCCAAGCAGGAAAGCGTTGTAGCCTCGCCCGAGTCCCTGGCGCAGGGCCAGCAAATTCTGATGGCCGCCGCCCAAGCCGCGGGAGGAGACTCCCTCAGGTCGGTCGCGACCCTGAGCTTTTCCGAAAGTGGAAAGATCTACAATCCTAGCGGCGATCAACCGCTCCAGGTCAACTGGCAGGTGGCTTATCCCGATCGTTCTTATGGCCAAGTAAGCCTCGGCTCAGTCAATATCCTTCAGATCTGCAACGGCTCGTCCTCCTGGCTGAAATTTCCGGACAATGTTCGCGATACCACCAATGTGATCGGCGAATTCAAACGCGGCATTGCGCTCTTTGGCGGCGGCTGGGGAATCTATCAACAGGTTCTCGCCGGGAATGTCTCCGGTCAGGCCCTCGGGGAAGAGCAGATCGGCGACAAAAAAACTCTCGGTGTCGCGGTGCAGCTGCCTTTCGCCGCACTCAAGTTATATTTCGACCCGGATTCGCACCTGCTCGTGGCCGCTCGTTATCAATCCAAAGGCGAGGAGGGTGACGTAGAAAACGAACAGCACTGGAGCGATTACCGTAACGTAGATGGTCGCCAATTCGCTTTCGCTACTGAGACGAACCGTAAGGGCCTGAAGCTTTTCGATTCGATGGTGGAAAGCGTAAAGATCAATCCCGTGGTCGATCCAGCGATCTTTACAAAACCCGCTGATCTGCCGCCTGCCAAATAACGGCCCCTACTTCACGTTGAGAATTACTTTTCCGATGTTCTTTCGTGCGTGAATGTATTTGTGGGCGGAAACCGCGTCCGCCAAGGGGAAGGATTTGCCGATTACCGGTTTTATTTTGCCGGTCTCGTAGAGTTTAAAAACCTCTTCCATTTCACGGCGCATCAAGCCTGCTTTGGAAAGCATTTTCCCCAGACTTACTCCGATCACCGTAATATTGTCAGCCATCAATCGCAACGGATTGAACCGCGGCGTTTGCAGAATCGCGCTCAAGCCGCGCGCCGCGCTTTTCTTGCCGTCCGGCCCGGCTGCCGCCGATAGGCCATACACCACCAGCCGTCCCGTCGGGCCCAGGCACTTGTAGCTATTGGCGAAGGATTTACCGCCGATGGCGTCCATCACCATCTCGATGCCGTCCGGAGAAAATTTGCGCAGGACCTCGACGAAATCGCTCTTTTCGTAATCGATGGCGTGATCGACCCCGATTTTCCGCAGATACTCCTGCTTGGCCGGTCCCGCCGTCCCGTAAATCTCCAGGCCTTTGGCGCGTGCCAACTGCACCGCAGCGGTTCCCACGCCGCCCGCCGCCCCATGAATCAAAATGCGGTCGCCAGATTGCAGATTGCCCATGGCGAACATCGCGTGATAAGCCGTCAGATAGTTAACCGGCAGCGCCGCGCCATCTTCGAAGGGCATACCGGCCGGCAAACGGTAAACTTGCCGCGCCGGCACCGCCACCCATTGTGCGTAGGCGTTGTATTGCGTGATCGCGCAGACTGCGTCGCCCGGCCGAAAGGTATCGCCGTCACCCGATTTCCCACCGTCGCCAACCTTTTCCACCACTCCGGCCACTTCAAAGCCCGGAACGAAGGGCGGTTTGGGCACGCCGGGATAAATTCCCATTCGCTGCATCAGGTCGGCGAAGTTCACGCCGGCCGCTTTCACCCGGATCAGCACTTCGCCTGAATTGACCTGCGGATCGGGCATCTCCCGCGCCTCTAAAACCTCGGGGTCTCCATACCTCTTTACCGCCACCACGCGCATCAAAACTCCTTCGACTGGGCGATCCAAATTGAACTATTTAACTGGGTACCATAATGATAGCAACGAACGGTCTTCGATGCCTGTTCGCCGCGCCGCGAAATGGATTTACCGGCCGAATTATCTCCAGCCTTTATGTTTTGGATTCGCAGCCATCCTAACTTAAACTACTAGACCTTACGTATCGATGACACCCACACACAGAGCAAGAGTCCTGTTCCGCAGCATCGCAATTTTTCTAGCCACTGGCGGTTTTCTCGCCGTTGCCGGCGCGGCCCAGGCGCCCACGCCCGCGGTCCTTGTCGCCATGAAGGACGAGCTGGATCGCTCGATGGCTGCCATGTCCAAGGGCGACCCGGCCGCCTACTTCATCAGCAGCACGGTTGCCGACCGCCAGTATTCCGAAGTGTCCGGATCCAACGGCGCGTTGCTCACCAGCACCGAAACGCGCGCCCGTTGGCTCGAAGTTCAGACCCGCGTCGGTACCTACCAGCTCGACGACACTCACAAACTCGCCGACCGCCAGCCCAGCTGGACCAGTCCCGGCACCAGCGTCGTCGTCGATGACGACATTCCGGTCCTTCGTCGCGAAATTTGGCTGGAAACCAACCGCCAATATCGAGCCGCCGGTGAAGCGCTTATAAAAGTAAGAACCAGCCAGCAGGTTCAGGTTCAGACCGCCGAGGGCAACGCCCCGGATTTTTCCCGCGAAAAGCCGCACGTTTCGATCGGCCCTCGCATCGAAATCAAAGTCGACCGCAAGCCCTGGGAAGAAAAAGTCCGCAAGTACACGGCCGCGTTCAGTAAATCACCCGAAGTTTTGAATTCCATTGCCACCTTCACCGCCTTGGGAATGAATCAATACCAGGTCAACACCGAGGGCACTCAGCTCGCTTTCGGTCAGGTGCATTACCGCCTCGAACTCTACGTCCAGAGTAAAGCGCCCGACGGCATGGACATCAATCGCTACGCCAATTTCGACTGGCTCAATCCCAAAGATGCTCCCGACGACCAGACCGTATTCGCCCGCATCCAGGTCATGATCGCGGAAACCGAAGCGCTCGATAAAGCGCCGCTGGTCGATCCTTACGCGGGCCCAGCGATGCTCACCGGCCGCGCCGCCGCCGTTTTCTTCCATGAAGTTTTCGGCCATCGCGCCGAAGGCTTCCGCCAGAAAGACATCAACGAAGGCCAAACCTTCACCAGCAAAGTTGGGGAGCAGATTCTGCCCGACTTTATCTCCATCAAAGACGATCCCACCGAGGCTGCGCTCGACAAACAAATGCTGCTCGGAAACTACGCCTTCGACGATGAGGGTGTTCCAGCGGAAAACGTGCAGCTCGTGGATCACGGCGTTTTGAAAACTTTCCTGATGTCGCGTTCGCCGCTCGTCAACATTCCGCAGTCGAATGGTCACGGTCGTCGCCAGCTCGGCTTCGTTCCGGTGGCGCGGCAGGGAAACCTGATTGTCTCCAGCTCCAAAGCCGTCAGCAACGACCAGCTGCGCCAGCAATTGATCGATTTGGTGAAAGCGCAGGGCAAACCGTTCGGCCTGCTGATTGACGACATCGCCGGAGGGTTTACTTTTACCGGCCGCCAGCAACCGCAGGCTTTCCAGGTTCTTCCGCTGGTTGTCTACAAGGTCTACGCCGACGGCCGGCCCGACCAGCTCGTCCGCGGCGTGGACATCGTCGGGACGCCACTCGTTTCGTTGACGAAAATCGTTGCCACCGGCGACACGCCAGATATTTTCAATGGCTATTGCGGCGCGGAATCCGGCTCGGTGCCCGTGGCCGCCGTTGCGCCGGCCATTCTAATTTCAGAAATGGAAGTTCAGAAGAAAGAAACGTCCACCGACAAACCGCCGATCCTGCCGCCACCCGCGCACGATCCGGAAGACAAGGGGCAACGCTAGTGAGGAAAATTTCCGTCTTCGCGCTGCTCGCCACATTGGCATTTCCGGTTGCTGCCTTCGCCGCTCACGATAAAAACGCCAGCGCTGCGGCGAAACTCCTTGCACCGCAGGCTCCGGTTCCGGAAACGGAATCGGATCAAACCCTCCGGGCCATGCACGATGAGATGGAGCGTTCCCGCACACGCCTGCAATTGCCGGGTGTGGACAAGCCCTTCTACATCGAATATCGCTTGCTCGATATCGACGTGCGCTCGGTGACCTCTTCCTTCGGCGCGTTGATCGCCTCTAACGACACGCGCAACCGGTTCATGAGCATCGACGTGCGTGTCGGCGACTATCATTTGGACAGTTCGAATTTCGTCAGCGAAGATGGCTTCCAGGGATTCCTCGGCACCACCGGTGAAGTCGGCATCGACCGCGATTACAATTCGCTGCGCCAGGATTTGTGGCTCTCTACCGATCAGGCCTACAAGCAGGCCGTCACCCAGATGTCGCTCAAGCAATCTTTTCTGCGCAGCCTGACCAAACCTCCCGAAATCGATGATTTTTCACAAACAACTCCGATTGTAAAAATCGATCCCCGCATCGAACCCGATTGGACCACGCGCAACTGGGAAGAAGAATCCCGCCAGGCTTCCGCCGCGCTGCTGAAATTTCCGCAGTTGAACGCGACCCGCGTGAATTATTACCTGGTCTATTTCACCTACTATTTGATGAACACCGAGGGCACTACCATTCGCACCTCGCGTCATCTGGCCGCGATCGAAGCCGCTCTCGATACCACCGCGGGTGACGGAATGCCGCTTCACAATTTTTATGCGGTCTATGTGTCGAAGCCGGGCGAGTTGCCGGATCCGGCGACCGTCGGCCAGTCCTTGGCTCAGGCCAGCACGCAGCTCATGACCTTGCGCCAGAGTCCGATCGTTTCTGATTTTACCGGCCCAGTCCTGTTTCAAGGCGCGGCTTCCGGCGCGCTGTTGGCCCAGGCGCTCGCTCCGTCCTTGTCCGGCGCGCGCCCGCCGCTTTCCACCATGCCTGCGTTCGATGAAATGATGCAGCGCATGGGCGGCCGCAGCGAATGGTCTGGCCGAGTGGGCAGCCGTGTGCTTCCGGCGACCATGTCGCTGATCGACGATCCCACCCTGAAAGAATTTAACGGTGCGGCGCTGCTCGGAAACTATGACATCGACGATGAAGGCGTAAAAGCCCAGCGCGTGGCCATCGTCGAGAACGGTACGTTGAAAAATTTACTGATGTCGCGCCGTCCCGGCCCGGAATTTCAAACTTCCAACGGTCACGCCCGCTCCGCATTGCTTTCTGACACTCGCCCGCTCAGCAGCAACCTCATGCTGCAGGCCACCGGCGGACTGAATTCCGCTGACCTAAAAAAGAAATTTCTCGATGCCTGCCATGACGACGGCCATGAATGGTGCCTGGAAATCAAAAGCATGGACAATCCGGCGCTCTCCTCGATCCGGCAGGAGGATTTCAGCGACTTTATCGGCGCCGTCGCTGGCGGTGTGGCCAGCGGTGAAAGAATTCCGCTGGTGATGTATCGCGTTTATGTCGCCGACGGTCGCGAAGAAATGGTCCGCGGCGGGCACATCGAAGGCTTGCAGCTTCGTTCGTTGCGCAATATTCCCGCGTATGGCGACGATGAAAACGTATTCCCCTACATGCAAAATCCCACCGGTGGGTTCGCTGGAACCGCGCTCGGTGCGTTTGGTTCCGCTCAGGGCGGCATTCCCAGCACCATCGTCGCTCCGTCGTTGCTGCTCGACGAAGTCGAAGTCCGCGGCTTCCACGGCGAACCACGTCGCCTGCCGCTGGTTGACGCGCCGCCGCTGACCCAGTAACCGGACGTCCCAGCGTATAATCTGCCGAATGACTTTGGATCCAGCCCAGCAGGCGACACGCGAAAAACGAATCGCAGCCCTCGCGTCCGTCGGCTCAGCGGTCCTGCTGCTGTCCCTCAAGATTTTCCTGGTCGCTCGCACCGGCAGTTTGGGTGTTTTGTCGGAAGCGATGCATTCCGGGCTCGACTTCCTCGCCGCCGTCATCACTTTTCTTTCCGTGCGCGTTGCGGACAAGCCGGCCGACGCGGATCATCTCTACGGTCACGGCAAAATCGAAAGTTTCTCCGCCTTTGTCGAAACCGCTCTGCTGCTTTTCACCGCCATCTACATCATCTGGGAAGCGATCCAGCGCCTGTTCTTCCACGCCAGCACGCTGCATCCGAGCCTCCTCGCCATCGTGATTCTGTTTCTTTGTATGGGCATCGATTTCGTGCGCTCCCGCGCCCTGAATCGCGTGGCGCAGAAATATCCCAGCGAAGCTCTGGAAGCCGACGCGTTGCATTTTTCCACCGACGTGTGGAGCACCTTCGTGGTCATCTTGGGCATTTCGGGCGCCTGGCTCGGCCAACGTTACGGAATCCCGTGGCTCGGCATGCTGGATGCCCTAGCGGCCCTCGTCGTCGCCGGAGTAATCATCTGGATCGGTTCGCGCCTCGGTAAGCGCACGGCGGACGCCCTGTTGGACGTCGCGCCCCACGGCCTGCGCGAACGCATCGAAAACGCCGTGGACAAAACCGAAGGTGTGCTGCAAAGCGAGCGCGTCCGCGTGCGCAAAGCCGGCCAGCGGTATTTCGTCGACGTGACCATGAGCGTGCCGCGCACGGCCAGCCTGGAACAGGCCCACGCCGCCAGCCAGGCCGTCGAGAACACCATCGAACGGATGATTCCGGCCGATGTCGTGGTCCACGTGGAGCCTCGCGCAAAATCGGACGAAAACCTGTTCGAAACCATTCGCGCTGTGGCCCAGCGTCGCGGCCTCGCCGTCCACGAGTTATCCGCCCATCAATTCGACAACCGGCTGTTCATCGAGTTGCATCTTGAGGTCGACGAAGGCTCCAGCCTTCGTCAGGCGCATGCTCGCGCCACCGAACTCGAAGAAGATATTCGCCTGGCCACCGAACCCGGTGCGCTCATAAACATTCACATCGAACCACTTGGCGCAAAAATTGCCGGCGCCGAAGAAATGAAAGGCCTAGCCCGCTCGGTCCAGGACTACCTGCATTCCTTACAAGCTGAGTATCACGAAATGGCCGACTGCCACGAAGTCCACGTCCGCAGCGTCGACCACAAAATTCTGGTCTCCTGCCACTGCGCCATGGACGGCGCGTTGCCCATCACCGAAGTTCATGACATCACCGCGGCCCTCGAAGACCGGGTCAAAGAACGCTTCCCGCAGATCTTCCGCCTCACCATTCACCCCGAACCGGTGGAAGAAAGCTAAACAAGATAGTGCCTATCAATGGAATCAAGAACGGAACGTGTTGGATGGAGAGCCCTGCCCTAGCGTCGGTTACGATTTCAGCGACATAGGCTGTTTTCGTCAGCGCACGGCTTTAGCCGCTGAGGGAACGATTTCTTCATTTTGCGGCACTAGAAACCATTACGCGGCGCGTGAAGACCTGTGCCGCCAGCGCAATCACCGCGGGAAAACATTCCAGCACATACCGCGGCTCCGGCGTCTCGACGAACCTCGCGAAAAATAAAGTGCGCACGATGCAGAACACGATGAGTAGCGCCACGCCCGGTCGACGCCGCGCGATCCAGGCTCCTGCCAATGCCAGTAGCAAATAAAACGCATTCACCGCCGTCAGCCCCAGCGTCACCAGAAAATCCCGTCGATCGTCCTGCCATTCCTCGCGCACCGGCCATAAATGACCCGATGAAGGCAGCAGCTCCACCCGCGGCGTAAACCAAAGCGTCAGCATCCGCAGCCCCGGTATTTTCAAATAGGTCCGCAACGGATGGCGCTCCGTACGCTGCCGCGCAATTTCCCGAAATCCTTGATCCAGATTCGGATCGATCGTCAGCGCTTCGTTATATTCATCGATCAGGTCGGAAACCCGCTCGCGCTCGTCGTCCGAATCGAACGCATACGGCGGCAATTGTGAAACGACGATTTCCTCGTCGTTTACCTTCCACTGCGAAAGATACACATCCCGGAAACGCCACATCCAGGTATTCGTCCAGGCGGTGAAGCCGAGTGGCGTGTACTCTCCGGGAAGCTCACTGTATCGCGGAGCCAAAAATTGCACGTCATGCAGTGTGCGCCAGTTTCGCGCGGCCCAAGGAATCAGCGGTAGTATCAGTCCAACCGCCATCAGTAGGCCCGCGCGTACCAGTTTCCGCCAGTCCACTGGACGCCACCACTTCGCCAACAGAATCAATCCCGCTGCGATCAACAACAGCGGAGTTTCCGGGCGCACCAATGTTCCAAAGCCCACCACCAGTCCGCCGAGAAACCACGGATTGGACAGAAAAGCTCCGCGTCTCGCGACCGTCGCCGAGGCATTCAACGCCGTCGCGCCGAGGTCGGTTTGCAACAGAACTAGAGTGGCCAGCGCCGTGAAGAAAATCACCAACGTTTCGGTCAGTATCACGGCCGTGTAATTCGCCGTAAACGGACACAGCGCCGCCAGCCACAAACCACCCAGCGCCACCCGCCGCCGCGATGCCTCCGGCGCAATCCGTGCCGCAATCAACGTGATAATGAAGCAGGTCGCCAGATCCACGAAAATCTGCGCCACCATCGCTGCCTTGGTGGATTGCCCCGCAAACGCAAAAACCGAAGCCAGAAAAGCCGGATACCCCGGAACCCGCATGTCCACGGCGGTCAGTTGCCCATACACCGGAAATCCGTACACGCCGTTCTTCAGCCAATTCCAGGCCANNAGGCCAGCTCGATGTAGAATGGTCCATCGCCCGTATCCGTCACCGGAAATTTCAGCACGAGATACAACCGCAGGGCCAGCCCGCTTACCGCAGCCAGGGCGATATTCACGCGAGTAATTTGCTTGGGAGTCATTGACAGCTTTGCACGGGACCGTTAGCTTGGATTGTCTGAATGGTTGAACGCAAGCCAATTTTTTACGACCAGGAACGCCGTCGCTGGCGGCGAACCCGCCGCGTGCTCGAGATCGTCGGCGGCCTTTTTACCCTGGTTCTGGTCGTTTTCATCGTCAACGTTTTTCGCAAGCCTGAACTCCCCGACGTCCTCTCGGCCGCCACCCATTGGAGTGTGCACGCCATCCCCACCAAGACGAAACCCAAGGTGGTCCGCCAGGGACGCAAACGCAAAGTCGCCGCGCTGGGCAAGTTGCCCCAAAATTACGATCCGCTGCGCGCCGCTTTTTACGTCAGCTACGATTCGACCAGCCTGGCTTCGCTGCAACAGCACTATCACGACATCGATTTGCTCATTCCCGACGCCTTACATGCCGTCTCTCCCGATGGCCGCCTCGATATCGAACAGGATTCGAAACTGGTTTCCTGGATGCAGACCAGCCAGGTCGAACTTCCCATCATGGCCATGGTCAACAACTACGATGGCAAAGACTGGCTGATCAAGGAAATGACCGAAATGCTGGCGAACCCCGCTGCGCGCCAGAAGCTCTCCAAATCGCTCACGGCTTTTGCCAACGCCCAGCACGATCCCGGCATCG
>PMHK01000013.1 GCA_003156635.1 Acidobacteriota bacterium | reverse complement strand
AGTGCGAAGAGCGCGGCATGACTTACTCAGCGCCGCTCAAAGTAACCGTTCGCCTCACTATTTATGACAAGGACCCGGAGACGGGTGCGAAGTCCATTCGCGACATCAAGGAACAGGAAGTGTTTTTCGGCGACATCCCCTTGATGACTCAGAATGGCACATTCATCGTCAACGGCACCGAGCGCGTAATCGTCAGCCAGTTGCACCGTTCGCCCGGCGTATTTTTCGAAAGCTCGAATAATCGCAGCTACTTCCTCGGGAAGATTATTCCGTACCGCGGATCGTGGGTGGAATTCGAGTACGACTCGAAGAACATTCTGTATGTCCGTATCGACCGCAAGCGCAAATTCCTGGGTTCGATTTTCCTGCGCGCCCTGGGCTTGAAGTCGAACGAAGACATCCTGCGCACCTTCTATCAAGTGGAGCGCATTACCGCGCGCGAAGGCGAGTTGTACTGGAACGCTTCGGAAGGCCTGATCGACCGCAAGCTGAGCAAGGAAATCAAGCATCCCAAGACCGGCGAGACGATCGTCGGCGCGCACAAGCGCATCACCGATCCCTTGTACAAGGAAATGGTGAAGGCGCGCGTGACCCAGGTGGAAATCGGACACGCGGATTTGGAAGGCGCAGTCACGGTCAGCGAACTGGTCAACCGCCAGACGGGCGAAGTGCTGCTCGAAGCCAACAAGCCGCTCACTGCGGAAATGTGGGCGTCGATCGGCGAAGCCGGGATTACGGAAGTCGATGTTTGCTTCCCGGAACGCGACGACACCGGCATCATCATCACCCGCACCCTGGAAAAGGACACGATCCGTTCGCCCAAGGAAGCGCTGATTGAGATTTACCGCAAACTGCGCCCGGGAGATCCTCCGACGCTGGAAACGGCGACGGCGCTCTTCAACGGCATGTTCTTCGACGTGCGCAAGTACGACTTCAGCAAAGTGGGACGGCTCAAGTTCAACATCAAGCTGGGCCTCGAGACTCCGCTGGAGAAGCGCACGCTCGATCCTTCGGATTTTGTGGCGGCGATCAAGTATTTGCTGAAGCTGCGCAAGAACATCGGATCGGTGGACGACATCGACCATTTGGGCAACCGCCGCGTCCGCGCGGTAGGCGAATTGCTCGAAAACCAATTCCGCATCGGCCTGGTTCGCATGGAGCGTGCGATCAAGGAAAAGATGTCGGTGTATCAGGAAATGTCGACGGNNGAAATCACGCACAAGCGGCGTCTTTCGGCTTTGGGACCTGGCGGTCTATCCCGCGAACGCGCGGGTTTCGAAGTGCGCGACGTGCACCCGACCCACTACGGCCGCATTTGTCCGATTGAAACGCCGGAAGGACCGAACATCGGTTTGATCAGCTCGCTTTCTTCTTTTGCGCGGATCAACGAATTCGGTTTCATCGAATCGCCCTACCGCAAGGTAAAGAACGGGCGGGTCATTGACTTCGTGCAGATCGTGAATGCGGGAGACAGCGAATTCAAGGCCGGCGAAATTGTCGAAAAGGAAAAGGTAGAGGATGCCAACGAAGAATTAAAGCGGCGGCGCGTGGTTTGGGATGCGCACTGCTTCTACCTGTCGGCGTGGGAAGAGGACCGCTACGTCGTGGCGCAGGCTAATGCTTCGCTCGACGAAAAAGAACGGATCACCACGGAACTGGTCAACTGCCGCCAAGCGGGCAACTTCGTATTGAAGAGCCGCGAGGAAGTGGACTACATCGACGTTTCGCCGAAGCAGCTCGTGTCGGTCGCGGCCAGCTTGATTCCATTCCTGGAGAACGACGACGCGAACCGCGCGTTGATGGGATCGAACATGCAGCGCCAGGCCGTGCCGCTGATTAAGGGCGACGCTCCGCTGGTCGGTACGGGCATGGAACGCGTCACCGCTCGCGATTCGGGCGCGGTTATCGTGTGCCGCCGCGACGGCATCGTGGACCAAGTCGACTCCGAACGCGTCATCGTGCGTGTGGAATCCGATCAGTCCGGTGTACTGAGCCGCGAAGTCGGGTCGGACATTTACCTGCTCACGAAGTTTAAGCGGTCGAACCAGAACACCTGTATCAGCCAGAAGCCTTTGGTTCGCGCGGGCGACCGCGTGAAGCAGGGTCAAGTGCTGGCGGACGGTCCTTGCACGGACCGCGGCGAGTTGGCTCTTGGCCGCAACGTGCTGGTGGCCTTCGTACCCTGGCGCGGATACAACTTCGAAGACGCGATTCTGGTCAGCGAAAAGCTGGTCGAAGAGGATTACTACACTTCGATTCACATCGAGGAATACGAAATCGAAGCGCGGGATACCAAGCTGGGTCCGGAAGAAATCACCCGGGACATCCCCAACATCAACGAGAGCTTCCTGCGGAACCTGGACGAAAGCGGCGTGATCCGCATCGGCGCCACGGTGAAGTCGGGCGACATTCTGGTAGGCAAGGTTACGCCGAAGGGCGAAACCACGCTGACTCCGGAAGAAAAGTTGTTGCGCGCGATCTTCGGTGAAAAGGCCGGAGACGTTCGCGACGCTTCGCTCTACTGCCCGCCAGGCATCGAAGGCACGATCGTGGACGTGAAGATCTTCTGCCGCAAAGGCGCGGAGAAGGACGAACGCCACAAGTCGATCGAAGCCACGCAGGTCGCCAAGCTCGAAAAGAACCTGGGCGATGAAATCCGCATCTTGACCGACGAACGCTTGAAGCGCTTGAACGACTTGCTGGGCGGCCAGACGTTAACGGCGGACCTGCACGACGAGCGCACCAACAAGAAGCTGCTGGTCAAGGGCACCGAGTTGACGCGCGACATTCTGGAAAAGGTGTCCACGCGCAATCTCAAGCGCCTGCGGCTCAACGACAAAGACCCGCTGCTCATCGAAAAGATCGACGAGATCGAAGAAATGACCTCGCGCCAGATCGATGTGCTGCGCAAGATCACCGATGAACGCATCGGAAAGCTGAAGAAGGGCGACGAACTGCCTCCCGGCGTGATCAAGCTGGTGAAGTGCTACATCGCCATGAAGCGCAAGCTTTCNNGGCGTTCCTTCGCGTATGAACGTCGGACAGATTCTCGAAACGCATCTCGGCTGGGCCTCGAAAGAGCTGGGCGAGAAAATCGGGAAGCTGCTCGACAAGGAAACGCGCGCGGAAGGCGTACGCAAATGGTTCAAGGATGCGTTTGGTCCCACGGCGGTGTGGAAGACGATCGCCGGACTGGACGATGACGAGATCCTCGACCTGGCGCACAGCTTCCGCGAGGGTGTGCCGTTCGCTACGCCGGTATTCGACGGCGCGCGCGAAGCGGACATTCGCCACTTGCTGCAATTCTCGGAACTGCCGGAGTCGGGCAAGATTTCGCTCTACGACGGCATGACCGGTGATTTGTTCGCGCAGCAGGTGACGATCGGCTACATCTACATGCTGAAGCTATCGCACTTGGTGGACGACAAGATTCACGCGCGGTCCATCGGTCCCTATTCATTGATCACGCAGCAGCCGCTGGGTGGCAAGGCGCAGTTCGGCGGACAGCGCTTCGGAGAGATGGAAGTGTGGGCGCTCGAGGCCTACGGGGCTGCCTACACGCTGCAGGAAATGCTGANNTGGAAGTGTGGGCGCTGGAAGCATACGGCGCGGCGCACATCCTGCAGGAATTGCTGACCGCCAAGTCCGACGACGTGTATGGCCGCGCGAAAATTTACGAGGCCATCGTGAAGGGCGAGCCCGGCATCGAGCCGGGCGTGCCCGAATCGTTCAACGTTCTCGTGCGCGAATTGCAGTCTTTGTGCCTGGACATCGAATTGATGAAGCGGCAGAAACCGCAGCTGGAAAAAGCCGAAGCGGCCGACTAACTGACGCACGCGCTGCGCGGAGAAATTCCGCGCAGCGTCCGATTTCCTAGTAACTGGTTTTTAGTCCTGGCGCGGCCAGGACAGGAGGATCAGCCCTTGTACCGTTCGAGCCCATATGATCGTGCCAGCCAGATCGCGGATTTTGATTCCATTCGCATCAGCCTGGCGAGTCCAGAAAAGATTCGGTCGTGGTCCCACGGCGAAGTAACCAAGCCGGAGACCATCAACT
>PMHK01000136.1:12385-12990 GCA_003156635.1 Acidobacteriota bacterium | reverse complement strand
GCGCAAGAAAGAAGTCGAGCGCTTGCAGACCACCGAGCTGGCGCGGTCGAACATCGCCCGGCCCTACATTCGGTTTCAGGTAGAGCAAAATTCGGGCAAGCATCCGCTGGACATCAAGAGCGTGGCCAAGTCCTACAACGGCGTGAAGGTCTGGCCGAATTTCTCCGCGGCCGTGGACCGCAACGAGAAAATCGCCTTGATGGGGCGCAACGGCACCGGCAAGACCACTTTGCTCAAGTGCCTGATGAAAACCGCGCCCGGATACATTGATGATGCGGAGCGCGAGTTCCCGGTCGACGGCGGCCAGGTGATCTGGGGCCACAACGCGGCCTGCGGATATTTTGCCCAGGACCACGCCGAATCGATCAAGCACGGAATGAATACCATCGAGTGGCTCCATCAATTCAAGCCGCAAGCCACCCAGGAAGAGCTGCGCGGCGTGTTGGGCCAGATGCTTTTCACCGGCGAAGAGGCCACCAAGCAGACCAGCGCGTTGAGCGGCGGCGAGACCGCCCGTTTGATTTTCTGCCGGCTGATGCTGCAGAAACCGAATGTCCTGGTGCTGGACGAGCCGACCAACCACTTGGATTTGGAATCGATCAACG
>PMHK01000136.1:0-12372 GCA_003156635.1 Acidobacteriota bacterium | reverse complement strand
GAATTCGTCGCCGCCGCCGAAGAAAAAGCCTCGTAGCGCTTTTCAACTTCACCGAATATTAAAAAGCACGGCGTCACGGGGGCGGCGGCGCCGTGCTTTTTTGCTGTGGGGCAGGATTTTTACAGTGAATTCAGAAACGCCTCCAGCTGGGATTTTTCTTCGGTGGTGAGATTCATCTGGAAGCGCTGGTTGTAGAAGTTGAGGAGCTGGTCGAGGTTTTGCGCGGCTCCGTTGTGGAAGTACGGCGCGCGGGCCGCGAGCCCGCGCAGCACCGGCCCCTTCACCCGATCGACGTCGCTGCACATCCCCGTCACTAATCCCTTCCCCGGATCCGTCGTATAAATCACATAAGGTGGCGCTGGCGCTCCTGAGACGCCAGCATTTCCTGTAGGTGGCGCGAACGGATCCGGGCAGCCGGTGATTGCGTACACCGGAAGATCGGGTATATCAAGTTGGGCGATCCCGGCCGCGATGATCGGGTCGGTTTCATTCGCGGGCGAATGGACCGTGCCGATATCGAGCGGGAGCGGCAGCGAGTGGTCGCCGGCGTTGGGCGCGTCGTGGCAAGTGGTGCAGGTGCCCATGAACGGCGCGACCGGGACGACGCCAAGGGCGGCGTTGTCGTTGAGCCCGCGCACGCTGGAGATGGTGAGCGCGCGGGTGTTGAAGAGCTTTTCGCCGGCGGCGATTTGCGCGCGCTGGGCGTTCAAGTAATTCTGCAGCGGATTCCACGACGACGGCAGATTTTCCCAGGCTTGGAACATGGTGAAGACGGCGGCGGGATTGAACGTGCCGCCTTCGGGATCGTGGCCCAGCGAATCGTTGGTGCCGGGATAGTAAAAAGGCACCTGCTGGGAAAGATTCAACGCGCCACCGAGCGCGCCGTCCTGATTCAGCGCGCCGGCGTGGTCGTCGGCGATCTGCGCGGAGTTCAAACCCAATTCGAAATTCACGATGTCGGCTTGTTGCGCGGCGGTGGGCGGATTCGCGGCTTGCGCGTGAATCAGCGTCGCGTCCATGGCCTGGTGCTGCAAGTCGAAATTCAAGCTAGCCATGAACGTTGCAGGCGTGGCCAGGGACTGAATGGTTTCCCGGCCGTCAAACATGATGGTGCTGAGGAATTTCAGGTTGGTCGTCGGCAGCGGGCGGCGGTAGACCGAAACAATTTGCGCACCGGTGTCATCCGTGACGATGGCGCAGCCGTAAGGATCGTGCACGGCTTTGATGGTGAATTGCGGGGTGGACGGCAAAGTGATCGGAATCCGAATCAGCCCGTGGCCGAGCAGCAGGCTATGGTCGGCAGGATTTCGTGGCGAACCGCTGGGACAATTGGCGCCATCAATTGCGGCGAAAAGTGGATCGGTGCCGCGGGAAGTGATGTAGCGAATGCGGACGTTGTCCGCGCGCAGACCCATCGCGTCGCTGGCTTGATGACACGTGCCGCAGGTGCGGCCGTTGGTGCCCAGGCTCTGGAAAAACGCGCCATCTTCATGGATCGGGCCGGTGGCGTTGAAGGTCGAAACCAAGCCGGTGGCGTCGAGAAATGGAAACAGATTGGGAATCACGATCACGCCGGCGGATACAGCCCCAGCCGCGACCAAGACCATGGCGACTGCGGTCCATTTACGCTTTCCGGACCTGATCAGAGACTCTACGAGTGTCTTTCCTTTCACGGGCACACCATCCTTAGAGACAGATCTTTTTCGAACCTAGGCGCCAAGGCGAGCCGGCGGTATAGCCGGAGTCGCGTCCCAACCGCTTTCGATGACGAACGGAAAACTTGTGGCTCGTTGATAGAGCATGCGGGGAGAATCGTCAATGCCGGGGCGGTGAAGAAAGAATGGAATTGTGGTGAAGGCCCATGCCACTGATATGGAAAGGTTTAGAGGTCACATTTCGGGCGGATGGCCGGCGGATCAGGTGCCTTTCGTTGACCTGTCCCGAATTGCACCTTGCGCGGACTGCGGGCGACGGGCGAGAATCTGACAACCCTGCAGCTTGTCGAGGCCATGGAACCAACCTCCACAGTTTTCCGGTTTGGTGACTACGAATCGCGTTCACGGACGCGCGAGCTGTACGTGCGCGGGTCGAAGCTGAAAATACGCCCGCAGCCCTTGCGGGTGCTGAATTTGCTGCTGAGCCGAGCGGGCGACGTGGTGACCCGTGAAGAGTTGCGCGCCGAATTATGGTCTTCGGAAATTTTCGTCGATTTCGAACATGTCCTGAACACTTCGATCAAAGAAATTCGCGCGGTGCTGAACGATTCGGCCACGGAACCGCGGTACATCGAGACGCTGCCCAAGCTGGGCTACCGCTTCATCGCGCCGGTGGAGAAAATCGAGCCGGCGGCGGATGCCTCGGCCCCGAACTGGGGGCAGCAAGCGGCTAATCCGGCGGACGCGGCGAATTCCGCCGCGGGTTCCCTGCTCTCGGCTCCCGAAAACACTGTTGCTGAATATTCAGCCGCGGACGAAGATGCGGCGCGGGCGATTCCGGCGGACGCGTCTCGTTCGCGGTACGCGATCGCGGCGATCGTAATCGCGGTGCTCGCGCTTGGCGGCGCGTTCGCCGCGTATCGGGCTACGCACGCGCACCCGCATTCGAAGGCGCCGCTCGCGAGCACCGCGGAACCGGCGATGATCGCGGTGCTGCCCTTCAAGAACATGACCGGCGACGCGAAGCAGGATTATTTCAGCGACGGGATGACCGAAGAAATGATCGCGCAGCTGGGGCAGGAAAATCCGCAACGGCTGGGCGTGATCGCGCGAACCTCGGTGATGCACTACCAGAACAGCAGCGAGCCGCTGGAGCAAATCGCGCGCGAGCTGGGCGTGCAATACGTGCTGGAAGGCAGCGTGCGGCGCGACGCGGACAAAGTGCGGATTACGGCGCAGCTGATCCGGGTGTCCGATCAGACGCATATTTTGTCGCGGGAGTACGACCGCGAACTGCACAGCGTGCTGGCAGTGCAAGGCGAAATTGCGCAGGAAATTTCAGATGAAATTCAAACTGCGCTGGGGCAACCCACGACGAGCGCGGCGCGCCCGGCGGCGGCTGCCGCAGTGGCGGGAACGGCCAACGTAAAATCATTCGAAGCCTACGACGATTATCTGAAAGGCCGGTATTTCTGGAACAAGCGCACCGGCCCGGGGTTTCAGGAAGCAGCACGACAATTCCAGCAATCGATCGATAAGGATCCCGGCTACGCGCGTTCGTACGCCGGGCTGGCCGATACCTACGCGGTGATGGCGGAATATTACGTCGAGCCTCCGGACCAACTGATTCCGAAAGCGCGGGCGGCGGCGCTGAAGGCTTTGAGCCTGGACGAGCGCTCGGCCGAGGCGCACGCCTCGCTGGCGCTGATCGCGCAAAATTACGATTGGGACTGGCAAACCGCGGACCAGGAATTCCGCCGGGCCATTGAACTGGATCCGAACTACGCGACCGGACACCACTGGTACGCCGAACACCTCGCGTTTGAAGGGCGTTTTGACGAAGCCTTCGCCGAAATGCAGCACGCCCTCCAGCTCGATCCGCTGTCGTTAATCATGAAAGCCGATCTGGGAGTTTTTTATTATTTCGCGCGGCAATACGACCGGGCCATCGCCCAGCTACACGAAGTGATAGAGATGGAACCGAATTTTTCGCGGGCGCACATGATTGTGTTTCCATACCTGGAAACCGGGCGGGCGGACGAGGCGCTGGCCGATATCGAAGCGCGGAAGAAAGCCGGAGTGAATTTTTGGCTGTTGTCAACGGAAGGGCAGGTGTACGCCCGGACCAACCGAATAGAGCTGGCGCAGCGTGCGCTGGAAGAAGCAAAAAAGTCGGCGCCGAAAGAATCGACTGACCCGATGGCCTTCGTGGGCGCGTACGTGGCGTTGAAGGACGACAATCGGGCGATCTCCTACCTGAATGAAGCGGTGGCGAAACATTCGCCGGGGCTGACATCGTTGAAAGTGGATCCCATGTTCGACCCGTTACGGAGCGATGCGCGGTTTCAGGCGATTTTGTCGCGGGTGGGATTGGGGCGATAACGGCGCACGGACGATTGTTGCAACGATTCGCTAGCCGATGCGGGCTAGACCTTCGCGGTAGTAGTCTTTCCAGTCTTGGGGGAGAGCTGGGATTTGAATCATTTTTTGGATTAGGGCGAGGTCGTCGGGGGTGAGGGATTTGGCGGTGAAGATGCGGTTGAACTCGGCGATGGAGATGCCGTGGGGATCGCGGCTTACTAATTTTATTTCGTCCCCGACGGCGACTTCGCCGGGCTGAGTGACGGACAGGTAGAAACCACTGCGGCCGCTGGTGAGGAAACGTTTGACCATCAGGTCGTCGTCGAAGCGGACATTGAGTTTGTAGCAGGGTTGGCGCGGTTGGGTCACCGTTACTTCGGCGGTTCCTACGGAATATTTATCGCCGATGAAAACCTCGGTCTCGAGCATCCCTTCGGTGGTGAAATTTTCGCCGAAGACGCCGAGAGGCAGGGCGCGGCCGGGTAGCGCTTTTTTCCAATACTTATAGTGTTCGTGCGGGTAGGCGTAGACGGCCTTGTAGGGGCCGCCGTGAACGGTGAGGTCCGCCTGGCGATCGCCATCGAGATTCAGGCGGCGGAGCGTGACGCGGCCTTCGACCGGTTGTTTGAAGATGCCGGTGACGATGGAGCCGCCGTGGACCGGGACTTCGCGCGGGACGCCAACGTTGAGGGAGAGGATTTTCATGTGCGTGCGATGCGCGCCCATTTTAGCGGAAGCTGCCGGGCCGATTCACTATTGGATGCGGGAGCGGGCGAAACGACTGCGGGTTAGGGACGGGATGCGTCGCGTACGGCCTGGATTCGGCGCGAGCGGTGAGATCGAAGAGACATTCTTCGTCGCTCAGCTCCTCAGGATGACGGCTTAGAACCAAAGGCAACGGCTGCCCAGCTGAAGCTNNATTTTTTGGCGTGGCGGCAAAGCGCTGGCAGGGCCACCGCGATCCAAACGTTCTTGGCGGATTATTTTGGAGTGGTGGGCCAGAGTGTGGCTAGGTGGGTTGCTGGGAGCGTGATCTGATCGCCGGCTTGCGGGCCGGTGATTGCGATGGCGTCGACGCTCTCGTTGGCGCTGGCCCGGACGTCGATGCTGGAAATTTTCTTCCAGGTTGGCGGGACTTCGGTGGCGAAGATCGCGTAGCTCGCGGTTGCGTGGCCGGCCGCGGGGACGCGGCCGACAGCCGGCGTGCTGAAGAGCGGGCCGGAATTGATGGCGTGTTGCAGGCCGAGGGGCAGCGGCGTGTTGCCGAATTCGAGGCCGCGGGCTTGGGTGGTGCCGTGCCAGGGGGCGTCGGCGCGGGAGCAATTTTCTTCCCAGATGGCGGCCCAGGGAAAATCGGCGCGGCGGAAAATATATCCGGCGATTAGGCCGAGTTTCCAATTCAAAACTGCAACATAGGTGAAGGGCGAATCTGGCGCACCGCCTCCCAATAGAGTTGTCGCTACGAATCCACTTCCCTTGCGGGCGAACGGCTGCGAAATATCGTGCGTGCCGCCGTCNNTAGGCGGGGGCGTGGGGCCAGGTGAATTCCTGATCGGTGGCGAGGGCGCAGTGGCCGCCGTAATCGTCGGGCGAAGTTTTGGATTGGGTGCCGGGGATGGCGACGATGCTTTCGGTTTCTTTCAAGAATGGTGGGCCGAAAGTGGCGTGCTGGACCCACTGAAAATAGCGGTCGCGACTATTTTTGTTGGCGACGGTTTCGGTGACGTAGGCGACAGATTCGTTTTCGCGCAGGGTGATGTCGCGTTGTACCGTGAGGGCGGCGCTGGGGACGCGGACGCGCATGCTGAGTTGCGCTGCGCCGTCGCGCACGGATTTTTTGGTGAGGAGCCAGCGGCGGGTGCCGGCTTCGCCGTGCAGCGGGAGGCCGAGGGATTCTTCGGCGGGCGAGGGCGCGCCGAAATAATCGAGGCAGAGGGCGTGGCCAGTGTAGCCGGAGAGCATTTGCGCGACCGCGCCGCCGCCGTAGCGGGCGCCGTGTTTTTTTTCGGAGTAGCGGTGGGGCTCGATGATGGGCCAGGGCGATTCCCAGACGAGATTTTGATTCGCGGCGGCGCCGGTGCGGCGGGACAGCGTGGCGAGTAGGCCGCCGCCGGCGAGCCAGTGCATTTCGATGTTGCGGTTGGCGAGTCGCCAACCGGAGCGGCCGCGTAGGCGGATGGCGCGACATTCGAGTGTGTTTTTTTTGGTGGAAGACATTTTGAAAGCCGCGCATGGATTTGCGGCTGCGCGCATTGTACATCGTAAATTTAATGATGGCTTTGTAATGCAAATGACGCGGGGAGATTGTGTGCGTGCACACCAATACGTCGCCCGACCCGAAGTATCGGGCGACGTTTGGTGGAGAGGCTTGCGTGGCGCAGGCTAGTTGTCGAAAACCTTCTCGATCTGGCCGGCCTTCTTTTGGACCTTTCCGGCGACTTTCTCGTCGGTTCCTTCATCTTGCAGGCGAGGATTGTTGGTGGTCTTGCCGACTTGCTCTTTCACTTTGCCTTTTACTTCGTGCAGCGTTCCTTGGGCTTGGTCTTTAGTGCTGTTCTTCATGGGAGCCTCCAAAAACGGCGAATGTAAATCTTGGCAATTTTGCGCCGCGAGGCGCGCTGGCTCCATACCAAGGTTGCCCGAAGACGGGGTGAGAAAATACTTAGAGGGTCCGGAGAATTTGCCCCAAGGAACGGTAATGAAGTGTTACTGCGTTAGCTTGGGTCCGGGCGTGGGCGGATGCGGGCGATTCCTGTGATTAGGAGCGCCATTGTGGCTGACGCGACCCAGAGGAACAGGTGCGGTGCGTATTTATATGAAGCGAATACCATCAGCAAGCTAAACGTCCAGAGAGCGAGGAGAGCGAAGCCTATGACCATCGCACTTTTGTGCGCTGGATAACTGATTTTGTAACCCGCCCACCAAAGAGCGCCGCCAATGGGGAAAATGAACGAAGCCGTTATTCCGCCTCCGAATTCCGACATAAATAACGCTCCGTTACCGAACCACCAGGCAATCACGAAAAGAAATATGGCCAGCGAGGCTTGGAGTTTCGGATTTTGCAGGATCGCCGGGACCGGCACGGTTTCTCCTTCGTCTATCGAGTATCCGGTGTATTCCGCCGCTGAACCTAAAGTCAATCCAGACGCGATGTCCTAAGTATTAAGCTGAATAAAGAGAAACATTGCGCCACAAACCTGGAGAGCGAAATCCCATCGTGACTCCTGTCGATGCGGCGAGAAATTTCCCACCCTTCCCCGGGGCGGGAAGGATGGGGGTACCCGGAAAACCGACGGCTTCGAGCGTGTTATGGCGAAATAATAACGAAGATGTACTGAGCCGACGGACTTTCGCTTTTTCTTTCCCTTAACGCTGGCGGCATACCGCGATTTCTTGATTCCGGATTTGGAAAATGTTGCATAGAATCTCGGTACTACTGCTGTTGAGACCTGCCGGCATTCTGTGGAGGCGCACCGTGGCTGCATCGTGGAAGGGATTTCTGACGTTTGGAATGATTTCGATTCCCATTGAGCTGTCGCCGGCGGCGCGCTCGGAGCGGATCAGTTTCAATCAGCTCCATTCCGTATGTCATTCGCGGCTGAAGCAGCCCTTGTACTGCCCGACTTGCGAGAAATTCGTGGAGCGCTCGGAAATCGAGAAGGGCTACGAATACGAGAAGGATCAATATTTGCTGTTCAAGCAGGAAGAGCTGGACGAGATCGAGCCGGATTCGGCGCAGGCCATGGAGATTTTGAGTTTCGTGAAGGCCGCGGAGATTGATCCGGTGTATTTCGATGCGTCGTATTACGCCAAGCCGGCCGAGGCCGGAGTGCGCGCCTACAATTTGTTGCTGGACGCGATGCGCAAGACCGGTTACGCCGGGATCGCGAAAGTCACCATGCACAACCGCGAAAATATCGTGATCATTCGCGCGCGGGAGAACGGCATGACGTTGCACACCATGTTCTACAACAACGAAATTCGCGCGGCGGCCGAAGCTTCGGCGCCGAACAAGGCCGAAGTGAAGGAAGCCGAATCGAAGCTGGCCATGCAGCTGATTGAAAGCCTAGCGGCGCCGTTCGAACCGTCGCAATATTCGGACGCGTACCAGGCGGAGCTGGAAAAATTGATCGAAGCGAAGGCGCATGGCAAGAAAATGACGGTGATGCCGAAGACCAAGCGCGCGCCGGTGGTGGATTTGATGTCGGCGCTGCAGCAGAGTTTGAAGGCGAAGGCGTCGGGGCAGAAGAATTTGCTGCGGTCGGTGCCGAAATCTTTGGAGAAAGAAAAGAAATCACGGAAGGCCAGCTGAGATCATTTCTGTAGATGGACTTCAAGATTTAGTTCCGCGCTAGACATTCGTTCGGTAGTTCCTCGTATTGATCCGCGCAAAACTGTCGCGGGTGAGATTCCTCGCTTCGCTCAGAATGACGACGCGGCTAAAAATGCCGCCTTACATATTTCCCTTTCAACGCTGCTTGTGAGTGGTGCAGGGTTCGGTTAGGATTTCGCGCATGGCGAATGTTACGAAGGCTGATTACGGGATTGATGCGCCGCACGTGATTCGGAATTTGTTTTTGGTGGGGTTGGGTGTGTTGGCGCTGTGCCTGTTGGTGCATCAGTTCACCGTGGGGCGCGTGACGTTCGTGCTGTACCCGAATTTATTCTGGACCGCGGGCTCGTTCGCGCTGGGCGGCGTATTGATGCTGCTGTATTCGAAGGTAGGGAAATTCCGGCACCGCGACCGGATGTTGGCGCAGATTCCGTGGACCGGCGGCGAGCGGGTTTTGGATGTGGGGACCGGGCGCGGGTTGTTGTTGATTGGCGCGGCGAAGAAATTGACGAATGGAAAAGCCACCGGGCTGGACATCTGGAACCAGGAAGATCTGACCGGAAATAATTTGCAGAATCTAGAAAAGAATATCGCAGCCGAAGGCGTCGGCGCGAAGACGAATGTGGTGAATGAAGATGTGCAGAAGATGACTTTTCCGGATGCGACGTTTGACGTGATCGTTTCGCTGGCTTGTTTGCACAACATTTATAATGTGCCGGGACGGGCAGAGGCTTGCCGGCAGATAGCGCGGGTGTTGAAGCCGGGAGGCGTGGCGGTGATTTCGGATTTTCGGGATATTGACGAGTATATGGGCGCGTTTACGCAGGCCGGGTTGGATGTGCGGAAACTTCCTTTGGGGTTTGCTACTTTTCCGCCGATGCGGATTTTGATCGCACGGAAGGCGAGGGGCTGATTCGCTTGCGCGTGTTGGTTGACTTCGATGGCGATTTCCTCGTGGTGATCTGCGCAACATTTTGATGTCGACGTGCAGAATCGGCGCGTCTCTGTCGGGATGACAACGTGAACCGAAGCGTAAAGGAAAAAGCGGCGATTCGCGAAATTATGGGGTCAGGGTTTGGCGGAAGACGAAGGCGACGATTAGGCGGCCAGTGGCGGGGACGTTGTGATCGCTCGCGGCGCTGAATTGCCAGGTTTTTACGGCGGCGATGGCTGGGGCGGTTAACGAGGCGACTCGTTTCACGGGGCGCACGCTGGCTACGTTGCCGGATTTGTCGATGGTGACGTCGAGGATCACGGTGCCCTGCCCGACGCTATTGGCGGGATAAGCGGCGAAAGATGCGGCGGTGATTTGCGGCGGAACGTAGCGGTCGACGGTCGGCGGCGCTTGCGGCGGGGCCAGAGCCATGCCGCCGTTGGGCGCGGTGGTGAGTTGGTTAGGTTGAAAGACAACGTTGACCGAGAGCGTCGACGGAATGGGGCTGCCTTTGTAGGACGCCCGCGTGAAGGTCCAGGTCTTCACCGTGTCCTGCACCGCGCTGGTGAGCGAGGGGACGTCGCGCTGGACTTCGACGTTTTGGATTTTGCCGGAGGCATCGAGGCTGAGCGAAAGGGTGACCACGCCGACGGCGATGCTGTTCGGCGGAAACGGAATGTCGGTGGCGGAGGCAATGTCCGCGGCGGTGAATTTTACGGACTTGGTTTGGGCGGAAGTGGCAGCGGGAGTTGTGGAAAAGGTGGTTAGGACAGCGGCCAGGAGCGCGGTGGTGAGGATGTTTTTCATTCTTTTTGTGGCTCCCGGTGGCGTCGGCTAAAGCTGAGGCGCTATTTTATATTCGGAGTGGGGATTTGGGCTACTGGCAAATGGTTTACGTACTGCGGAAGTTCAGGAGCTCCCGCGCCGATGGCGTTGGTTTGTGGAGCATGCAGTGAGCGAGGAACGCGGAGCGCCTAAACCCGCACCCTTCGCTGAGAAACGCGAAGAGCGCGGCACCCGGAAAAGCGAATTGGTAAGTGGCGAGTAGGCAACGATGGATCGCTTGAACCCTGAGTCGTGGTGGGGTCATCCAATTTGAGGCTGGGCAAGTCGGCATACTTCTGCGACAAATTCTGCAAACATTTAGGAGAAATTCATGAGCGATGCGGCGAAGGTGGCGTTTATTACCGGGGGGAACCGGGGGTTGGGACTCGAGACGGCGCGGCTTTTGGGTAAGCAAGGAATTACGGTGATTTTGGGGTCGCGCGAATTGAAGAAGGGCGAAGAGGCGGCGGCGAAATTGCGCGGCGAAGGCGCGAAGTCGGTGGAGGCGGTGCGGTTCGACGTGACCAAGCCGGCGGACCACAAAGAAATTTACGATTACATCGCTAAGAAATACGGGAAGCTGGACATTTTGGTGAACAACGCGGGAGTGATGGACGAGGGCGTGAAGCGGGACCCGAGCAAACCCTTCAACAGCGTGATTACGGTGAGCCAGGAAAATCTGCGGAAGACTTTTGAGACGAACTTTTTTCAGTTGATCGATCTGACCACGACTTTGCTGCCGTTGATTCGCAAATCGCCGGCCGGGCGCATCGTGAATCTGTCGAGCGTGCTGGGTTCGCTGACGCTGCATTCCGACCCGAAGTCGCCGATCTACGACAAGAAAAACTTTGCGTACGACGCGTCGAAGACGGCGTTGAACGCGTACACCGTGCACCTGGCGCAGGAATTGCGCGACACGCCGATCAAAGTGAATTCGGCGCATCCGGGCTGGGTGAAGACGGAGATGGGCGGAGACAGTGCGCCGATGGAATTGAGCGAAGGCGGGAAGACCAGCGCGCAGTTGGCGACTTTGCCGGCGGACGGGCCGAGCGGCGGNNGGGGCAGCTGCTGCCCTGGTAGTTTTTGGGCGATGTGAAGTTGGCGCGTCGCGGAGGATCGTGGATGGCGCAATTCTGGACGGAATACATCTGTCTCCAATATTCGGATCTGGACGCGGCGAAGCGGTGGTGGATCGCGACCTTCGGCTGCAAGCAGGTTCCTTTGCCGGACTGGGACAATCCGCTGCCATCGGACCTAGCGATGACGCTTCCGGGGAGTGCAGAAGCGTCCATCCTGCTCAGCGATCGCGGCGAGGCGCTGAAATCCGGAAATCCACCGGTGGACAAACACCAGATGATGTTTTGCAAAAATCTGCAGAAGGCCCGGGAATATCTTGGCGGTCGGGGAGCGGCGGTGGGTGCGATACAGAATCAGTACGGCAGTGAGTTCTTTGAGGTTCGCGACAACGAGGAGAATTCGTTTCAGGTCTGCGAGGAGACTTAGCGCGGAGTGGACTGGAGTCTGCGGCGGCGCTTCGCGCTGATTGTCAAAACAGGAGAAACGAATTTTGAAGCTGAAAATACCTGCGGGAACATTTGGGGCTTATCTGTTTGATTGTGACGGCACCGTGGTGGATTCGATGCCGTTGCATTATTTGGCGTGGAAGCAGGCCTTGGGGGAATGGCATTGCGATTTCAGCGAAGAGGTTTTCTATGCCTGGGGCGGGTTGCCGGTGGCCGAGGTAATTTCGCGGTTGAATGTGGAGCATGGTTTGAAGATGCCGGTGGCGGCGGTGGAAGTGCGCAAAGAAAATTTGTATTACGACAATATTTCGCGGCTGCAAGTGGTGCCGGAAGTGGTGGAGCATATTGAGGCGATGTACGGGAAGATTCCGTTCGCGGTGGTTTCGGGCAGCACGCGGGAGTCGGTGGTGAAGTCGCTGGAGGCGGTAGGGCTACTCGACAAATTCGACACTTTGGTTTGCGCCGGGGACTACGCGAAAAGCAAGCCGGACCCGGAACCGTTTTTGCTGGCGGCGTCGCGGCTGGGCGTCGCGGCGGCGGCGTGTTTGGTATTTGAAGATACGGATATGGGCATACAAGCGGCGACCGCCGCCGGGATGGCGTCGGTGAAAGTTCCCTCCCCCATGGAACGCGCGCTGACGAAATAACCGCTTACCCGTAAGACTACAGCATCTGGAAATGTCAGTACCCTCTCGGTAATTTCTCACGTCACATACTCTGAAACTCCAATGCCCGAGAGGA
>PMHK01000115.1 GCA_003156635.1 Acidobacteriota bacterium | reverse complement strand
CTTTCGCCGTAAATCAAAACGCGCCCGTTGGTCGGCGCGGTCAGTGCGATTTGCTGCCGCAAAGCCTTCATCGGCACGCTGGAGCCCAGAATCTGGTGCTGCTCGTCGAGTTCTTCGCGCAGCCGCTGGTTTTCCGCTTCCAGCCGGGTGTATTCCAGCGCGTTGCGCACGACCAGAATCGTCTTTTCCAGCGACAAAGGCTTTTCCACGAAATCAAAAGCGCCCAGTTTGGTCGCCCGCACTGCCGTCTCGATATTTCCATGCCCGGAAATCATCACCACCACCGGCGGGTCGTCCTGCGCCCGAATCCGTTCGAGCGTTTCCAATCCGTCCAGCTTCTTCAGCCAAACATCGAGCAAAATCAGATCGAACCTGCGCTCTTCCAAAATTTCCAGGCAGGTTTCGCCCGAATCCACGGTGGCAATCTCGTAGCCCTCGTCGTGCAGCAACGCGCCCAGCGATTCCCGGATTCCCACTTCGTCGTCGACAATTAGGATAGATGCAGGCATTTTCCTGGTTTAGGTTCCTGAGGTTCTCGCGAAGTNNAAGTGATCAGGCCAGCGGCGTCCCAGCTGGCGCGGGGCTGACGGCAACTTCGGCGGCCGGGAAGCGAATAACAAAAACCGTTCCGGTCGGCAAATTGTCTTCCACTCGAATCGTTCCGTTATGCTCAGCGATAATCCGGCTGGCGATCGCGAGTCCCAGTCCGNNGAAAAAGCCGCTCTTTATCCTCCGGCGAAATTCCGTGACCGCTATCGGCGATGATAATTTCCACAGCGTCGCCTTCGGCCTCGGCGCGGGTGGCCACTCGCAAACGCCGGATCGACGAGCCTTCCATCGCTTCCGCCGCGTTGTCGATCAGATTCGCCACTACCCGGCGCAGCAATTCGCGGTCTGCCTTTACGGCAGGCAAGGACTCCGCCAGTTCGGTGCGCACCGTGATCGTTTCCAATCTGCCCTGAAACAGATTTAGCGCGCTGGCCACAATCGAATTCACATCCTCGCGAGCGAGCCGTGCGGTAGGGAATCGCGCAAATTGCGAGAACGCATCCACCAGCGATTCCAGCGTCTGCACCTCGCGTTCGATCAAACCCGCACACTCCGCCACCAGTTTTTCCAGATCGCTGGAAATGTGTTCCGGCCGGCGCGATTTCGTGCGCTCCAGATACCGCAGTAGCCGCTGCGCCGACAATTGAATCGGCGTCAGCGGATTCTTGATTTCATGCGCGATGCGCTGCGCCACTTCCTGCCAGGCCGCCGCCTTCTGCGCTCGCAGCAGGTCCGTCAAGTCGTCGATCACGATGACGAACCCTGGATTCGATTTCCGCGGTCCCAGCGAACTCACGGTGACGGCGGCGCGCACCAGGCGCCCGGAAGTTGCGATTTCAATTTCCCGCGACGCCCCGCCCATGCGCAACGATCGCCGCATCAGATGTAGCACCGACCGCGCACCGTCTTCGCCCAATAATTCGGTCAGAGTCCGCGCTTCGCGCGCGTAATCCCCCAGAATGGCCGGCACCGCCGAATTCACGCGCGAGACATCTCCCGTCGAATTCAGCGAAATCACGCCGGTGGGAATATTCTCGAGAATCGCCTCCATCAATTTGCGCCGCCGTTCGCGCTCCTCGATGGCCTGTTCCAGACTTTGCGTGAACTCGTTGATCTGCCGCCGTCCTTCGCCCAACTGCTCGGTCATGCGGTTGAATGACCGCACCAGCGTCCCCAGTTCGTCCTGCGCCTGCACCGTAATTCGATGATCGAAATTTCCCCGGGAGATTTCGCGCGTCGCTTCCGCCAACCCCTGAATCGGAACGGTCACCTGCTTTGACAACTTGAGCGCGACCCAGGTGGTGGTCGAGATCAGGATGACGGTCATCAACGACAGTTGCAGCAGAATCTGTCGCTTGTACGCGCGCAAATTCTGCTTCTGTTGCAGGTAGGCTGCAGTTTGTGCTTCCACATCGGAATAGCGATCCAGAAAATCGCCGGGAAGCTCGCGCGCCACGTAGAATTTGCCGCCGTTCCACGGCGCGCTTCCAGCGATGAACAGCTGGTCATCGGTCTTCCAGATGTCCAGGTCGCTTGAAACCTGCTGCACCCGCACGGGCGCAATGTTTTGGCGGACCACCGTGGCCGACGCTCCAGCGTTGCCCGCCGGCTTGAAGTACGCGACCCCCGCAACCGCCCCGGACTTTGACTCGGTCCAGCATGCGTCCGCCGACCACATGAGTTCGCTCGCCGAATCGTCCGGAGCTCCGCTCTGGACCGCGTTCGCGGCAATTCCATTCAAGCGAGTGACGATGTCATCCCGCATATCGCTGAACAGGTCCTGACTTTTTTGGTTGGCGATTTCCAGGGGCTTCGGAAACCAGGCGTTCAGCGTGCGGTTCACCAGCGAGTAGCTGACTACGAACAGAAAAACCAGCGGCAGCAGCGTTACACCCATGGCCCCAGCCACCATTTTTACTTTGAATCGCGAGCCCATCTGGCCGCTGCGCCGCTCTTCCCAGATGCGCAGTAGCGACCGTGTCAGAATCAGCCCGAAAACCAGCAGCGCGGCCGCGCATATTGTGGATAGCGCGAAAAAGATCACCAGCGCATTACCTTCCTGCGGGCGCACCGGCAGGTTCAGCGATCCTAGAGTAAAGACCGCCGCCAACAGCATGGCCAGGACTACGCCACCCAGAATCAGCCAGAATTGTCGTTTCTTTTTGGACCGCAGGGCGTTCATCGCTTCACCGGTGCCAGCCAAAGCGTGGCTTTCACCCGATCAGCCAAGCGTGGGTCGGTGGCAATTTGCGCGGGAACAGACGTGTAGAGCATGGAAATTTGACCTTAACGGGCCCAAATACCCATGTCAAGTGAAGTGTTGCGTAGTTGCCACACCAGTGTGGTTGTGAGTTTGTATCGGAATCAACCGCCGGGCGGCCGTGGGTATCTACGAACGAAAAACCTATCCGTTCCGCCGCTGAAATTCCTTCATAAAGGACACCAGCGTCTGCACCGAAGGCTTCGGCACCGCGTTATAAATCGAAGCCCGCATCCCGCCCACCGACCGAT
>PMHK01000019.1 GCA_003156635.1 Acidobacteriota bacterium | reverse complement strand
GCATGCAGCCAATCGCGCAGCGGCGGAACGACCGAGGCCACCATATCCGGGATGGGTTTGCAGATGATGCCGGCGGACCGAATCATGATTGAGGATGAATTCTACCCTACAGTTTGGGGGAAGAGGGTCCCAAATGTGACGATTAGAATAGGATGCGGGCGTTTGTTTTGTGTGAGTTAGGACCGTTTCAAATCGCGCAGCAAAGTGTCGATTAGAAAAGGCGGAAACCGGACATGTGCCGGGCTAGATACTCCACATCCCAGGAATGCGGCCGGTGAACTAGCTAATGGTCTGGCTGGCCCGGGTCGATTGAACCTTTANNGCTGGTCCTTGGGGCCGGGTTGGTTTACATCACGTCGCGACGGATCGTGGTGTCCAGTTTTCGACAGCTCGAACGTCAGCAAATGGAGCGCGACGTCGAATTGGCCATTTCGGGCCTGGACCTGGAATTCCGCAATCTGGCGGACAGTGCGAATGATTACGCGTATTGGGACCGCATGTACGAATACATGTTGAACCCAAAGAAAGCGGATATCAGCGGCGAATTCCTGGACAACGAAAGGGCCCAGTTGAATTTCAGCCTGGTGGTCATTCGGAATACCCAGGGAGAGATCGTTTTCCTGCACAGTTACGATCCGGAAAACCCCGCGCAGGGTGGCCCATCACGCGAATTTCTACGCCGCATTTTCGCTTTGGAGCGCATGGGTTCCGAAGCGATCGCGATGAGGCCCCAGGACGGCCTGATCGAATTTCCAGATGGACCCTACATCGTATCGTTGCGCCTGATTTTGACTTCGCGGCGAAGCGGTCAATCTCGTGGGGTGTTCATGCTGGCCCGGAAATTTGAAGAGGGGGAAATCGGACGGCTCACCAGCCTGACCCGCACCTCGATAAGCTTCGAGCCGATCGACTCCCGCAACTCACCCGATTTTTCGGTAGCACGCGCCGAGCTGCGCGAAGGCGACCGGGAGGTGGAAGTAATTCCTTTATCGGGACGCGTGGTCGCCGGCTACGCGATGTTGGCCGACATTTTCCACCAGCCGTTGTTATTGATGCGGGTGGAAACGCCACGTCCAATTTAGGAACGCGGAAAACTGGACCAACGTTATCTATTTGGAACGATCCTGGCCGGAGCGGTGATGTTTTCGGTGGTTATTCTTTTCTGCATGCAGAGATTTGTGTTGTCGCGGATCGGGAAATTAAACCGCGACGTCAATAACATTGGCGAGCATCGCGGGACGTTCGAACCCGTAGAGGTGAGCGGCCGCGATGAACTGACCGGCTTAGGCAACTCGATCAACGCCATGCTGGACGAGCTGCGAACGGCACACTTCGAGCTGGAGGCTCGGGTCGCGCTGCGCACCGGCGAACTGGCCGAACGCGGAGAGTTGGTAAAACTTCTGCTCGATTCCACGCCGAGCGCGATGTATGGCGTCAATATGGAGGGCGTCTGCACGTTTTGCAATCCCGCGGCATTGCGCTTGCTTGGTTATGACCAGGCGGAAGAAATTCTGGGAAAGAATATCCATACCCTGATGCACCCTACCCGGCGCGACGGGTCGGCCTATCCCGAGCAGGAATGGCCGATCATGGCGAGCCTGCAGGGTGGCGAGGACGCGCACATTGTCGAGGAGACGGTTACAACCGAATAATAGTCGCCGGCAATGATGAACTTTTCCCGTTCGCGGGCATCGAATCGAAAGTGACGCAAAAAGTTGGAGTGGCGATTCGCCGAGTCGTGGGGGATCGCGGGTGAGATCCTTCGCTGCGCTCCCTTCCTGCGTCAGGGCCCGCAGGATGACGGCATGTCGCTAAGCGGAATGCTCGGCGTGCTTGCGGGCGTGGAGAAAAAATTCCAGATTGCCTTCGGTGCCGGGGAGGCGGCTGGGTTTTAGGCCCAGGAGTTCGAGATTTGCGGCGCGTGCGGCGGATTGCACGCGTTCGATCGCTTTTTGGTGCAGGGTGTCGTCCTTTACGATTCCGCCTTTGCCGATTTCGCCGCGCTCCAGTTCGAATTGAGGTTTGACCAGGATCAAAAAATCGGTGTTGGGTGCGGCTACCGGCGCGACGGCGGGAAGGACTTTCGAGACGGAGATGAAGGAGAGGTCCATGGTTACTAGAGTTGGCAGCGAGGCTATGTCGGTGGACGGCAGGTCTTCCAGTTTGAGGTAGCGCGCGTTCCGTTCTATTTTTACGACTCGCTGGTCGTTGACCAGCTTCCAATCGAGCTGATCGATGGAGACGTCGACGGCGAAAACTTGGAGTGCACCATTTTGCAGCAGGCAATCGGTGAAGCCGCCAGTGGAGCTGCCGATGTCCATGCAGATTTTCCCCGCGGGGGAGAGGGCGAAGTCGGAGAGCGCTCCTTCGAGTTTCAGGCCGCCGCGGCTGACGTATTTTTGTGGTTCACCGATGAGTTCGATGCGGGCGTCGGTGGGGACCTGGGTGCCGGGTTTGGAGAGTTTTTGGCCGTTGACGAGGACGTTTCCGGCGAGGAGGAGGGCTTGGGCGCGTTCGCGGGAAGGGGCTAGGCCGCGTTCGAAGATTAGGACGTCGAGACGGGTTTTGGGTTTCGCGGGAGACTTCATGTTATTCGGAGAACGCAGAATAGCATGCGACGGAGTCGCAGCAATCGAAGAGAGGTCCTTCGTCGCTGCGCTCCTCTGGATGACGGCCAAAGGCGNNCAAGAATTGGGCTAGTTGTTTGAGGTGGTCGGCGCGGGGGCCGTAGAATTCCAATTCTTTTAGGGCTTTGGCTTCCAGGTCGGCGGCGATGTCGCGGGAAACTTCCAGGCCGTGGAGGGCCGGGTAGGTTGCTTTGTTCTGGGCCTGGTCTTTGCCGGCGGTTTTGCCCAGGGCGGCGGAGGATTCTTCGACGTCGAGAATGTCGTCGACGACTTGAAAGGCCCAGCCGATATTTTCGCCGA